>CAJXWJ010000007.1 GCA_913062925.1 uncultured Pseudorhodobacter sp. | reverse complement strand
TTTGGTTCCTTCAGAATTAAACCTTATTTCGCCGGTCAAAATCATTGCGTCAAGGGTCTCGCGTTTCCAACGCCAACCGTTTGAGGGTGGCTGAATCGTTTTGCCAGTCGGCGATAATATTGTGTATGTAAGGTTTGGGCGTGGCTTAGGTGACGACAAATTGCCTGCAAACCAAGGCCCTCGTGGATCGCCATCTGGGTCCTTATAATGCGCGGTTTGCCCCTCTGTTCGATCTAGTGAATTGGATAGCCACCCGCTACTCTTGGAAAAAACTAAAGTATGATTGTGATCAAGAGAGAATGTTTTCGCATCATTGTTTGGTGCATCAGATGAACGCCAAATGACATCGGCTACAAAATTCGCCCGCCCAAAAACCTCATCCATAATCACTTTCAGATAATGCGCCTCCCGATCATCAATACTGACCCAAATCGACCCATCCTCTGCCAACAACTCGCGCAACAACTCCAGCCTAGGCCACATCATCGCAAGCCATTGCGAATGTTCCAGATTGTCGTCGTAATGCTCGAACGCCGACCCCGTGTTATAGGGCGGGTCGATATAGATGCACTTCACTTGCCCCGCATAGAACGGCAGCAGCGATTTCAGCGCGGCAAGGTTGTCGCCTTGGATCAGCATATTGCCCGTGTCGCGGTCGCCGTAGCCCAGACTTGGCACCTCTTCCAGCAGTCGGTACGGCACCTTTTCCGTGGCCCGCACATCCTGATCCCGCGTCAGCCACCGCAATGTGGGCATTCTTCACCAATCCAATCAATTACACTTCAGCAACAATACCCTTTCGTATATGTCTATTGAGTCTTTGTGATATGTGCAAACCGATTTGCAACTTGCGGAAGACTGTACAGGGTGCCAGATCGGCCTTGTTTGGCGGAAATGTCACCACGGCGCGGGATCAGGCGCGACACAGTTTTTATAGGGCTGGCACCGCATTGGCTGATAATCGGGGCCTGCGCTGCACTTTGCGCTGCCCATCTGCCGCTGGCGCAACGGCAGACAAAATGACTTTGCAGCCATTACAGGATGTGCTGCAACCGGCCAAATCAACCGCCCTGCTGCCTGCGCCAAAGCCTATTTGCGCGACCAAGGCCAGCGCGAGCCTTTCGAAGCGGTCAGCGCCGTGTTGGCCTCGGCGAGAGCTGCGGTTAATCTTTCTGCCTGTTGCCGCCAAGCATCCCTTTCTGCCTTTGTCTCGGCCAAAGCCTCTTCCAGCTGCCTTAACTTGCCGTGTAACGCATAGGCAGTGCTGGGGGTTTCGTGGGCGGGAGGCGTTACTGTAACGTCACGAACGGCTTTAGGGGGTGTCGATATTTGGTAGAGCCTGACCTTGCCCTGCGCCAGATTTTGAGGCGCAAGTGGTTCGGGGTTTAAGGGCTTTACGGTAACGTCATGAACGGGCGTTAGGGCTGGGAAAACCTGAAAAAGCGCGACAGGGTCGATCTCAAACCCACCCCGGTCTGTCTTTTTGGCTGGGATAAGCCCGTTCCGGATCGCCCGCGTGATGGTTGGCACGCTTTTCCCTGTTGCCTTGGCGGCCTGTCCTGCACTTAATTTCATGCTGTAACGCTACCCTATTTCGCCCTAAAGCTGACTTTAGTCGTTACTGTAACGCATTAGGGTTGAAAAGTAGAGCAGATTTTTCGGCTGGTGCGCGGTGCAGAGCAAAGGGGGCGCCCGATATCTCGGGCGCCCGATTGGTTTAGTTCAACGACTCGGCACGCTCGGCGTCGACGATGGTTTGGGCTTTGGCAACCGAAGCCTCGAAGGAGGCCAGAACCTCTGGGCCGCCTTTGACATTGGTTTTGAACCAATCCATCACAGGCGCGACAGATGCCTTGAAGGCGGCTTTTTCTTCGGTGGTTGGCACGTAAACTTCACCGCCAGCGGCTTTGAAATCGGCATAGGCTTGGATTTCTTTGCGCTTGGGGCTGGCGAAAGTCGCCTGTTGCAGCGCCGAGAAGCCGTCGACCACGATCTGCTTTTGCGCATCGGTCAGCGACATAAAGCGGTCTTGGCCCATCCACCAGAAGGCACCCATATAAGAATGGCCGTCCAGCGTCAGGTATTTCAGGCCTGCATCTGGGAACTTCATCGACATGATGTCGGTGATGCCGTTTGCGGTGCCTTCCACCACGCCGGTTTGCAGCGAGGTGAACAGCTCTGGCCATGCGATCGGGGTCGGCGAGGCGCCAAGCGTGGTGGCCACGAACTGCGGCAGATCAGCTGGCACGGTGCGCATTTTCAGGCCGGCCAGATCGCCCGGACCGCTGACGCGCTTTTTGGTATTGGCATAGTTGCGCCAGCCGCCGGTGTTGCCGACGGTCATCAGACGGATCTTGTCGCCCGAATCCTTCAGCGCCATTTCGCGCAGAGTTTTGGTGAAATCGGTCTGGGTCAGCGCTGCTTCGGCGACGCGGTCATCCGACATCAGATAGGGCAGATCCAGCACCTGAATATAGGGGAACAGCCCCGCAGCCCCGCCCGAGGTCGAGATATAGACGTCGATCGAGCCATCGGCGACGCCTGCCAAGCATTCATCGCCCTTGGCGCAAAGCTGGGTGCCGATGAACAGCTCGACCTTGATCGCACCGTTCGAGGCGTTCTCGACATAGTTCTTGAACACCACAAGACCGTCATAGTCTTCGTCGTTTTCATTCGAATTGGCGGTGGCGCGCAGGGTGATCTCTTGTGCCATTGCAGCGACAGAGGTCCCCATCATCAGGCTGGCCAAGACCAGCGATTTTAGTGTTTTCTTAAGCATTGTCTTCTCCCTGTTTAAACACGTCTGTTAGTGGACGAAGCCAAAGATCCTTGGCACCGTCAGGCTTAGGGCGGGGAAGTAGGTGATCAAAAAGATCACCAGAACTTCGACCGCCAAAAACGGTAGGGTGGCGCGTGCGATGGTTTCCACGCGCAAACCCGAGACCGAGGAGGTGACAAACAGCACCAATCCCATCGGCGGGGTCAGCAGGCCAACCGTCAGGTTGACCGCCATGATGATGGCAAAATGCACCGAATCGACACCCAAAGAGGTGAAGATCGGCCCCAAGATTGGCCCCAAAATGATGATCGCGGGGCCGGCATCCAGAAACATGCCAACAATGAACAGCAAAATGTTGATCAGAAACAACAGGATCAACGGGTTGTCTGACAGGCCAAGGATGATGCTGGCCAGCAGTTCGGGGGTATGGGACAGGCTGGCGACGGTTTTGAACGCCATCGCAGCCCCCACCAGCAAAAGCACCACGGCCGAGGTCATGCCAGCGCGGGTCAGCACATCGGGCAGGTCAGACCATTGCAGCGTGCGCATGACAAAGAGGCCGATCAGGGTGGAATAGCCCACCGCGATGGCGGCGGCCTCGGTTGGAGTGAAAACGCCGCCCAGAATGCCGCCCAGGATGATTACAGGCGTCATCAGCGGCCAGATCGCCTTAAGGCTGGCTTGCCCCCGCTCGCCCCATGTGGCGCGGCGGGTGGCGGCGGGCAGGTCGTAGTGATCGGCCATGAAATGGATCAGCAGCATCAGCCCGCCGCCGATCATAATGCCCGGCACGATGCCGGCCAAAAACAGCGCCGCCACGCTTTCGCCCATCACATAGGCATAGATGATCATGATCCCCGAAGGCGGGATGATCGGGCCGATGATCGAACTTGCCGCCGTCACTGCTGCGGCAAAGCTGCGGGTGTAGCCTTGCTTTTCCATTGCGGGGATCAGCATTGACCCCAAGGCCGAGACATCGGCCACCGCAGAGCCCGAAAGCCCGGCAAACAGCATCGACGACAGCACATTGACATGCGCCAGCCCGCCGCGCAGGTGGCCGATCATGGCTTGGCTGAATTCAACCAGCCGCAGGGTGATGTTCGAGCGGTTCATCACCTCGCCCGCCAGCATAAAGAAGGGGATCGCCATCAACGGAAAGCTGTCCATGCCGTTGTAGATATTGCGATAAAGCAGCACGATGTCGCGGGTTTGCCCGTTCATCCACAGCAAAATCGCCGGAGCTGCGATCAGACCAAAGAACACCGGCAGACCCAGCAGCAGCAGCACCAAGAACAGCGGCAGGAAAAATGACAGCATCTATTCGCTTCCCATCACTGCGGCATCGGCGATCAGCACCAGCCGCGCCTCTTGGCCAAATAGGGTCGCGGTGGCGCGCAAGATCAGCTCGACACAGACCGAAATCAGCAGGCCAAGCCCAACGACAAGCGAGGCCATCATCCACGCCTTGGGCACTTTGACCCAAGTTGAAAGATCAAGGCTGCTTGGCACCGACAGGCTGTCGGTGGCAAAGCGCCCGCCAAGGCCGGTGGTTTCCGACCAGCCGATTTGCAGCCCGATCACCAGCACCGCCAAGGATAACAGCAAGAGCAAGATGGTCAGCAGGGCGGCAGGGCGGCGGGGCAAAAACCGCACCAGCATCTCGATCGAGACAAAGCCGCCGCGGCGAAAGGCGGTGGGGGCCATCAGCCCAGCCATCCACAGCATCAAAAATCTTGCGGCCTCTTCAGGCCAAGGCAAGGCGCTGCTTAAGACATAGCGGAAAAACACTTGCAGCAAAATCGCAACCACCATCAGGGCGACGCAAAAAGCGCCAAGACGGCGACCAAGCGTCAGCAGGGCGGCATTCACCGCCCCCAACCCATTGGTCAGACCCAATAAGGCGCTCATCGCGCTCCTCCCCAGTTGCGCCACCCCGAAATGGGGTGATGCCTCGCTTAGACCTTGGCGGAAAACCCGCCGTATTGGCCCTTTTTAAACACCAGCCCTGCGACATCGCGCTGGCTGGCGCGCAGCACTTGGCCCACGACGATCAGATGATCGCCTCCTTCGTGGGTTGCGTGTTGCACACAGTCAAACCGCGCCGCGGCGGTGGTCAGCACCGGCACGCCCTCGGCGTTGATCTCGTGGTCCAGCCCGTCAAAACCGGCGCCGCCGCGCATAAAGCGGGCGATGATGTCGTGTTGATCCTCGGCCAGAATATGGATGGTGTAATGCTGCGCCACGGCAAAATGCGGATAGCGCGAGGCCGATTTCGACGGCGACCAGATCACCAAAGGCGGATCCATCGACAGGCTGGAAAAGCTGTTGGCGACAAAGCCCATCGGGCCCTCTGGCCCGGCGATTGTCACCAAGGTGACGCCGGTGGCAAAGCTGCCCAAAGCGTCGCGAAAGGCGCGGGCGTTGGCGGCGTCGGGGATAAAGGTAAAGCCGTCAGGCAAAGCACCATCCGCCATCATGCCACCTCGCGCCCAAGGGCGAGGCTGTAAAGCTCGAACCAGGTTTGGCGGTCCATTGCAATTTTGGTGGCATCCGACAGGCTGGCGATACGGGCTAAGGAATTGGTGCCCATCACCGGCAAAATCTGTGCGGGGTGGCGCAGCAGCCAAGCCACGGCAACCGCGCTCCAATCCGTGCCATGCTCGGCGCCAATCGCGGCCAGACGGTCGCGCAGCTTGGTGTCGGCTTGCGACAACAACTGCCCCCCTGCCAGCGGCGACCAAGCCATCAGCGGTTGGCGGTGCTGTTGATGATAGGCGACATCGCCATTGGTAAAGCCCTGATGCGCCATCAGGCTCAGTTCGATCTGGTTGGTGACCAGCGCAGACCGCATCCCCGATTGCAGCAAGGCCACATCATAGGGCCGGAAGTTCGACACCCCAACCGCACGGACTTTGCCAGCCGCAACCAAGGCGTCAAGCGCTGCTCCGGTTTCCAGAGGGTCCATCAGCGGATCGGGGCGGTGGATCAGCAAAAGGTCAATGGTTTCAATCGCCATCTCGCGCAAAGACGCCTCGACCGAGGCGTTGATATGCGCGGCAGAGGTGTCGTAATACTTTACCCGCGCGCCCGAATGGCGGCCGACGGGGGCGATGATATCGCATTTGGTGATGATCTGCATTTGCGCGCGCAAGGCAGGGGCGGCGCGCAGGGCAGCCCCCAGCAGCGTCTCGGCGGTATAGCCGCCATAGATATCGGCTTGGTCAAAGCTGGTGATGCCTTGGGCCAAGCAGGCCTCGATCTTGGCTTGCACATGCGCGGGCGAATTATCGGCATCATCGCCAAGCCGCCACATGCCGTAAACCAGCCGCGACAGCTCGATCGTGCCTAGGGTAACCCGTTCCATTAGCGTCTTTCTCCGATGCCCAAGGGCGTTTGGGGTGTGCTGGCCGGAATGCGGCCATATTCTTGTGGCAGCGAGCAGGTTTTCAACTGCGGCAGCACTTTTGTTCCAAAGTGATCGGCCTCATCCAGATGCGGGTAACCCGAGAAGATAAAGGCACGGATGCCCATTTTTTGATAGGCCTCGATCTTGGACATAATCTGATCTGTCGATCCGACCAGTGCCGCACCGCAGCCAGAGCGCGCGCGACCGATGCCTGTCCACATATGCGGTTCGATATAGCCAAATTGATCGGCCAATTCGCGCGCCCGTGCCTGATGGGCAACGCCAAGGCTGATGCTATCATGCGCGCGGTCGCGGATCAGGGCGCCATATTCATCGTCAAGTTTCGAGGCGATATGCTCGGCATAATCTTTCGCCTCGGCTTCGGTGTCGCGCACGATCATATGCACGCGCAGCCCGTAATCCAGCGTGCGGCCATGGGCCTCGGCGCGGGCGTGGACATCGCGCATGCGCTGGGCCAATTGCGCCATCGGTTCGGGCCACATCAGATAGACATCGCATTGCGCGCCGCACAGTTCCAACGCATCGGGAGAGTAGCCGCCGAAATACAACAGCGGCCCGCCGTTTTGCTGATAGGGCTTGGCCGGATCGGTCGGCACGCCTTTGAACTGATAGACCTCGCCGTCGTGGTCGATGGTGTCGCGCGTCCAGGCTTGGCGCAAGATCTGCACCACCTCGTGGCTGCGCTTGTAGCGAAAGGCCGAAGAGGCAACCTCGCCGGGAAAATCCGAAGAGATCACATTCAGCGTCAGACGGCCTTTCAGCATATGATCCAGCGTCGCCACGGTGCGCGCCAGCATGATCGGCTGCATCTCGCCGCAGCGGATGGCGGCAAGGAAATTGATGCTTTCGGTGATCGGGGCGCAGCCTGCGACAAAAGACAGCGTGTCTTGGCCGACCTGAAACGACGAGGGGCAGAGGATATTGCGAAAACCATGCCCTTCGGCGCGTTTGACGATGGCCGAGCAATGCTCCCAGCTTGAGCGCAGATCGCCGTCGGGCACGCCAAGATAGGCGTAATCATCCGAGCAAAGGGCGGCAAACCAACTGATTTCGGCCGCAGTCAGATCGGGGGATGTGATCGGCACGATGGTCATTGATTCTCTCTTTCGCAGAGTCACCTTTTCTCTTGCGTAACACCCGCTTTGATGTAGATCAATACTGTATCAATTTTCCAAGAGGAATGCAGATGGCCGCAGCAGGGTCATTGCCGCTTTACCAGCAGATCAGCGAATTGCTGATCCGTGACATCGCCTCTGGGCGGCTGATCGAGGGCGAGCGTCTGCCGCCCGAACGCGATATGGCGGCAGATTTGGGCATTGCGGTCGGCACCCTGCGCCAAGCCCTAAAGGATCTGACGGCCAAGGGCCTATTGGACCGCGTGCAAGGTTCGGGCAATTACATCCGCGCCAAGGCGGATCCTGCCTCGGTTTACGCCTTGTTTCGATTAGAGCTTTTGTCGGGCGGCGGGCTGCCAACGGCGCAGGTTTTGTCGGTGGACCGTGTCGCCAAAGACCCCGCCTTGCCCGCCTTTGGCAGCAGTGATCAGGGCCACCGGATTCGGCGGCTGCGGTTCTTGTCGGGCAAGATCGCGGCGGTGGAAGAGATTTGGCTCGATGGCGATTACATCGCGCAGATCCCGATCGGGGATTTGTCGGAATCGCTCTATCTGTATTACCGCCAAAAGCTGGGGCTTTGGATCGCGCGGGCCGAAGATGGCATCGGCCAAGCGGCGCTGCCGGATTGGTCGCCGCCCAGCTTTCCGCATCTGGCGGGCAGCGCTTTGCCGTTTATCACCCGCCTCAGCTGGGGCCAGGATGGCCGCGCGGCAGAGGCGTCCTGGACATGGTATGACCCCAATGTTGTGCGCTATGTCGCACGGCTTAAATAAGGAAAACTTAGGTGAAATCAGTTCGCTACGGGATTATTGGCTGTGGAATGATGGGGCAAGAGCATCTGCGCAACATAGCGCTTTTGCCCGATGCCGAGGTGGTGGCGATTTTCGAGCCAGATGCGGGGATGCGCGCGCGGGCGCAGGCCTTGGTGCCTGCGGCGAAAATGGTCGGGTCTTTGGCCGAGGTGCTGGCCGAAGCGGCGGTGAACTGTCTGCTGATCGTCTCGCCCAATCATATGCACCTTGGCCAGCTGGAAGAGATCGCGCGGCTGCGGCCCTTGCCGGTGCTGGTGGAAAAGCCGCTGTTCACCGACGAGGCCGATGTGGCGCGGATGGCGGCGCTGCGGGCCAACTATCCCGCGCCGATTTGGGTGGCGATGGAATACCGCTACATGCCGCCGGTGGCGCATCTGATCCGCGAGGCGGTTGCCGCCACGGGGGGCATCAAGATGCTGTCGATCCGCGAACATCGCTTTCCGTTTTTGCAAAAGGTCGGCGATTGGAACCGCTTTAACCGCAACACCGGCGGCACTTTGGTGGAAAAATGCTGCCATTTCTTTGACCTGATGCGGTTGATTGCGGGCTGTGATCCGGTGCGGGTGATGGCCTCGGGCGGGCAGGCGGTGAACCACCTGGACGAGGTTTATGACGGCGAGACCTCGGATATCTGGGACAATGCGCATGTGATTGTCGATTTTGAAAACGGCATGCGGGCGATGCTAGAGCTGTGCATGTTCGCCGAAGGCGCGCGCTATCAAGAAGAGATCGCGGCAGTGGGACCCTTGGGCAAGATCGAATGTCTGGTGCCGGGGCCGGGGCGGTTCTGGCCTGCGCATCTGGGCGCTGCCCCGGTGCCGCAAGTGGTGGTCAGCCCGCGCAATCCGGCAGGGCCAAGGGTGCTGGAGGTGCCGGTGGACCCGAATTTGCTGGCCGCAGGCGATCACAACGGCTCGACCTTTTATCAACACGCGGGCTTTGCCCAAGTGGTGGCCAAGGGCGGCGTGCCAGATGTGACGCTGCAAGATGGCTGGTGGGCGGTGGCGCTGGGCAAGGCCGCGCAGATATCAGCCCGCGAGGGGCGGGTGATTGGCACCGCAGAGCTGCGCGCCCTTGGGCCGCAGTAAAGCCGCTTTGGCGAGCAAGGCCGCGGCGTTTTTCCGACCTAAATCTGCACGCGGCACCAGACCGCATCATGATCCGAGAGCGGCTTGCCCTCTGGAGTCAGGGCTGCGATCAGGGCTTTGTCTTGCAGATGCAGGCCCCTTGTGCCCAGCCAATCCAGTTTCATTTGTCGGGTCGGGTGCGGGGTGATCAGGCTTGGGCGGGTGGTCATGCCAGCTGGCGTGGCTGACCACGCATAGCCCCTTGCGCTGGCCTGCGCAAAAAGCGTCTCGGCGCGCCAATCGAAATCGGGCGGCATATGGTTTCCTGTGTTCAGATCGCCACCGATCAAGACCGGCAGATTTGGCGCAAAGGCTTCGATCTGGTCCAGCAGCAGGGTGAACTGCGCCGCACGGTGCTTGGCATCGGCATTGCTTTCCAGATGGGTCGAGACAACGCAGATCTCGCCCATCGTGGTCGCCACCACCGCCAGCAGCGCCATCCGGCCACCAACACGCGGCTGATCGGGGTCGGCCTCCAACTCGTCTGCGGAAAACCAATGGCCGTGATCGTCCAGCCGCAGCATGGTCACGCGGGCAAAGGGCGCGCGGGAGAGGATCGCATTGCCGTGCCAGCCGTGGGCGTTGAACCTGTCGGTGCAAAACGCCCGCTCGGTTGGGCCGCCCAGATCAAGCTCGTGGAATTCGACGCCAAAGGCATAGACCATGCCCAAAGCCTGCGCCATGGCTTCGGTGGTATGGCGCTGGGCGGTGCGAGCCATGCCGTGGTCAACTTCGGAAAGCAAAACAATATCAGGTGCATAGCTTGCCAAAAGATCGGCACTTTCTTGCGGAAAGAGGCAGCGCTCGACGTTCCAAGCCGCGATCGAGATCTCTGGCCCCAGCTGCGGCACAGCTGCGGTTCCGCCGGTTTGCACCGCTGACATCGCGGGCAATTCAGCCAGCAAGGCGCGGTGGCTGGCGGCTGTACGCGGTGCGGCCAGAATGCGAGCGCGCTGATCGGCGGTGACATCGGGCAGGGCGGAGACAACCATACTCACAGCCGCACCCCAGTGTCTGCGGCAAAGAGCGACAGCGTCTCGGGCTTGAAACTGGCGCGCAGCGGGCCAGTGCTTGCGGCGATGTCTTTGCTGACATGCAGGCTGATCGGCTGTCCCAACAGGCTGCCATGCAACAGCCGATGCGCGCCCAATTCCTCGACCAAAGCGATGTCCAGCATCAGCGGGCCAGCGGCGTCAGGCGTAATGTCCTCGGGGCGCAACCCGATCACCACCGCGCCCGAAGCCGCCTTGGGGGCCGCAGCAAGCCTTAGATCACCAATCTGTGCCATGCCGTTCAAAATCTCGCCATGCAGCAGGTTCATCGGCGGCGCGCCCATAAACGAGGCCACAAAGGTGGTGGCAGGGCTGTGATAAATTTCGGATGGGCTGCCGATCTGTTCGATACGGCCTTCGTTCATCACGATAATTCGGTCGGCCATGGTCATGGCTTCAACCTGATCATGCGTGACATAGACCGATGTGACGCCAAGGCGGCGCTGCAAGGCTTTGATTTCAATCCGCATCTGGTTGCGCAATTTGGCATCAAGGTTCGACAGCGGCTCGTCAAACAAAAACAGCGCCGGATCGCGTACAATCGCGCGCCCCATCGCCACACGCTGCCGCTGGCCGCCCGACAACTGCGACGGCTTGCGGTCAAGATAATCGTCCAAGTTCAGCAGCGCCGAGGCCTCTGCCACCTTTTGATCAATCTGCGCCTGCGGAATTTTGCGGTTCTTCAGCCCGTAGCCGATGTTTTTGCGCACGCTCATATGCGGATAAAGCGCGTAGTTTTGAAACACCATCGCAATGTCGCGGTCGGCCGGGTCGATGTGGTTGACCAAGCGCGCGCCGATGTGCAGATCGCCGGCGCTGATGTCTTCCAGCCCTGCAATCATCCGCAGCATCGTCGATTTGCCACAGCCAGATGGGCCAACCAGCACGATAAATTCGCCATGCGGAATCGAAAAGCTTGCCGGATGAACGGCGGTAACGCCGTTGGGATAGGTCTTGGTGATGCCAGAAAGCGTGACCTGAGCCATAAAAATAGTCCTTATTTATCCGATTCCGTCAGACCTTTGACGAACCAGCTTTGGAAAAAGACGACGATCAGAACCGGAGGCAGGATCGCGATCAGGGCCAGCATATTGGCGCGGCCGTATTCGGGGATCTGGTTGCCTTCCAGCATCTGGGTGATTTGTTTGATGCCGCGCACAAGGGTGAACATGCCCTCGTCGGTGGTGATCATGGTGGGCCAAAGATATTGGTTCCAACCGTAGACAAACATGATGATGAACATCGCAGCCACCATGGTGCGCGACAGCGGCACAAGGATGTCGAAGAAGAACTTCACCGGCCCCGCGCCATCTATGCGCGCGGCCTCGACCAGCTCTTCGGGGATCGAGCGAAAGTATTGCCGGAAAAAGAACGTCGCCGTGGCCGAGGCGATCAGCGGCACGATCAGACCTTGATAGGTGTTCAGCATCCCCAGCTTTTGCACGATTTCATAGGATGGCAGAATGCGCACCTCGAGCGGCAGCAGCAGGGTGGTGAAGATCATCCAGAAGGCAAAGCTGGCAAAGCGCAGCCGGAAATAGACGATGGCATAGGCCGCCATCATCCCCAGCACAATCTTGCCAATGGCAAAGCCAAAGCCAAGGATCAGCGAATTCCATAGCATATTCAGGCCAGTATTGGCACCGGCAAAGCCGTCAGCCTTCAGCATCGCTTTCAAAAAGTTGTCGTCCAATTGGCTGCCAAAACTTAGGCCCGGCCCGTTTTTCATATTCACCAGATCGGGCATCGAGGTCATCTGCAACAGCATCAAGACCGGCAGCATCATGAACAAAGATCCGATGATCAGGATCACATGATCCAGCACGGTCGACAGGCGCAGGCGGGGCTTTTGCATGGCAGATCCTTAGGTGTAATGGATGCGGCGTTCGACAAGCCGGAACTGTGCGATGGTCATCGCCAGCACCAAGACCATCAAGATCACCGATTGCGCAGAAGAACCGCCCATGTCGTTGCCGCGAAAGCCGTCAACATAGACTTTATAGACCAGCGTCATCGGGTTGTTGCCCGGCTCGCCTTTGACCAGAGTGTCGATCACGCCAAAGGTGTCGAACAGCGAATAGGTGATATTGGTGATCAGCAGGAAAAATCCTGTCGGTGCCAGCAGCGGAAAGGTGATGTCCCAAAACCGCCCCGAGGCCGAGCGATTGTCGATCAGCGCCGCCTCGCGCACCGACTTCGGGATCGATTGCAGGCCGGACAGAAAGAAGATGAAGTTCACCGGAATCTGTTTCCAAACCGAGACCAGAACCATCGCAAAGGCGGTGTCATAGTAGTTGACGCCCAGTTTGAAATCCCAGCCCAGCATGGTCAGAAACCGCGTCAGCGGCCCCCAGCTTTGGTTGAACAGGATAATTCCCATCACCCCTGCCACGGGTGGGGCGACAGCATAGACCCACATCAGCGCGGTGCGATAGGCCTTGGCGCCCTTGATCACCTTATCGGCCTTGACCGCCAACAACAGCGCAATCGCCAGCGAAAGAAACGTTACAAGCAGGGAAAACACCACCGTAAAGCTTGCCGCGCGCGCATAGGGGGCAGACTTCCACAGCGAGGTGTAATTGGCAAAGCCGACAAAGGTCTCGCTAAAGCCAAAGGGGTCTTGCAGATAAAAAGACGAGGTCAGCGCGTGCCATGCGGGCCAATAAAAGAACACCACGATGATCGCCATCTGCGGCAAAAGCAGCAGGATCGGCAGCCAACGGTTGGTAAAAGCGGCGCGTTTCATGGGGCTGTCCTTTAAAAGATAGGTGGCCGCAAGCTGCGGCCACCCGAGGTGTTACGATTACTGCGCTTGGGTCTGTGCGAACTTGGCCAGCAGGTCGTTGGCTTCGGTTTCGATGGTGGCAAAGCCTGCATCAACCGTGGTCTCACCGCCCAGGATGCGACCGAATTCACGGTTCATCACGTCGCGGATTTGCACATAAAAGCCCATGCGATAGCCCTTGGTATTGGCGCCGGCTGGCAAGGAAAGCTGCTGGATACCAACTTCGGCAGCAGGGGCCTTGGCGTAATAGCCATCAGCCTTTGCCATCTCATAGGCCGCCGTGGTGATCGGCACATAGCCGGTCTCGCGGTGCCACATGTACTGCACTTCGGGCGAGGTCAGATATTTGAAGAAGGCCGCGGTGGCTTTGTTCTCTTCTGCCGATTTGCCCGACATCGCAAACAGCGACGCGCCGCCGATAAAGGTCTGGGTTGGCTCTTTGGTCACCGATTCCCAATAGGGCAGATAGGTGGCCGAGAATTTGAACGGCAGGTCCAGCTTGGACAGACCGCCGAACGAGCCCGAAGACCCCATCCAGATCGCGACTTTGCCTTCTTCGAACGGCTTTTGGTTGTCGTTCCAAGCAGCGCCGTAGTAACCGAACCAGCCCTTATCGAGCCAGTCTTTAACATGGCTCCAATGCATTTTGATCTCGGGCGAATTCACCAAGATCTTGGTGTCGACGCCGTCATAGCCGTTGTTGTTGGTGGCAAACGGCAGATTGTGGCGCGACATGAAGTTTTCGACCCAGATCCAAGGCGAATGCGATTCAGCCAAAGGAATGTAGCCCGCTTTCATCAGCGCAGGTGCGGTCACAGCCTCAAATTCTTCATAGGTCTTTGGTGCGGTCACACCGGCTTTTTCCAGCGCATCGACGTTGTAATACATGATCGGCGAGGAAGAGTTGAACGGCATGCCGATCATTTTGCCAGCGCTGTCGGCGTAGAAATAGCGCACGCCCGAGATATAGTCGTTGATGTCAAACGGCACACCGTTTTCGGTCAGCAGGTCTTGCACGGGCACGGTTGCGCCCTTGGCCCCGATCACAGTCGCAGCGCCTGCGTCGAAAACTTGCAGGATGTTTGGCTGCTCGCCGGCGCGGAAAGCCGCGATGCCTGCGGTCAGGGTCTCTTCATAGGTGCCCTTGAAGGCTGGGGTGATTTTATAATCGGTCTGGCTTGCGTTGAAGTCGGTTGCGATTTTGTTGACGGTTTCACCCAAAGCGCCGCCCATAGCGTGCCACCAAGTGATTTCGGTCTGAGCCGAAGCCGCGCCTGCCATCAAAGACAGGGCTGCTGCCGTTGCGAGCGAGAATCTTGTCATTGTTTTTCTCCGGTCATTTGAATGCCCGAAACGGGCAGACAGCGATGGCCCGCGCCAGCCCATAAGGGATCAGCGCCGGCGGATACAAACGGGTCCATGCAGACCCGTCCACGACGTCCAGGAAACGTGGGCCGAGCCTCTGCTCTTGCCGCCGATTCTGCACACGTGTTCACATAGCCAAGCAATATAACACCGCGATGACAGGTGGCGGTTTTTACGAAAAATTCACCGTCGCGGCGTCAAAACTGATCTGGCAGGATCAGCTTGCCCGCATCGGGCGCGTTGTGGTGGTAATAGGGCCACTTCAGATAGCGCGCGACCGCCTCTTGCACCACATCGGCGTGATGGCCGCGCACCATTGCAACGTGATGCTCAAAGCCGTTTTGCGTCACAAAGCGCATCAATTCGCGCAGGCGCGTCACCTTTGTAACCGCGATGCCGCCATCCATCGGGAAGGGGTCATCAGTAAAGCTGCCTTCGCCCAGATAGCATTTCAGCCTGCCCGCGCGGTCGTCCGAGGACAGCCGGAAATAGGTCATATCGCCAGGCTTGACCTTGCCCTTGACCGCGCCGAAGCATTTCGAGCGGCCAATGCTTTCGCCCAGAACATCCAATTCGCCGATTTCCGGCGTGTCGCCGATAAAGCTTTTGGGGAAATTGCCGCAATGGGTGCAAACGCAGGTATCGGGCTCATAGCCGTAGTTGTTGTTCCAATCTAGAATCGCCGGCGGCGCGCCCGAGGCCAGTGCCAGCGCATACATCGACAGCGCGCCCATGATATCGACCTCGCAGGCCGAGGGCATCAGCTCTTCGCCCATCATCGACATGGTGACGCAGGTGGCGCAGCCAAAGTTGTCTTGCAAAGACCGCCAGCACTGAATGGCGCTGGCATCGCATTCGTTTTCCTCGATCCAGCGATTGACCGCGAGCGTCCATTTCGCTTGGGTTAAGATCTGCTGCGCGGTGATATGGGGGGCTATGGTGCCGTAGGCCTTGATCTTTTCCATCTTGGCCAAAAGTGCGGGCTCGTCATCTTTGATCTTGCCCGCCGCGCCCATCATCTCGGAAAGATCGACCGTGACGACGGTGATCCCCGAGGCCTGCAACAGCTTTTCGGAATAGCGCATGGTCTGGAACGCGCCGGTACGCGCGCCAATCGCCCCCAGCCGCGCCCCGCGCAGGCCACGCACGGTGCGGCAGACCCGCGAAAACCGTTCTAGGTCGCGGCCAAATTCCGCGCCGCCGGTGTCACAGGTGTGGGTGGTGGTTTCGGTAAAGGGAACGCCATATTGCCAAAAGTTGTTGCTGACCGAAATCTTGCCGCAAAAGGCATCGCGGCGGCTGTGGATATCAACCTTGTCAACCTCGTCATTGCTGGCTTGCAACAGGATCGGCACGCCCAGCTTGGCGCGGTTGACCAATTCGACGATGGCAATTTCATCGCCAAAATTCGGCAGGCAGATCACCAGACCGTCGATCTGGTCGCGATGGGCTTTGAAATGGGCGGCGTAAAGTTCAGCATCTGCAAGGCTTTGTACCGCGCCATTCGCTGTGGCCTCATAGGGCAGGGTCACCACATCGATGCCCAAGCGCGCCAGATGCGCCAGAACCTCGGTTCGCGCAGTCAGGCAGGGGGCGGGGCTAAAGAACGCGCGGCTTCCGATCACTACGCCAAGTGTCACCCTGCGTCGAATGGTCAGTGTCATAATCCCCCCTTGCAGCGCAGGCCATGTGCCGCGCCAAATCGCTTTGGCTGATGGTGGCGCGGCGGGCTTTGCACTGCAAGAGCTATTGCAGCCCTGCCAAAGCTGCGCTGCACATATTGCATTGGGCCGTGGATTTTTCGAGCGGCAGGTCGCTGATCAGAGCGCTTTGATCGCCAGATCTGCCATCTGCAAGATCGCCTCGCGCGTGCTGGCAACGGCGATAAAGCGGGCCTTGTGACAGAATTTCGCGCCCTTGACCCCGCTTGCGGCTTCTAATGCTGCGTCGCTCAGCCCCGCCCAAGCTTCGGGCAGATCGGCGCGCTGCTCGAAGGTGTCATTCGACAGTTTGATGCCGCCCAAGGTCCAATCGCCGCCGCGCGGTACCACCACGAACAAGATATGATCCGCGCCTGCTTTATCGAGGGCGGCGCGGTAGGGCATGCCCATCGGCAGCTCTAGGATCGGTGAGGCCCCTGCGGCTGCAATCGCGGCAAGGGCGGCCGTTTGCGCCCGCGCGCTGGCCGCCAGATTGCGGATCTGCGCTTCGACAAAGATCCGCGCCACCGGCAGGGCGGCGTGAAAGGCATCGTCATCGGCCGAAGGCGACAGATCATCATAAGACGGCTTCAGGCTGCCCAAAAGCGAAGGCAGCGTCAGGATCGACAGCACACCCGCAACCGAAGGTTCAATCGCGCCATTGTCCAAAAGATCGATCGGCAGCACGAATTTGGCGTCAAACTTGGCGTGGATCGGGTCGATGTCGGCCTCTGGCACTTGCAGGGCTGCAAGATAGGCGCGGCCATAATGGGCCCAGATCAGGCCAAACGAGCTGAAGGGTTGGCCGTCTTCGCGCAAGGGGCTGGGGCGCTGGTGGTGGTCGAAAATCTGCGCCTCGGCATCATAGGCGCCGCCGACGTCATAGATGATCTTATCAGCGCTTGGCGTGATCAGCTGTTTGTCGCGGCTGCGCAGCAGGTCTGCTTGCGGGAAAAGCCGCGTCAGAATGACCGAAGACAGCAGCTCGTCTGCGTGAAAGCCGCCGGAATGGGTGACAAGAAAGTTCAGGGTCATCGCGCGGCTCCAAATGCAAAAGGCGACCCGAACGGCCGCCTTATTGCCCGCCTCTTCTCAGATGCGCCGCGCCAGATCAAGGTTTGATTGCGCAAAATTTGCGAAAACCACGGGCAAGCGCGCCCGCCCGTGGCTGGTTTTGGGCAGATCAGACGTTGCGGTAGGGGCGTCCGGCCTTGACCATGGTTTCGTTATATTTGCGGAAGATGCCAACGACCTTGGCCTTGGTTTCGCTTTCGGCTGCGATCTCGTCCCAGAACTTTTGCGCGGCCTCTTCGACGGTGGTCCATTCCTCGTCCGAAATCGAGGTCAGCTTGGTGTCCGCGCCTTCAACCCGCAGACGCGCTTCGCCTGCCCAATACCAATGTTGGCGATAGTAATGCGACTGCTCGAAGCAAACGCGCATCAACTCTTGCAGATGCGGCGGCACTTCATTCCAGCGGTCCATATTGGCAAAGAAATGCCCGATCCACGCGCCCGAGATATTGTTGGTCAGGAAGTTCGGCGCAAGTTTCGCCCAAGAGGCGGTATAAACCTCGGTGATGCCCGACCATGCCACGCCATCAAGCTCGCCAGTTTGCAGCGCGATTTCAATGTCTTCCCATGGCAGCGTCACCGGCACCACGCCAAATTGCGCCAAGAACCGCCCTGCGGTTGGGAAGGTGAAGACGCGCTTGCCTGCCAGATCAGACAGTTTGGTGATCGGATCTTTCATCGAGAAGTGGCACGGATCCCAGCTTCCTGCCGAGATATGCTTGATGCCGATCTTGGCGTATTCTTCTTTCCAGATCTCGTCCAAACCATAGTGGTTGAACAGCGCAGGCACATCCAAGGAATAGCGCAGCGCCAGCGGGAAATAGCCGCCAAACACGGTGACTTCGGTGGGCGAGGCCATCGAGTCGTCATCCGATTGCACCGCGTCAATGGTGCCGTTTTGCAGCGCCCGCGCCAGTTCAGCGGTGGGGACAAGCTGATCGGCGTAGTAAAGCTCGATCTCCATCTGGCCTTGGGCGATCAGGTTGAAAGCGTCGACGGCGGGCTTGACAACCTCGGCGCCAAGGGCGGTTCCGGCATAGGTCTGCATCCGCCATTTGATCGGCGCTTGGGCTGCAACAGGCGAGGCCACCGCAGCCGCAGCGGCACCAATGGCACCGGTGGTGATAAAGGTACGTCTTGTGGTCATTGTCTTACTCCATGTTGAAAGGGGACGCCCCGTAACCGGGGTCTGGTTACAAAGTCACAGCAGTGTCGCAGGCAGCCAAAGTGCGATCTGGGGAAAGACCATCACCAGCACCAAGGTCAGGATCATGACAAGAACGAAGGGGAAAACCGAACGATAAATCATCGGCAGGGTGAAATCATCCGGCGCCATCGCGCGCATCAAGAACAGGTTATAGCCGAAAGGCGGCGTCAGATAGGCGATTTGGCAGGTGATGGTGTAAAGCACGCCGTACCAGATCAGATCGAAGCCCAGCGCCTTGGCAAGGCCAACATAGATGGGGGCGACGATCACCAGCATGGCGGTGTCGTCCAAAAACATCCCCATCACCAGAAAGCTCAGCTGCATCAGGATCAGCACTTGCCAAGCCGTCAGCCCCAGATCGCGCACGAAAAAGTTCTCAATCGCGCGGCCTGCGCCCAAGCCGTCAAACACCGCGCCAAAGGACAGCGCCGCCATGATGATCAGCATGAACATCACGGTGATCGCCAGCGTGTTGCGGGTGGCAGTTTCAAACACCTGCCGCGTGAAGCGCCCCTTTAGCACCGCGGCCGCCACCGCCGTCAGCGCGCCGATCACCGAGGCTTCGGTCAGGCTTGTCCAGCCTTTGACAAAGGGGATCATCATCGAGGCAAAGATGATGATCGGCAAAAGCGCTGCCCGCAGCAGCCGAAAGCGTTCGGCCCAAGTGATCTGGGCGCGTTCTTCGGCCGACATTGCCGGCGCAAGTGCTGGGTTGAACCAGCAGCGGATCACGATATAGCCGATGAACAGCACCGCCATCAGCAGGCCGGGCAACAGGCCTGCCAACCACAACTGGCTGACCGGCTGGCGCGCGATTTGCGCAAACAGCACCAGCACCACCGAAGGCGGGATCAGAATGCCAAGGCTTGATCCACCCTGAATAACGCCTGAAATCATCAGCTTGTCATAGTTGCGCTTGACCAATTCGGGCAGCGCAATCGTCGCCCCAATCGCCATGCCCGCCACCGAAAGCCCGTTCATCGCCGAAATCATCACCATCAGCAAAATGGTGCCAATCGCCAGCCCGCCGGGCAGCGGGCCAAACCAGACATGAAACATTTTGTACAAATCTTCGGCCAGACGGCTTTCGCTCATCACATAGCCCATGAAGACAAACATCGGCAGCGTCAGCAGCGCGTTCCATTTCATCAGCTTGAGGATCGAGGAATACCCCATATCAGAGCCCCCCGGGCCCCAAAGCAGGATCGCCGCAACCACCGCCACAAAGCCAATCGCGCCGAAAACGCGCTGGCCGGTCAGCATCATCAGCAGCATGGTCGAGAACATCAAAATGGCGATCAGTTCGTAAGACATCAGATTTCCTCGCCGCGCCAAATCGCGATATCGCGGAACAGATGCGCCACCGCCTGCAAGATCATCAGCACAAAGCTTGCGCAGATGATCGACTTGATTGGCCAAAGATAGGGCCGCCAGCCCGAGGCCGCGCGCTCGCCAACGTCAAAGGAATAGACCATGCTGCCAAAGGATCCGTAAAGCATCACGCCCAGATAAAAGATCAGCACAAACACCGTCACCGCATCCCAAATCGCCTTGGTTTTCGGGCTTTGGCGCGCATAAAGCAGATCCATCCGCACGTTGGTATCAAGTTGGAAGGTATAAGGCGCGCCCAAAAGGTAATAGGCCACAAGCGTGAACTGCGCCATTTCCAGCGTCCAGATTGCGGGCAGATGGATGATCTTGGTGATCGAAGACCACAGCAAAATGCCCATCATCACAAACAGCAGATACATCGCGAACCGCCCGACGCGGTAGTTCAGCGCCTCGACATATCGCACATAGGTTCGGCACCAATTCGGCATCTTCAGCTTTTACGCCTTTGAATGAGGGGGTGGCCACCAGAAAACCCGCGGCTTTGACGGCAAGAGATCATCGCAGCGGGGCGGGGCAACCTGTGAGTCATGCTCACAGGTTCCTCCGCCCTAAGGGCTTTAGTCAAGATGTTTTCTTCTGCGGCAGGGTTTGTAACAATAGTTTCTATTTGGACTGCCGCTTATTTGGTCAGCCCGCAAACCGCCTGCACGGTCTAGGCGTTCGAGGCCAAGGCCCGCGCAAAGGCGTGATACGAGGCTTTCGGGGTGCGGACCAAGGTTTCGAAATCGACATGCACCAATCCAAAGCGCTTTTCATAGCCTTCGGCCCATTCATAATTGTCCAGCAAGGACCAATAGAAAAAGCCTTTGACCTGCGCGCCCTCTGCCATCGCGTCCTTGGTGGCCTGCAAATGCGCGAACAAAAACGCCTCGCGCACCGCATCGGGAATCTCGCCACCTGCAATCTCATCGGCGTTGGCCATGCCGTTTTCGGTGACATAGATCGGCAGATCGCCGATATAATCGCGGTGCAGCCGTGTCAGGGTAGCGCGCAGACCTTCGGGGTAAATCTCCCACCCCATCTGGGTTTTCGGGCGCGGGCCTGCAACGCTGCGCAGATGCGGCCAAGCGCTGTTGGGGGCATGTTCGACGATATTGCGGGTGTAGTAATTCACCCCCAGCCAATCAAGCTTTTGCGAGATCAGCGCCATATCGTCTTGCCAATTTGCGGGCATATGCGGGCCAAGGCCTTGCAGCACCTGCGCAGGATAGCTGCCTTGGCTGATGGCCTGAATAAACCACTGATTGAAGATGCCGTCCTGACGGTCTGCGGCGGCTTGGTCGGCGGGGGTGTCGCTTGCGGCCTGCACAGCCTCGAAGTTCAGCACGATGCCCAGATTGCCTTGGCCCATGTCGCGCAAGCGCTGGGTTGCCGTGCCATGGGCCAACAAAATATGGTGCATGGCACGCGCAGCCGCGCGAGTGTCGCGGTGGCCGGGGGCGTGGCAGCCCAGAAAATGCGACAGCCATGCCACGCACCACGGCTCGTTTATCGTGGCAATCGAAGCCACGCGGTCGCCGATGCGCCGGGTGATGGTTTCGGCGAAATCGGCAAAATGAAAACAGGTGTCACGGTTTGCCCAACCGCCACGATCGGCCAGAGCCGAGGGCAATTCCCAATGATACAGCGTCTGAAACGGTTTAAGCCCGCGCTGCAACATGCCGTCAACAAGGCGGTCGTAAAAATCCAACCCTTCTGGGTTGACTGTCACGCCATCGGGCATCACCCGCGCCCAAGAGGTTGAAAACCGATAGGCGTCCATATTGGCCGCGCGCAAAAGATCCAGATCGGCGGGCCAATGGTGGTAGTGATCGCAGGCCCGCGCCCCATCTTCAGCGCGCACCACATTGCCGGGGGTGGCCGCAAAACTGTCCCAATGGCAGGGACCGGCGCCGCCAAATTGCGCGCCCTCAATCTGATAGGCGGCCGTAGCTGCGCCAAAAACAAAGCCTTCGGGAAAGTCGAAACGAGAAAGTGCCATGCGCATTCTTTACACTAGAGCCAAGGAAACGGCGGTGGGCCGCGCCGATTTGCGGGCAGGAATCAGGCCAGACCGCGAAGCGCTTTACCGTTAGCGCATGGGCTGCGCGCAAAACATAGCAAAATTTTCGCTTCTCAATGCGCTTTGGATTGACTGGATTTGCGTGATCTGCGACGTTGAAGCATCCAAAGCGGTTTGAGGCGAATCTCAAGCGTTAAACCTTATCTGGATTACGCCCAGCAGAGGGGCGGGGGAAATCGGGAGGATATACCTATGAAGATTAAACTGTATGCCAGCGCAGCCGCGTTGGCGATGATGGCTGGTGGCGCTTTTGCGCAGGATTTGAAATTTCCCGTCGGTGAGGGCGCCTTTAGCTGGGGCTCGATGGAAGAGTACAAAGCCGCACATGGCGATCTGGCCGGTCAAGAGCTGACCATCGCAGGTCCGTGGCTTGGCCCAGACCAAGAATTGTTCGAATCGATGCTGGCTTATTTCAAAGCTGCCACTGGCGTTGATGTGAAATATGTCGGATCCGACAGCTTCGAGACCCAAGTCCGCATTGACGCCGAAGCAGGCTCGGCTGCGAATATTTCGGTGTTCCCACAGCCAGGTCTGGAGGCAGACCTTGCCAAACTGGGGCAAGTCGCGCCTTTGACCGATGCTGATGCAGCCTGGTTGAAGGACAACTATGCCGCCGGTCAGTCTTGGGTTGATCTGGCCAGTTTTCCGGGCGCCGATGGCGTCAGCAAGCTGTTTGGCTTTTTCTACAAAGTTGATGTGAAATCGCTGGTTTGGTATTCGCCAGAGACCTTCGCCGACGC
Source organism: uncultured Pseudorhodobacter sp. (assembly GCA_913062925.1). Taxonomy (GTDB): domain Bacteria; phylum Pseudomonadota; class Alphaproteobacteria; order Rhodobacterales; family Rhodobacteraceae; genus Cypionkella. The sequence continues at coordinate 49,703 of CAJXWJ010000007.1, read as the reverse complement.
AGGCTATAAAGTGCCGTCGACGATGGAAGAGCTGAAAGCGCTGACCGATCAGATCGTGGCAGATGGCGGCACCCCTTGGTGTATCGGTCTGGGTTCGGGCGGGGCGACCGGCTGGCCAGCGACCGACTGGGTGGAAGACATGATGCTGCGCACCCAATCGCCGCAGGATTATGACGCATGGGTCAAGAATGATCTGAAGTTCAACGATCCAAAAGTTGTGGCTGCCATCGACGAATTCGGCTGGTTCGCCAACAATGACAAATACGTCGCCGGTGGCCGTGGCGCTGTTGCCACCACCGACTTCCGCGACAGCCCCAAGGGTTTGTTCACCTCGCCACCACAGTGCTACATGCACCGTCAGGCCTCGTTCATCCCGTCGTTCTTCCCAGAAGGCACGCAGGTTGGCACCGATGCGGATTTCTTCTACTTCCCATCCTATGCTGACAAAGACCTTGGCAAGCCCGTTCTGGGCGCAGGCACCGTCTTTGGCATCACCAAAGACAGCCCCGCTGCACGGGCCTTCATCGACTGGCTGAAAGTGCCATTGGCACATGAAGTCTGGATGGCACAGTCGGGCTTCTTGACGCCCTTGAAATCTGCAAATCCGGCTTTGTATGCCAATGATGCGCAGCGCAAAATGGGCGAGATCCTGCTGGGCGCTGACACCTTCCGCTTTGACGGCTCTGACTTGATGCCGGGCGGCGTCGGCGCTGGGTCGTTCTGGACCGGCATGGTGGATTATGTCGGCGGAAAATCGGCACAAGATGTGGCCGATGCGATCCAAACCTCTTGGGACGCGCTGAAGTAATTAGCTAAATATTGGCGCCTCCCTGAACGGGGGGCGCCACCTTTGCATAATAAGCCGACGGCAGTGCAACCATTTCCGGATGGATTAACCGGTTTTACGGACAAATAAGAGGGAGGACCTCGCCATGAATCCGGCACTTCAGGGCCTGATCACCATCATCGTCGGCGTCGGCGGATGTATCAGCTATTTTTATTTCTCGAATTTGTTTCTGGACAAAGTGTTGTTCCCTATTCGTGGAACGAATGCGGGTAAAAACATCAGCCGCGCAAATATGATCCGGCCATGGCTGTTTTTAGCGCCTGCGATCTTTGCGATGGGCGTTTATCTGGCCTATCCGGTTTTTGAGACCTTCCGGCTATCGTTGATGCAGCGGGTTGCAGGCGGCGGATATGAATTCGTTGGCCTAGAAAATTATCAAAAGATGTTGCAAGAGGCCAAGTTTTGGGAGGCCCTGAACAATAACCTGTTGTGGTTGCTGGTCGTCCCTGCGGCTTCAACCGCCTTTGGGCTTTTAGCGGCGCAATTGTCGGACCGCATCAGTTGGGGCAATCTAGCGAAATCGCTGATCTTTATGCCGATGGCGATTTCTTTTGTCGGGGCGGCTGTGATCTGGAAGCTGGTCTATGACACCCGTGGTGTTGATCAAGAGCAAATTGGCATTTTAAACGCGGTCTGGCTGCATTTTAGCGGCGGTGCAATTTCGGTGCTGTTTTTGCAGATTGTGCCGATTGTTGGCCTGTTGGGCTTTGCGGCGGCCTCGGCGCTGGTTGGGCTTGCGGTGCTGCGGCCGATGCTGGCGGGGCGCAATCTGGTGGCTTGGGCTATTCCCCTGCGTCTTGGTGCTGCGGGTGCAGCCGTCTGGCTGATTTGGCTGTCGCTGCGCGCGGCCCTCACCCTTGGCTTTGCCGCTTTGCCCTATGGCGAGCCGCAGACCTGGCTGACCATTCCGTTTTGGAACTCGTTTTTCCTAATGGCGGTCTTGGTCTGGATCCAAACCGGTTTTGCCATGGTAATCTTGTCGGCCGCGCTGCGCGGTGTGCCCGAAGACACCATCGAGGCAGCTATTGTGGACGGCGCCAATCCGTTTCAAATTTTCTTTAAAATTAAAGTCCCGCAGATCATGGGCACGATCGTGGTGGTTTGGACCACGATTACCATCGTTGTGCTGAAGGTCTTTGACATCGTCTACGCCATGTCCAACGGCCAGTGGGAGACGCAGGTTCTTGCCAACTATATGTATGATAAGCTTTTTCGCGCCAATGATTGGGGCATCGGTTCTGCCTCGGCGATGGTGATCATGCTTTTGGTCATGCCGATCCTGATCTGGAACGTTTATAACGCCCGTAAGGAGATGCGCTGAGATGGATAACATTGTTGGTAAAAAATCGGCTCTGACTTGGGCGGTTCATATCTCGATGGCCTGTCTGGTGGCGCTGTGGCTGCTGCCAACCTTTGGGCTGTTTGTCTCGTCGTTCCGCACCTCGGATCAAATTGTGGGCTCGGGCTGGTGGTCGGCGCTTTCGACCCAAGAGCGGCAACTGCCCGCGATCCGCGTGGCGGGTGATGAGGTGGAAAAAGACGGACGCTTTGTAATCGAGGGGCGTCTGTTCGAGGCGACGAATGCCGATGTTAGCGCTTGGGGTACCAGCTCGCAGGCCCCGACAAAATATGGCCCCGGCGAGACGGTCGACCTGGGCGATGGCGTCAGCCTGACGGTGCAGGCGGATGGCGTCTATGATCTGACGGGCCCTGTGAGTTTTGGCGATCAGCGCCTGCCGCGGATTTTTAGCACCGCCGCGACGCCGCCAGAGTTTACTTTGGATAATTATAAATCGCTTTTGCTTGACCCAAAGAATGTCGATGGCATGGGCAAGGCGTTTTTTAATACGCTGACGGTGACGATTCCGGCAACGATTATTCCAATTCTGGTCGCTGCCTTTGCTGCCTATGCTTTGGCTTGGATGGATTTTCCGGGTCGGGCTTTGCTGATTGCTGCCATTGTCGGGCTGTTGGTGGTGCCGCTGCAATTGGCGCTTATTCCGTTGTTAAAGCTGCATTTGACCTTGGGGATTGGCAAAGGTTATCTGGGGGTTTGGCTGGCCCATACCGGTTTTGGCCTGCCGCTTGCGATCTATTTGCTGCGCAATTACATGGTTGGATTGCCGCGCGATATTATCGAATGCGCCAAGATTGACGGTGCCACCGATTTTCAGATCTTTATGAAGATCGTGCTGCCGCTGTCGTTTCCGGCCCTTGCCAGCTTTGCGATTTTCCAATTCCTTTGGACTTGGAACGATCTGCTTGTCGCCTTGGTGTTCCTGATCGACAGCAGTGGCGAGACAACGGTGATGACCAAGCAGATCGTGGAATTGCTGGGCACGCGGGGCGGCAATTGGGAGATTCTGGCAACGGCGGCCTTTGTGTCGATTGCGGTGCCTTTGATGGTGTTCTTTGCGATGCAGAAATACCTTGTCCGCGGCCTCTTGGCCGGATCGGTCAAGTGAACGACAAATGATAAAGATGGAACAGGCCGTGACGAATATGGATGTGAACTGGTGGCGTGGCGCAGTGATCTATCAGATCTATCCGCGCAGCTTTCAAGACAGCAATGGCGATGGCATCGGCGATCTGCAAGGCATCACCGCGCGCTTGGCGCATATTGCAGAGCTTGGCGCCGATGCAATCTGGATCAGCCCGTTTTTCACCTCGCCGATGCAGGATTTCGGCTATGACGTCTCGGATTACTGCGACGTTGACCCGATGTTTGGGCAATTGGCCGATTTTGATGCGCTGATCGCGCGGGCCAAAGCGCTTGGGCTAAAGGTGATGATTGATCTGGTGCTGTCGCACACGGCCTCGGCGCATCCGTGGTTTCAAGAAAGCCGCAAAAGCCGCAGCAATGATAAATCCGATTGGTATGTCTGGGCCGAGCCCAAGGGCGATGGCGGGCCGCCCAACAATTGGCTGTCGATCTTTGGCGGCAGTGCCTGGCAATGGGACGCGCGGCGGCAGCAATATTACCTGCACAATTTTCTGACCAGCCAGCCCGACCTGAACCTGCACCACGCACCCGTGCAGCAGGCTTTGCTGGATGTGGCGCAGTTTTGGCTCGAGCGCGGCGTGAACGGCTTTCGTTTGGATACGATCAATTTTTACTTTGCTGACAAGTATTTGCGCGACAACCCGCCGCTGCCCAAAGCGCTGCGCAATGACACCATTGCGCCGGCGGTGAACCCCTATAACCATCAGCTACATCTGTTTGACAAAAACCAGCCGGAAAATCTGGAGTTTCTTAAGAAATTCCGCGCCGTGCTGAACCCCTTTGGCGCGGCTGCGGTGGGCGAGGTTGGCGACGCGCAGCGCGGGCTCGAAATTATGGCCGAATATACCTCGGGTGGGGATAAGGTGCAGATGTGCTACCCCTTCGAGATGCTGCAACCCAAGCGGCTGACGGCGGATTTTCTGGTGGAAACCTTTGCGCGGATGAATGCGGTGGCGCCGGATGCTTGGCCCTGCTGGTCTTATTCCAACCACGACACCGTGCGCCATATCACCCGTTGGGGCCTGACGGATGCGGGCGCGCGCGCCTATATCGCCCTGCTGGTCTGCCTGCGCGGGTCTATCTGCCTCTATCAAGGCGAAGAATTGGGCCTGCCCGAGGCTGAAATTGCCTTTGAAGATCTGCAAGACCCCTATGGCATCGAATTCTGGCCCGAGTTCAAGGGCCGCGATGGCTGTCGCACGCCAATGGTTTGGGCGAAAGACAACGCCAGCGGCGGCTTTAGCACGGGCAAGCCTTGGCTGCCGGTGATGGCGGGGCATCTGGGCCTTGCGGTGGCCGAGCAAACCGGCGATCCGGCCTCGATGCTGGCGCATTACACGCGGGCGCTGGCGCTGCGCAAAACCCACCGCGCCTTGGTCGATGGCGCGATGACGGGGCTGTGCGCCATGGGCGATGCGGTGATGTTCCAGCGCAGCGCGGGCACCGAGACCTTACTCTTTGCGGTCAATCTGGGCGAAGCTTCGGTTGAGATGGATCTGCCCGAAGGGGTTTGGTCTGACGTCACGGTGGATTTTGGCAGCACCGCACCGCAGGGCCGCAAACTGACGCTTGCCCCTTGGGGCTATAGTCTGCTGCGCAAGGGCGAATGAAGGGAATTTGATATGTCTGAATTAACGCTGAGCAATGTCGAGAAATCTTATGGCGAGGTCAAGGTTCTGTCCAACATCAATCTGGACATAAAAACCGGGGAATTGATCGTTTTTGTCGGCCCCTCGGGCTGCGGCAAATCCACGCTTTTGCGGATGATTGCCGGTTTGGAAAAGATCTCGGGTGGCGATTTCAGCATTGATGGCGCGCGGATGAATGACGTACCACCGGCGCAGCGCGGCATTGCGATGGTGTTTCAGTCTTACGCGCTTTATCCGCATATGACGGTGCGCGACAACATGAGCTTTGCGCTGAAAATCGCCAAGAAAACTGCCGCTGAAATCGAGGCCGCCGTGGCCAAGGCCGCCAAGATCTTGCAGCTGGAACCCTATCTTGACCGCCTGCCAAAGGCGCTGTCGGGCGGGCAACGCCAGCGGGTGGCGATTGGCCGCTCGATCGTGCGCGACCCCAAGGTCTATCTGTTTGACGAACCGCTCTCGAACCTTGATGCGGCTTTGCGGGTGGCCACACGGATCGAGATTGCGCAGCTGAAAGAGTCGATGCCGAATTCGACGATGATCTATGTCACGCATGATCAGGTCGAGGCGATGACGCTTGCCAGCCGCATTGTGGTGCTTGCCGGCGGCGGCATCAGCCAAGTCGGCACGCCGCTAGAGCTTTACGAGCGGCCGCAGAACGAATTTGTCGCGCAGTTCATCGGCTCGCCCGCGATGAACCTGATGGCGGGTGAAGTGGTGGCAACCGGCGAGATCACCACCGTCAAGCTGGCCAATGGCGGCATGGTCAAATCCGCGGTGCCAACGCGCGCTGATGACATCGGGCTAAAGGTCAATATCGGCGTGCGCCCCGAAGACCTGCTGGCCTCGGCCGAGCCGTTTTTTGAAGGCAAGGTCGCGATCACCGAAGCCTTGGGCGAAGTCACCTTGCTGTATTACGAACAGCAGGGCGATGATGCGCAGGTGGTGGCAAAACTGCAAGGCATTCACAAAGACCTGCGGCATTCGACGCTGGCCTTGGGGGCCGATCCGCGCAAGGTGCATGTCTTTGCCAATGGCATCAACCTGCTGTATCGCTGATTCAGCCGCTATAGGTCCGCTCGGCCAAGGGCACTGCGTCAATCGCTGCCTGTAACATCGCAAGAAGAGCTTTTTCTGCATTGTTCAGGCTGCGTTTTGGGTTTGTCAGCAGGTGAATATCCACCGCAGGCAGGCCCTGATAGGGCGGCATCTGCCACAAAAGGCCCGATTGCACATCCTTGCGCGCCACATGCACCGGCAAAGCGCCGATGCCGATATTGGCGACGATCATCCGGCGCACCTCTGGCAGGTTCGACGACAGCCCGCGGGGCTCGCTGCGCATCCGCAACCTTGCGCGCAGATGCGCCACGCCCGAGAGCGCGCCATTGGGGTCATCTGTCCAAAAAGATACCACATCTTCGTCGCGCAGTTCAGACTCCTCGATGTTTGCGCGGCCATAAAGCCGATGCGATGGCCCGCAAAACAGCCCGAAAAACTCGCGATAGAGCACGCTGGTGTCCAGCCCCGCAGGTGGGCGGTGCAGCAAGGCCACGCCAAAACTGGCGCGGTTCTGTTGTAGGGTCGAAACCACCGCGACGCTGTCCATCGTCGAGATCGAATAGCTGACCTTGGGGTATAGCGTGTTGAACCGTTCCAGCACCGCGTCGAAATGCGGGGCGACCACATGGCTTGCCAGCGCAATATTGATTTGCCCCGTCACCTCTTCTTGCAAGCCGCCCATCAGATCGGGCAGTTGCGAGACCGCGCCAAAAATCGCGCTGGCCTCGGCATAAAGCACGCGGCCCCATGGGGTTACGCTGAAATGCTTGGGCGAGCGGTTGACCAATTTACGCCCCATGGTGTCTTCCAGCCGCTTAAGTGCTGCGCTGATCGTCGGCTGGCGCAGCCGCAGCAGATGGGCGGCGGGCGTGATGCCGCCTGCCTCGACCACCATCATAAAGGTGCGCAGCAGGTTCCAATCCAGGTTCCAAGGAAAGCGTTGTTCATGGGGTTTTAGCATAGATGCAATCTATTTTTGAGATTTGTGCTATCTATTTGCCCTATGTTAGGGCTTGCCGCAAGCTGTGTTGAATAAATGGGTTTGGATGCGAGTCGCGCGTGACTTGGCCAAAGAAATCAACAGGGAACAGAAACATGACATCTATCAACATCCTGCGTCGCGGCCTGCTTTTGGGGTCTGTTGCTATGCTCGGGCTGGGGTTTGCGCCGCTTGCCGCCAGTGCCGACGAGCTTGCTACGATCAAAGAGGCCGGCGTGTTGCGCATTGCCATGAGCGGCCAATACCCTCCGTTTAACTTTGTGAATGAAAAGAACGAGGTTGTCGGCTTTGATCCCGCCATTGGCACCGAAATCGCCAAGCGCATGGGTCTGAAAACCGAGATCATCACCACCGCATGGGATGGCATCATCGGCGGGCTTTTGGCCAATAAATACGATGCGGTTGTAGGCTCGATGTCGATCACCGCCGAGCGCGACAAGGTGATTGATTTCGTCGGCCCCTATTACAACACCAAACGCGCGATTTTCACCAAGGCCGGATCGCCAATCACCAGCGTGGCGCAGCTTGCCACCGCCAAAGTCGGTGTGACCTTGGGCGAAACGCACGAGCAATGGGCGCGCGATCAGGGCTATAACATCAACACTTACAAAGGCTTGCCCGAGCTGCTGCTGGAACTGCAAAACGGCCGTGTTGACGCGATTGTCAACGACTCGATCCCAGTGATGCTGGCGATGAAGGCCGGACAATACGATCTGGCGGTGGTGGAAGATCCAACCGCAGAGCCCATCGGCGCAGGCATTGCGATCCGGGAAGGCAACCCAGAGCTGGCAGCCGCGATGCAAAAGGCGCTGGACGAGATGATGGCCGATGGCACCTATCTTGCGATTGCCAAAGAATGGGTTGGCGGCGACATCCGCTGATCTTTGGCCTGCCGGACCCGGTTCGGCAGGCCAATAGGCCTTGATCTTTTCTGACTTTGAAGGGCCATTGATTTGGACATTGACCTGATCCTGCGCGTCTATCCGTTCTTTTTGCAGGCGGCTTGGTTGACCATCGAGCTGTCGGTGCTGACGGCCATTCTTGGCCTGACCTGTGGCGCCTTGGGGGCTGCGGCGCGGATGTCGCGGCTGGCGATCTTGCGCTGGATTGCGGCGGCCTATGTCAGTGTGTTTCGCGGCACGCCGGCGCTGATCCAGATTTTTATCCTGTATTTTGGCGGGCCGCAAATCGGCATCCAACTAGATTCCTTTGCCGCAGGCACCATCGCGCTGGGCGTCAATATTGGCGCCTATATGACGGAAACCATTCGCGGCGCGATCGTTTCGGTGGACCGAGGCCAGACCGAGGCTGCGCGCACTTTGGGGCTAAGTCGGTGGGAGGCCATGCGCAAAGTGATCCTGCCACAGGCCGCGCGGATGATGATTAGGCCCTTGGGCGTGAACATCAACGCGCTGATCAAAGGCACTGCCCTTGTCGCGCCGATTTCGGTGATCGAGCTGACCTATACCGCGCAGCGCTTTATCGGATCAACCTATAAACCCTTCGAGATGTTTCTGGTCGCGGGCCTGCTTTACATGGTGATCATCTATGTGGTCGGCCAAGGCATCGCTTGGCTGGACCGGCGGGCGCGGATCCAATGACACAGCTTTACGCCATGACAGGACACCCCCATGGGACTTGATTTTTCCGTCGTGCCTGGCTTTTTTGGCTCGCTTTTAACTGGCGCGGGCTGGACCATCGCCATCACGGTTTGCGCTGGGATCCTTAGCTTTTTCGGCGGCATCGTCTTTGCGGTGATCGCGCTTTATGGCCATTGGGCCTTGCGCCTGCCGGTGCGGGTCTTTGCGTTTTTGTTTATGGGCACGCCGCTGCTGTTGCAGCTGTTCTTGATCTATTTTGGTCTGATCCAAGTTGGCATCGATCTGCCTGCCTTTGCGGCGGGGGTGATCGGTTTGGGGCTGCATTTTGCAGTTTATAACTCCGAACTGATCCAAGCCTCGATCCTTGCGGTGGATCAGGGCCAATATGAGGGGGCGCGCACCTTGGGGCTGTCGCGCGGCCAAACCCTGCGCCGCATCGTCATCCCGCAGGCGGTGCGCGCGGTGATCCCGCCAATGGGCAATAACATGATCGCGCTGCTGAAAGATTCCGCACTTGTCTCGGTGATCGGGGTGATGGAGCTGACGCTGGCTGCGCAGCAGGCGATCAGCCGCACCTATCGCCCGTTTGAATTCTATCTTGCCGCTGCCTTTTGCTATTACATCATCAACCTCGCGCTTGAAGCGGTGCTGCGTCATCTGGAACGCCGCATTGCCGCCTCGCGCTGAGAAAGGACCGCTGTCATGCTCGATCACACCGCCGCTCAAGCCTTTGTCACGATTAAGAATGCCGCGAAAAGCTACGGCACGCTCGAGGTGCTGAAAAACATCAACCTCTCGGTCGAGCGCGGGCAGATCGTGGCGATCATCGGGCCTTCGGGCTCGGGGAAGTCGACGCTTTTGCGTGCGATCAACGAGTTGGACCCGCTGACTTCGGGCGAGGTGTGGCTGGAAGGCGTGCAGATCAACCGCAAACTGCCGCCGCGCCAATATGAGGCGCATGTCAATCAGGTGCGCCAAGACATCGGCATGGTGTTTCAGCATTTCAACCTGTTCCCGCATCTGACCGTGCGCGGCAATATCACGCTTGCGCCGCGCATGCTGAAAGGGCTGAGCGAGGCGCAGGCCAATGCGCTGGCGGTCGAGCAATTGGCCAAAGTGGGGCTTTCCGACAAGATCGATGAATACCCCTCGCGGCTGTCGGGCGGGCAAAAGCAGCGCGTGGCGATTGCGCGGGCCTTGGCGATGAAACCCAAGGTGATGCTGTTTGACGAGGCGACCTCGGCGCTTGACCCCGAGCTGGTGGAAGAGGTCAATCTGGTGATGAAGCAGCTGGCCGAAGAGCATATGACCATGATCATCGTCACCCATGAGATGGATTTTGCGGCCTCGGTCTGTGATCGGGTTTTGTTTATGGATCAAGGCGTTGTGGTCGAAGAAGGCCCGCCTTCGGTGATGTTCCAAAACCCGACCCAAGAGCGCACCCGCAATTTCCTGCGCAAACACCTTAGCCGCTGAAAGCCAAGCCAGATGTCAAACCTGTTTTATCAGACCAAATCCCCCCGCCCGATGCTCGACCGTGCCGAAGGCATCTATATGTGGGACAAAAGCGGCAAGCGCTATATTGACGGATCAAGCGGGGCGATGGTCAGCAATATCGGCCATTCCAACCCCAAGGTGTTGGCCGCGATGCGCGCGCAGATGGAGAAATCGACCTTCGGCTACCGCTTGCATTTCCAGACCGAAGCCTCGGAAACACTGGCGGCAAAGGTGGCAGAGCTTGCGCCTGCGGCGATGAATAAGGTGTTTTTCGTCTCGGGCGGGTCAGAGGCGGTGGAAAGCTGCCTGAAGCTTGCGCGGCAATATGTGCTGACCCAAGGCCAAGCGCAGCGGTTCAAGGTGATTTCGCGCTACCCCAGCTATCACGGCAGCACTTTGGGCGCGCTTGCGATCACTGGATATGCGCCGATGTCCGCGCCCTTTGATCCGATGATGCAGCGCATGCCCAAGGTGCCCGCCCCCCGCGCCTATTTAGACGGATTAGACGCCGATGATCCGGCCACGGGGCTGCATTACGCCAATATGCTCGAGGCCAAGATCCTAGAGGAAGGCCCCGAAACCGTTTTGGCTTTTATTGTTGAACCAGTCGGCGGGGCATCGACTGGCGCGCTGGTGCCGCCTGCGGGCTATATGCGCCGCATCCGCGAGATTTGCAGCCAATACGGTGTGCTGTTGATCCATGACGAGGTGATGACCGGCGGCGGGCGCACGGGGCGGTTCTTTGGCGCCGAGCATTGGGATGTGGTGCCCGATATCATTGCAATCTCAAAAGGCTTTGGCGGCGGCTATGTGCCGCTGGGTGCGATGATCGCGCGCGATGATATTGTCGAGGCGGTGATGCAGGGGGGCGGCTTTATCAACGGCTTTACCTATGCAGGAAACCCGCTGGCCTGTGCTGCGGGCTGTGCCGTGCTGGACGAGATTGCAGCGCAGGATCTGACCGCGAATGCTGCGCGTATGGGCGAGGCGCTTGCCATGCGTCTGCGCGGATTGATGCAGCGCTATCCGCTGATTGGCGATGTGCGCGGCAAGGGCCTGCTTGCGGCCTTTGAGCTGATGGCTGACCGCCACACCAAAGACCCGCTGCCCGCGCATCTGAACGCCCATGCGCGGCTGGTCGATATTGCCTATGATAACGGGCTGATCATCTATTCGCGCCGCACACGCGGCGGAACCTCGGGCGATCATTTTCTTGTCTGCCCACCGATGATTGTGACCGAAGCGCAGCTTGATGATATCACCCAGCGGCTGGACCAATCACTTGCCAGCTATATGGCCGAAATCCCGCAGTTTTCTGGCGTAGCCTAAGGACCCTTTATGTCAAAGATCATCATTACCTGCGCCATCACCGGCTCGATCCATACGCCCTCGATGTCGCCCTATTTGCCGATCACGGCCACGCAAATTGCCGAGCAGTCGATTGCCGCCGCGCAGGCGGGGGCTGCGATTTTGCACCTGCACGCGCGCGATCCCGCAAACGGGCGGCCCTCGGCGGACCCTGCGCATTTCATGGCGTTTTTGCCGCAGATTAAGCAGGGCTGCGACGCGGTGCTGAACCTTTCCACCGGCGGCAGTGCGACGATGACGCTGGACCAGCGGCTTGCCGCCCCCAAACGCGCCGCCCCCGAGATGTGCTCGCTGAACATGGGCACGATGAACTTTGCGCTTTATCCCGCTGCGGCGCGGATTACGGATTGGAAATTTGACTGGGAAAAGCCGTTTTTGGAGGGCACTGACGATCTGGTGTTCAAAAACACCCCGCGCGATATGGTGCATATCCTGCACGAAATGGGCACGATGCGCGGCGCGCGCTTCGAGTTTGAATGCTATGATGTCAGCCATCTTTACATGCTGAAGCACTTTGTTGATCGCGGCTTGGTGCAAGGTCCGTTGTTCATTCAGTTTGTCTTTGGCGTCTTGGGCGGCATGGGGCCTGATCCTGAAAACCTAAGCCATATGAAACTGATCGCCGATAAGCTTTTTGGCGACAGCTATGCGTTTTCGGTCTTGGCGGCGGGGCGGCACCAGATGCCGCTGATCACGCTGTCGGCGATTTTGGGCGGCCATGTTCGGGTGGGTTTAGAGGATAGCCTGATGATCGCGCGCGGCACTTTAGCGCGCAGCAATGCCGAACAGGTCGAGAAAATCCGTGGCATTGTCGAGGCGCTGGGCCGCAGCATCGCCACCCCCGCCGAGGCCCGCCAGATGCTGCATCTTAAGGGCGCAGAGCTGACCGCGATCTGAGGCGGTTGACAGAAAATTCGCGTGCGACACAGATATGCACTTGGGCGCGCGCCTGAAACTTGGCAAGGAACGACCATGAAAGCCATCTTTGACGACCGCCAGTGGAAGCATCAACCGCGCCACTTTATGGCCAATGGCAAAACCCTGCCCAACCCCGAACAGGCCGAGCGGATCACGCGTTTGCTGGCCGGTGCTGCGGCTGCGGGCTGCACGGTTGCAGCGCCACAGGACGCAGGCCTTGGCCCGATTGCGGCGCTGCATTCGCCCGAATATTTGGTGTTCTTGCAGACCATCCACAGCCGTTGGCAGCGGATCGAGGGCGCGGGCGACGAGGTTATTCCCAATATCCACCCGATCAACCGCAGCGACAGCTATCCGAAATCTGCGGTGGGGCAAGCGGGCTATCATCAGGCCGATACGGCTTGTCCGATTGCGGCGGGCACATGGGAGGCCGCCTATTGGTCGGCGCAATCAGCGATCACCGGGGCAGATTTGCTGCTGGCTGGCGAGAAATCCGCCTATGTGCTGTCGCGTCCGCCGGGGCATCATGCCTTTGGCGATATGGCGGGCGGATTTTGCTTTTTGAACAATTCGGCCATCGCAGCCGAGCGTTTGCGCGCCCAAGGCTTGCGGCCAGCGATTTTGGATGTGGATGTGCATCACGGCAATGGCACTCAGGGCATCTTTTACAGCCGTAAAGATGTGCTGACCGTGTCGATCCATGCCGACCCCGAGCGGTTTTATCCGTTCTTTTGGGGGCAGGCACATGAGCGCGGCGCGGGCGAGGGGCTGGGCTATAACCTGAACCTGCCGCTGGCGCGTGGCACGGCGGATGAGGCCTATCTGCAAACGCTGGCGGTGGCCTTGCAGCGGATCAAGGCCTTTGGCGCGGATGTGGTGGTTGTGGCGCTGGGGCTGGATGCCTTTATTGGCGATCCCTTCAAAGGGCTTGCGATCACCGAGGCGGGTTTTGGCAGGATTGCTGCGGCGATTGCAGCGCTGGGCGTGCCTTGCCTCTTCGTGCAAGAGGGTGGCTATCTGTGTGACGAGCTGGGCGCCAATCTGACTGCGGTCTTGCAAGGCTTTGATGGCGCCACAGCTTAGGCCGAGGATCAGAGGCCCGCGCAAATAATCGCGCGATTCCCCAGACTTACTGTCACGGGTTTCGAGTGGTTGCGGCGAGACGCGCGGCCGCTACAAGCGCCAGTCCCTGTCTGATCTTGCCGTATGTCGCGGGGGCAGGGCAGGCTAGGGTGCTGAATTCCTGCACTATTTTGTGACTAGCCCCGAGGTTGAAACTTTTATTTGGTAATTTATTTTTACCAATTGTCCGATTGGGGATGCCTTGTTATAGTTTTCTCACGACAAGGATTAACCCCGTGTTGCGTGATGGTTTAGGCAGGGTGCGAAATAATCGTCTTGAGGTCCGGAGGAGGGATGTCAGGCGGGTGCGCTTTGTCAGCGGTGTCAGGCAGATCCTTGGAAGAGATCAACGACAAGACTACAACCCTGGGAGGCTATACATGACAAATACGTTATACGACCGCCGGTCGTTTCTGAAGAAAACGGCTGTTCTGGGCGGCGGCGCTGCTGGCGTTCTGGCTGCTCCTGCTGTTCTGGCGCAGGCGCCAAAGATCCTGAAAATGCAGACCTCGTGGTCGGCATCTGACATCTGGATGGATTTTGCGCGCCAATACACCACCCGCGTGGAAGAAATGTCCGGTGGCCGTCTGACCATCGACCTGCTGCCAGCTGGCGCAGTTGTCGCGGCGTTTCAGGTTATGGATGCTGTCAGCGACGGCGTGATCGACGCGGCGCATTCGGTTTCGGCCTATTGGTATGGCAAGCACAAGGGCGCGTCCTTGTTCGGCACGGGCCCCGTTTTCGGCGGATCCTCGACCACCATGCTGTCGTGGTTCTATCAGGGCGGCGGGATGCAGTTCTATAACGAGCTGACCCAAGACATCCTGGGCCTGAACGTTCAGGGCTACCTTGGCTTCCCGATGTTTGCGCAGCCTTTGGGTTGGTTCAAGAACGAGGTCAACACCGTTGCCGACCTTCAGGGCCTGAAGTACCGCACCGTTGGCTTGGCAGCTGACCTGATGCAGGGCATGGGCATGTCGGTGGCACAGCTGCCCGGCGGCGAGATTGTTCCCGCAATGGAGCGCGGCGTGATCGACGCCTTCGAGTTCAACAACCCATCGTCGGATATGCGTTTTGGCGCACAGGATGTGGCGAAGAACTACTATCTGTCGTCCTATCACCAAGCGTCCGAGGCGTTTGAATTCATCTTCAACAAAGACGTCATGACGGATCTGGACCCAGATCTGGCTGCGATCCTGAAGTATGGCGTTGAAGCGGCTTCGACCTCGAACACAGCGCTTGCAATGGACAACTACTCGGCCGACTTGCAAAAGCTGATGAACGAAGACGGCGTGCAGGTTCACCGCACCTCGAAAGAGATCTTGGACGCAGAGATCTCGGGTTGGGACAAATTGATCCCCGACTTGGAAAAGGACGACTTCATGAAGCGCGTTCTGGACAGCCAGCGCGCTTGGGTTGAGCGCGTGTCTTACTACGAGCTGATGAACGCGCCTGACTTCGGTTTGGCTTACGAGCATTACTTCCCAGGCAAAGTTAAGCTTTAATCTGTCTGCGAAACGTCAATATGGTTCCGGCGCATAAGCGCCGGAACTATTTACATCTAACATGGTGGGGTTCCCGAAATGGTCGGTATTATCCGATTTGCTGACGATCTGTCAGCATGGTTCGGCAAGGCGTTCGCCTGGCTGATTGTTCTGATGGCCTTTGGCACCGGCTGGAGCGTGTTCTCGCGCTATGTGCTGAACCATCCTCCGGCCTGGTCGCTTGATGTGTCGTTTATCGGCTATGGCGCGCTATTCATGATGGGGGGCGCCTATACCCTGTCGCGCGGCGGCCATGTACGGGGCGATTTCATCTATCGCCTGTGGCAGCCCAGAACCCAAGCCAAGGTTGACCTGTTTCTTTACATCATCTTCTTCTTCCCCGGCGTGACAGCGCTGATCTTTTCGGGCTGGAAATATGCCTCGAAAAGCTGGGGCTACGGTGAGGTCTCGATCAACAGCCCCGCAGGCGTGCCGATCTATCAGTTCAAGATGGTGATGGTTGCTGCCGGTTTGTTACTGTTTATTCAAGGTATTGGCCAGATTTGCCGCTGCCTGCACTGCATCCGCCACAACTATTGGATCACGGCCAATGAGGACGTGTTCGAAACCGAGGAACTTCTTATGAAAAAGGCCGCAGAAGCCGAAACCGGGGGGCATGTATGACCGATCCGCAAATTGCGATCATGATGTTGGGTCTCTTCATCGTGATCGTGTTCCTTGGCTTCCCAATCGCATTCACCTTGATGGCGATGGGTATTGGCTTTGGCTACTACGCCTATTTCGACGCATCGCGGATGTGGCGCGCCTTTGATCGTTTGGACGAGACCGCAAGCTGGTGGGAAAGCACCTCGCAATGGGTCAACGGGTTTTTCAACAATCGAATATTCGATTTGTTTATCAACCAGACCTATTCGGTGATGTCGAACGAAGTGCTGACCGCGATCCCCTTGTTCTTGTTCATGGGCTATATCGTTGAACGCGCCAATATCGTCGACCGTCTGTTCACCACGCTGAACATCGCTTCTAAGAACGTTCCGGGCTCGATGGGTGTGGCTGCGCTGTTCACCTGCGCCTTGTTTGCAACAGCGACGGGCATCGTTGGCGCCGTTGTGACCTTGATGGGCCTTTTGGCCCTGCCGGCGATGTTGAAAGCCCGCTACGACCCCTCTTTTGCGGCAGGGATCATCTGCGCGGGCGGCACGCTGGGGATTCTGATCCCGCCGTCGATCATGTTGATCGTTTATGCGGCAGCATCGGGCGTCTCGATCGTTAAGCTTTACGTTGGCGCTTTGCTGCCCGGCCTGACGCTGGTTGGCCTTTATCTTGTCTATATCATCGGTCGCTCGATCCTTCAGCCGTCGGTCGCTCCGCGTCCAACGGATGAGGAAGTGCCCGATGTGCCGCGCGGCAAGTTGCTGATGATGATCATGACCTCGTTCTTCCCATTGGCGTTCTTGATCCTGTCGGTGCTTGGTTCGATCTTGTTTGGTTTGGCGACACCTTCCGAAGCGGCTTCGATTGGCGCGCTTGGCGGCATGTTCTTGGCCTTTGCTTACAAGGCGATGACATGGCAGCGGATGCGCGAAAGCGTCTATCTGACGGTGCGCACAACCGCGATGGTGTGCTGGCTGTTCGTGGGCTCTTACACCTTTAGCTCGGTGTTCAGTTACTTGGGCGGCGAACAGGTGGTGTCGAACTTTGTCACCGGTCTGAACCTGTCTCCGCTGGAGTTCCTGTTGGTGGCACAGCTGATCATCTTCTTGCTGGGCTGGCCGTTGGAATGGTCCGAGATCATCATTATCTTCGTGCCAATCTTCCTGCCTTTGTTGCCGCATTTTGGCATCGATCCGCTGTTCTTCGGCATCCTTGTGGCGCTGAACCTGCAAACGTCCTTCCTTACTCCGCCGATGGCCATGTCTGCCTACTATTTAAAAGGCATTGCCCCGCCAGAGCTGAAGCTGACGCAAATCTTCAGCGGCGTGATGCCTTTCTTGGGCTGCGTCTTCTTGTGCATGCTTTTGATGTACATGTTCCCCGAGATCGTCTTCTACCTGCCGCGTGTGCTTTATGGCAGCTAATCCCGTTAAACAGACCCCGCCGCGTGCGGTGGGGTCTGTGCCTATTGTGGCGCTCTCGGCGCTTGAACTGCGCGACCGCATTGCCTCGGGCGAGCTGCGCGCAGAGCAAGTGGCCGAAGCCTATCTAGAACAGATCCGTCTGCGCGAACCGCAAGTGCAGGCCTTTGCGTGGCATGACCCTGCCTATGTGATGTATCAGGCCACCGAAGCCGACCGCTTTCGCGGCGCAGGCCGCCCGATTGGGCCGCTGCACGGGGTGCCGATTGCGCTGAAAGACATTATCGACACCGCGCGCATTCCGACCGAAAACGGCGCAGCACTCGACAAAGGCCGGGTGCCGTCGAAAGACGCGGTGATTGTGGCGCGGCTGAAACAGGCCGGCGCGATTATCTTGGGCAAGACCGTGACGACCGAGCTTGCCTTCCTTGCCCCCGGTGTCACCACCAACCCCGTAAACGCCGCCCATACGCCCGGAGGGTCTTCGCAGGGCTCTGCCGCGGCGGTTGCGGCCTTTATGGCACCGCTTGCGGTTGGCACGCAGACCGGCGGGTCGATCATTCGGCCAGCGTCGTTTTGCGGTGTGGTTGGGTTTAAACCGACCTTTGGCGCGATTGCGCGCACTGGCATTCTGCCGCAGTCGCAAACCTTGGATACGGTTGGGGTTTTTGCCCGCAGTGCCGCGGATGCAGCCCTGCTGGCCGAGGTGCTTTACGGGGCCGATGCGGGCGATCCGCAGTCGGTGGCAGGGCCGTTCCCGCGCCTGTTGGATCTGACGCTGACGCCGCCGCCTGTGGCACCGACGTTTGCGTTTTTGCGCCCCATTGGCTGGGATCAGGCCGATCCGCAGCTGCATGCAGCCTTTGCCGAGCTGACCGAGGCCTTGGGTGAGCGTTGCTTTGAGATCGAGCTGCCCGAAGATTTCGCCCGTGGCAATGCCATGCGCGAGGTGATCAATTTTGCCGAAATGGCGCGGGCCTATTATCGCTATGGCCAAGCCTCTGATCTGCTGGCACCCGAAACGCTCGAGGCGCTGAAAAAGGGCAATGCCACCATGGCGCGCGATTATCTGGCGGCGCTGGATTGGCAGCGGGTGTTATCAGGCGGCTTGGACAAGGTGTTCGAGAGGGCCGACGTCATTCTGACGCCTGCCGCTTTGGGGCCTGCGCCTGCGGGTCTTGCCAGCACCGGCAGTGCTGTTTTCAACGGGCTGTGGAGCCTTTTGGGCACGCCTGCGGTGACGGTGCCGCTGTTCGAGTCAGAAGAAGGTTTGCCGATGGGGGTGCAGCTTGTCGCCGCCCGTCACATGGATGGCCGCTTGCTGCGGTCTGCGCGGTGGTTGACAGAATGGGCACAAGCCCCTGAGGGAGGGAATTGAGATGAAAAAACTGATGGCTTTCGCGGCACTTGCGACGCTTGTTGGCTTCTTGGGCATTCTGGGGTTTCGGGTGCCAACGCTCGATTTGGTGATGGTTTTGGTGCTGACCTTGGGTCTGGCGGGCTATGATATGGTCACCTCGGCCAAGCGCGACAGCGAATAAGACTTTGGCCGCCTCTCCGCGAGATGCGGGGCAGGCGGCCAGCTTTTTCAGCGGTTTAACCTAGGTTGATGATGATCTTGCCGGGGTTTTCGGCCGCTTTCAGCGCGCGAAACGCCTCTGCCGCCTGCGCCAGCGGATAGCGCCCGGCGATGATTGGGCGAATGCCCAAAGCGCCAATCGCCTGCATCATGGTTTCCATCATCGCCCGCGATCCGACAACGATCCCCTCCATGCGAATTTTTGGCCCGATGATCTGGCGGATGCTGACGGTGGCCTCGGTGCCGCCCACAAAGCCGATGATGCCGACAAATCCGTTAAAGGCGCAGGCGTCCAAAGACTGTGACAGCGTGTGGCCGGTGGTCTCGACCACGATCTCGACGCCCTTGCCGCCGGTGGCCGCGCGCACCGCCGCAGCCCAGTTCGGCGTCTCGCGGTAGTTCACCACATGATCAGCGCCCATGGCCCGCAGCATCTCGGCCTTTTCCGGGGTCGAGGTCAGCGCCACAACCCGCGCGCCCAAGGCCTTGGCAAATTGCAGCGCAAACAGCGCCACGCCGCCGGTGCCTTGTGTCAGCACGGTCTTGCCCGCAGCCACACCTCCGGTTTGCAGGCAGTGCCAAGCGGTCAGCGCTGCAATCGGCATGGTGGCGGCTTCTTCATCGCTCAGGCCCGCAGGCGCTGCAACGGCGTCTTCGGCGGGCACCGCGACATAGTCTTGCAACACCCCCGTCATCGGCGCGCCAAGGGTTTTGGTTTTGCGCTGTTCTTGCGTCAAAAGCCCGTCGCGCCAGCCTTGGATATAGCAAGGGATCACCCGATCGCCGAGCGCAAAGCGCGTCACGCCTTCTCCCAGCTCGACCACCGTGCCAACGCAATCCGAGGCCGGCACATAGGGCAGGGCAAGGTCTGGAAAATAAGCCCCCGTCACAATCGACAGATCGCGGTAGTTCAGGCTGGCGGCAATCACCTTCAGCACGATCTCGCCCGGTTTCGCGCGCGGGCGTGGCACCTGCGCCATCTGAAGCGCGTCGATTGAAAAGGCCGTCGCCTGCATCGCGTTCATCTGATCTGGGGCTTTGGTCATGGTCTTTGGTCCTATCTGGGGTTAGGCGGCGTGGCCTGCCTGAGTGCGCGACAGCGTGGCAAGAAGATCGGCGAAACGGTCGCCTTGGATCGAGACATGGCCGCGCATTGCGGCGGCGGCGGCGTTCGAATCACCCGATTTGATCGCAGTGACGATGGTTTCATGTTCCTCAAGCGAGGAAGACATCCGATCGCGCGCGCGCAATTGCAGGCGGCGGTAGGCTTGCAGCCGTTTTTGCAGCCGATCAATCTCGCCGTGCAAAAAGCCGTTGCCGCCGATGCTGCGGATTGCTGCGTGAAATTCTTCATTGGCGTAGTAATAAGCATCACTGTCGCCAGAGCCTGCGGCTTGCGCGCAGGCGCGGTGCAGCGCTGTCAGCTCTTGCACATCCAAAGCCGTGGCGCGGCGGGCGCAGTTGCGGGCACAAAGCGATTCAAGTTCGGCAATAACTTCAAACATTTCGCTTAATTTTTGCGGCCCCACCTCGGCTGCAAAAGCGCCGCGGCGCGGGATATGTTCGACAAGCCCTGTGGCTGCCAGTTGAAACAGCGCCTGCCGGATCGGGGTGCGCGAGACGTTGAATTCATGCGCAAGGGCGGCTTCGTCCAACCGCTCGCCGGGGCGGATCATGCCGGTCAGAATGCGGTCTTCAAGGGCGTCGCGCAGGCTTGTTTCAGGTTTTTTCATGATCGCTTCGTCTCCTGTCCCCTCTGCTTATCGCAGGACTTGCGATACCAAAAGGAAATTCTTGTATACAATTTGTTTGCGCTGGAACACATGCAGTGTTACCGATTTCGGGGAGCCGGCATTTCTGGAGGGGAGCATCGGCTGTCTTTTTGTTCTTGGGAGGGAACCACTATGAAATTTTCTAGCCTTGCGATTGCGGTCGCGGTCTCGTCTTCGCTGCTGTCGTCGGCGGCCTTTTCGGAAACCTTGAAACTGAGCCACCAGTGGTCTGAAGGCGATGTGCGCCATCAGGTTGCGCAGATGGTGGCCGATGATGTGGCAGCGGCTGGCGTCGATCTGCAAATCCAGATTTTTCCAAACCAAACCCTGTTCAAAGCCCGCGAGCAATACACGCCGCTGTCGCGTGGCCAGTTGGATATGACCGTGCTGCCGCTCAGCTATGCGGGCGGCCAACAGCCTGCTTATAACCTGACGCTGATGCCAGGCCTGGTGAAAAATCACGACCACGGCAACCGGCTGTCGCATTCGCCTTTCATGGATGAAGTGCAAAAGATCATGGCGGGCGATGATGTGATCACGCTGGTGCATGGCTATCTGGCGGGGGGCTTTGGCTCGAACAAGGGCTGCATCACCAAGCCTGCTGATGTTGCCGGGATCAGCATTCGTGCGGCTGGCAAATCCTTCGAGCAGATGCTGGCCGGTGCTGGCGCGTCGATTTCGTCGATGGCCTCGTCCGAGATTTACCCAGCGCTGCAAACCGGCGTGCTGGATGCAACCAACACCTCGTCGGAAAGCTTTGTCAGCTACCGCCTTTACGAACAGCTTAAGTGCTATACCCCCGCTGGCGAATATGCGCTTTGGTTCATGTATCAGCCGATGCTGATGAACAAAACGACCTTCGAGGCCCTGAACCAAGCCCAGCAAGACGCTTTGATGGCAGCCTCGGCGAAGGCCGAAGCCTTTTATCTCGAGCAAGCAAAACTTGGTGATGAGGTTGCTGCCAAAGCGTTTTCGGATGCGGGTGTCGAGCTTGCTCAGATGACGGAAGCCGATTTCAACGCATGGCGTGATCTGGCGAAAACCACATCTTATCCGGCTTTTGTGGCAGAAACGCCGGACGGTCAGCGTCTGCTTGATCTGGCGCTGTCGGTAGAATGATCGGATGCGGCGGCGGATCACACCGCCGCCGCTTTTCTGCCCCCCGCCGATTTTCTGCCCGCAGAGGCCCGCTGGCCCATTTCCCGCCAATCCTTCTATTGATGGACGTCAAATGCCCCTTCTCATTCGGGTTATTCATGCAATTTCGACTCTTTGCGGCGTGATCGCCTCTTTGATGATTTTTGCGTCGGTTTTGATCACTTGTCAGATGATCTTTGTTCGCTCGGTGTTGAACCAATCCACCATCTGGCAAACCGAGGTGGTGATCTATCTGATGATCGCGGCCACCTTGATCGGGTTGCCCTATGTGCAAAAGCTGCGCGGCCATGTTGGCGTTGATCTGCTGCCAACGCTGTTGCCGCAGCGGATGCGGCGCGGGCTTGCGGCGCTTACGCTTTTGGTCACCGCAGGCATGGTGGCAATCATGCTGTGGCACGGCTGGGATATGTGGCATCTGGCATGGGCGCGAAACTGGAAGTCTGAGACCGTGATGTCCTTCCCGCTTTGGGTGCCTTATCTGGCAGTGCCGCTGGGCTTTGGCCTGTTCTTGGTGCAGGTGCTGGGCGATCTGTGGATGACACTTACCAACACAAGCCTCGATAGCTCTGGCATGCCTGTTGTTGACACCCCCCTCGCTTCAAAGGACATCTGATGGACCCGCTTGCACTTGGCGGCCTTGTCGCCCTTTCCACTGTTATCATCCTGTTCTCGGGCGTTTCTGTCGGGGTTGGGCTGCTGATTGTTGCCACCTTTTTCATGTATGTGTTTGATGGGCCGCGCAGCCTGCAAGCGCTGCCGGAACTGTTCTACGGCGATCTGAATTCCTTTGCGCTGCTGTCGATTCCGATGTTCATCATCATGGGATCGGCGATTTCCTCCACCCGCGCTGGCCCCGATCTTTACGAGGCGCTGGAGCGCTGGCTGACCAAAGTGCCGGGCGGGCTGGTGGTGTCAAACCTTGGTGCCTGTGCGCTGTTTGCGGCGATGTCGGGGTCTTCACCTGCCACCTGTGCCGCAATTGGCAAGATGGGCATCCCCGAGATGCGCAAGCGCGGCTATCCCGACGAGGTCGCCGCAGGTTCCATTGCCGCAGGCGGCACCTTGGGGATTTTGATCCCGCCGTCGGTGACGATGATCGTCTACGGCATTGCCACCGAAACCAGCATCGGACGTCTGTTTCTGGCGGGGGTGATGCCGGGGATTTTGCTGGTGTCCTTGTTCATCGCTTGGGCAATTTTTGACACATGGCGGCGCGGGGCTGCTGGCGTGGCGCTGTCGGGTATTAACTACAGCTGGAAAGAGCGGTTCGAGATTTTGCCGCGCGTGCTGCCCTTCGTCGTGATTATCCTTGGCGTGCTTTATGCGCTTTATGGCGGCATCGCGACGCCTTCGGAAACCGCGGCCGTGGGGGCGCTGTTCTGCATCGTGGTGGCGATTGTGGTCTACCGCATGGTGCAACCGGCAGCCCTTTGGGTGGTGCTGCGCGATTCCACCCGTGAAAGCGTGATGATCTTGTTCATCATCGGCGCGGCTGGGGTGTTTTCCTATATGCTGTCGTCGCTGTTTGTCACCCAATCGGTGGCGGGCTGGATCGCCGAGTTGGACGTCAACCGTTGGGTTTTGATGGGGATCATCAACCTGTTTCTGCTGGTGGCGGGCTTTTTCTTGCCGCCGGTGGCGGTGATCTTGATGTCAGCGCCGATCCTTTTGCCGATCATCACGGCCGCTGGCTTTGACCCCTATTGGTTCGCGGTGATCGTAACGATCAATATGGAAATCGGTCTGATCACCCCGCCGGTCGGCCTTAACCTTTACGTCATCAACGGCATTGCGCCCGATATTTCGCTGCGCAAAATCCTTGTGGGCTCGATGCCGTTTGTACTGTGCATGGTGCTGGCAATTGCGATTTTGTCGGCCTTCCCGGGGATCGTGACATGGTTGCCCGACACCATTATGGGGCCGGAGATGGTGCGATGAATATCGCGCGTAATCTGCTGAACGATCTTGCGCTGCGCATCACCGAAGTCGGGCGTGGGCTGATCAGCGCACCCCAAGAAAAGTCGATCGCCGAGCTTTGCGAAAGCCTGCTGAGCGGGCGCGGCGAGGCGACGGGGCTTGCCACGGCAAGTGCGATCTTCGAGCGCTATGCGCAGCTGTCCAAGGCCAAAAAGCTGGCGTTTTTCCTGATGCTGAAGGATCAATTCAGCGTCGATAAGCCAAAGTTGGATGCGGCCTTGGCAAAATGGGATGGCGCCACCGGCGCGGGGCTGCGCCAGTTGCACGCAGCATCCGAACCGCGGTCGCAAGAGATGATCCGCAGGCTGAACCGTGCCCCCGGTGGCACGCGCAAGCTGGTGTCGATGCGGCAAGATTTGCTGCAATTTGTCGCCGAAGATGCCAGCCTCAAGGGCTTGGACAGCGATTTCCAACATCTGTTTTCGTCATGGTTCAACCGTGGCTTTCTGGATTTGCAGCGCATTGATTGGTCAACGCCTGCGGCAATTTTGGAAAAGATCATCCGCTATGAGGCAGTGCATGAAATCACCGGATGGGACGATCTACGCCGCCGCGTGGCAGCCCCCGACCGCAGGCTTTACGCGTTTTTCCATCCAGCGCTGGCAGATGATCCGCTGATCTTTGTCGAAGTGGCGCTGAACGAAAGCATTCCGGGCAATATCGGCACCATTCTTGCCGCAGACCGCCCCAGCTTGGACCCGAAAAAGGCCCAGACGGCGGTGTTTTATTCGATCTCGAATTGTCAGGAAGGTCTGCGCGGGATTTCCTTTGGCAATTTTCTGATCAAACAAGTTGTGGAAGAATTGCGCCGCGAGTTTTCGGCGCTGAACGCCTTTGTCACGCTGTCGCCGGTGCCGGGCCTGCGCAAATGGGCGTTGCAGCAAAAGGCGGCGGGCAGCCTGCCCGAGCGTCTGGCCAAGATCGTCGAAGCGGCAGAGACAAGCGAGACCCGCAGCGGCCTTGCCGAGCTGTGCGCGCATTACATGCTGGTGGCGCGGGCGTCGAATGGGGCGGCGACGGACCCCGTGGCGCGGTTTCATCTTGGCAATGGCGCAAGGCTTGAAAAGATCCACGAAAACGCCGATGCAAGCGCGCGGGGGCAAAAGGCCTCTTGGGGGGTGATGGTGAACTATCTTTACGATCTGCAAACCATCGAGCGCAATCACGAAGCCTATACCAACGCAAACGACGTCATCGCCTCGGTGGCGGTGCAAAAACTTCTGAAATCAAGCTAGTCAGGACGACCAATGTATCAGGGAAACACTCTGGCCCAAGCCCTTCGCGCAGCCTCTGTGGGGCGCGAAGAGGCTACCTTTGCCATCGATCAGGACAGCCAGCAAAGCATTTCCTATGGCGCGCTGTGGAACGAGGCCGAGCGGATCGCCAGCGCGCTGGTGGCTTTGGGCGTGCAGCCGCAAGATCGGGTGGCGGTGCAGATTGAAAAGTCGGTCACAGCGATTGCGCTTTATCTGGGCACGGTGCTGTGCGGCGCCATTCATCTGCCGCTGAACACCGCCTATACTTCGGCCGAGGTGTCGTATTTTCTAACCGACGCCAGCCCAAGGGTGTTTGTCGGCGACCCTGCCAAGCTTGCAGCCCTGACGCCGGTGGCGCAGGCTGCGGGCGTGCAATGCGTGCTGAGTTTGGATGCGCAGGGCGCGGGCAGTTTGTCGGATGTGGCGGCAAAGGCTGCCCCCATTGCCCAAGCTGTGGCGCGTGGGTCTGATGATCTGGCAGCTTTTCTTTATACCTCGGGCACCACGGGCCGCTCGAAGGGGGCGATGCTGACGCATGGCAACCTGACCTCGAACGCCGAGGCGCTGCGCGATCTGTGGCAGTTCACCGCGCAAGATGTGCTGATCCACGCCTTGCCGATCTTCCACACCCATGGGCTGTTTGTGGCGCTGAATGTCACGCTTTTGGCGGGGGGGGCGGTTGCGCTGCATCGCGGCTTTAACCCTGAAAAGATTTTGGCGAATTTCGCCACGGCCACCACCATGATGGGGGTGCCAACCTTCTACACCCGCCTGCTGGGCCAGCCGGGCCTGACGCCCGAAGCCGCCCGCCACATGCGGCTGTTCATCTCGGGGTCTGCCCCGATGCTGACCGACACGCACGCGCAATGGAAGGCCGCGACCGGCCAGCAGATTTTGGAACGCTACGGCATGACCGAAACCTGCATGAACACCTCGAACCCCTATGTGGGGGCGCGCAAGGCTGGCACGGTTGGCCTGCCGCTGCCGGGGGTCGAGGTGCGTCTGGTCGATGGCGCGGGCCAGACCTGCGCGCAGGGCGAAGTTGGCGGGATCGAGGTGCGCGGCCCCAATCTGTTCAAGGGCTATTGGAACATGCCGGAAAAAACCGCCGAAGACATGCGCCCCGAGGGCTGGTTTGCTACCGGCGATCTGGGGCAGATGGATGAGGACGGCTATTTCACCATCGTTGGGCGTTCAAAGGATCTGATCATCGCGGGGGGCTATAATATTTACCCCAAAGAGATCGAGGTTCTGATTGATGCCGTGCAAGGCGTGGTCGAAAGCGCTGCCTTTGGCGTGCCGCATCCTGATTTTGGCGAAAGCGTCGCGGTTGCGGTGGTGCGCGCCGAAGGCTCTGATCTGACAGCCGAGCAGATCTTGGCGCAGATCGGCCCAGAGCTTGCGCGCTTTAAACACCCGCATCATATTCGTTTTGTCACCGCTTTGCCGCGCAACACCATGGGCAAAGTACAGAAAAACGAACTGCGCCGCGCCTTTACCGCCTAGGTTTCCGCGATGTTGGGCGGCCAGAATGCCCGTTTTGGGGCTGGCTGGCCGCTTAAGGTTTTTGCTGCGCTGCCTTAGGCGATGACAACTTCGGTGGACCAAGTCTGACAATCTTGCACCAAAGCGTCACTGAGCGCAGCATCAGTGAACAGCAGATCGACATCCTTAAGCGAGCAGATCGTCATCGGGGCTTTGCGTTCGAATTTTAAATGATCGGCCACCACCATCACCACGCGCGAACGCTTGATTGCGGTGCTGCTGACCATCACCTCTTGGCCGTCAAAATCCAGCAAATCGCCATCGGCATCAATCGCCGAGCATCCCAGAACCGAATAATCAAATTTGAATTGCTTGACCATTTCAACCGTCAGTCCGCCCACGATACCGCCATCCGATCGGCGCAAGACCCCGCCCGCCAGAATGATCTCGCAGCTTTTGTTGGCGGCTAAGATATTGGCAATGTTCAAATTATTTGTCACAACCAGCAGGTTTTCATGGTCTAGCAACTCTTGCGCCACGGCCTCGGTGCTGGTGCCGATGTTCATGAAGACCGAGGCGCCATCCGGGATCGTTTGCGCACATTTTTGCGCTATTGCTTTCTTGCCGGCCTCGTTCAGCCGACGCCGCTCTTTGTAAAGAATATTCACCACACCCGAGGGCACCACCGCGCCGCCATGCACGCGCTCTAGTCGCCCACTTTCGGCCAGATCGGCCAAATCGCGGCGGATTGTTTGCACCGTGACGCCGTAGCTTTCGGCAAGATCGTCCACCGTGACCTTGCCGTCTTTGCGGGCAAGTTCAAGGATTTCGCGCTGTCTGAAATTTGAGGCCACGGCCTGCTCCAGTCTTCTTTGCCGTCTGATCTGCGCGGACCAAGCCGCTCTTCTAACAAGCAACACTCGCGTCGGGGCGTCAAGCCTTGGATGGACCTGAAGCGGTCTGCGATGGCAAAAACGAAGCCAATTCACATAAAATTGCTTCTATTTCAGAGGTTTGAACAAAAGCGAACATAAACGAACATTCGTTGTTGATTTCTGGCGTGCTTTGCTGTTGACTGCCCTAACGTCAAAAGTCGAAGGGCTTCGGCGGAAGAGTGAATGCGGGGAGGCTTCATTGGGTCAGCGTGAACATCACGACAGCGTCGACGTTTTTGTCATCGGTGGTGGCATCAACGGGTGTGGAATTGCGCGTGATGCGGCGGGGCGCGGGCTGCGCGTGGCTTTGGCTGAAATGAATGATCTTGCCTCGGCGACCTCTTCGGCCTCGACCAAATTGTTTCACGGCGGGTTGCGCTATCTGGAATATTGGGAAGTGCGTCTGGTGCGCGAAGCGCTGATCGAGCGCGAAACGCTGCTGACCGCGATGCCGCATATTTCTTGGCCGATGCGATTTGTGCTGCCTTATCATAAAGATATGCGGTTCGAAGGTGATACGCCGACCTCCAAGGTTTTGGGCGTGCTGATGCCTTGGATGCGCGGACGCAGGCCGGCTTGGCTGATCCGCTTTGGCCTGTTTTTGTATGACCATCTGGGCGGGCGGAAAATTCTGCCGCCGACCCGCACGCTGGATCTGACCACAGATCCCGCAGGGCGGGCGCTGCAAGACAAGTTCAAGCATGCCTTTGAATATTCCGATTGCTGGATCGAGGATTCGCGGCTGGTTGTGCTGAATGCCCGCGACGCAGAGGCGCGCGGCGCGCAGATCAATGTGCAGACCAAAGTGATCTCGGCCCACCGCGCGGCTGACCATTGGGAAGTGACAGTTCAGGACCGCGAGAGCGAAGCCAGCCGGGTGATCCGCGCCAAAATGTTGGTGAATGCCGGTGGGCCTTGGGTTGGCGACATCATTCACAACACGGTGCGGCTGAATTCAACCGAAGGCGTGCGTCTGGTGCGCGGCAGCCATATCGTGACGAAAAAGCTGTTCGATCACGATAAATGCTATTTCTTTCAAGGCACTGACGGGCGCATCATTTTCGCCATTCCCTATGAGACCGATTTTACCCTGATCGGCACCACAGATGCCGAACAGGCCGATCCCTCGATCAAGCCTATCTGCACGCCCGAGGAGGAGGACTATCTTTGTGCCTTTGCCTCGCAGTATTTCAAAAAGCCGATCACCGCGGCGGATATCGTGTGGAGCTACTCCGGCGTGCGCCCGCTTTATGATGACGGCGCAAGTTCGGCGACGGCTGCGACCCGCGACTATACGCTGAAGGTCGATACCACCGGTGGCGCGCCGATGCTGAACGTCTTTGGCGGTAAAATCACCACCTATCGGCGGCTGGCCGAGCATGCCTTGGATAAGATCATGCCGTTTTTCGGTGCGCCCTCCAAGGCTTGGACCGCTGGCGTGGCTTTGCCGGGCGGCGATTTCCTTGTGGGAGATGTCGCGCGGTTGATTGCCGAAGTGCAGGCGCAATATGGTTTTCTGTCAGAGGCTTGGGCGCAGCGCCTGATCCGCGGCTATGGCACTGAGGCGGTGCAGATTTTGGGCGATGCGACATCTGCCGCCGATCTGGGGCAAGACTTTGGCGCGACGCTAACTGCGCGCGAAGTCGAGTGGCTGATGCAAAAGGAATTCGCGCGCGTGGCCGAAGATGTTGTGTGGCGGCGCACAAAACTGGGGCTGCGCTTAAGCCCCGAGCAGATCGCGACATTGGATGCTTGGATGAAGGCCCAAGGGGTCAAACGCCAGATTTCGGCAGCGGAATAGGGCGGGGAGAGACAGAATGACACTGGTATTCGAGGGCGTCTCGAAGGTCGTAAACGGCCAGACGCATATCTATAAAACCGATTTGACGCTGCAAAACGGCACGATGAACGTGCTGCTGGGGCAAACCTCGTCGGGCAAGACCTCGCTGATGCGGCTGATGGCGGGGTTGGATGTGCCAAACACCGGCCGGGTGTTTTGGAACGGCAAGGATGTCACCGGCATGCGGGTGCAAGATCGCAAGGTGGCGATGGTCTATCAGCAGTTCATCAACTATCCCAGCATGAGCGTTTACGACAATATCGCCTCGCCCTTGCGGCTGATGGGCAAGACCAAGGCCGAGATTGACGCCGCCGTTCACAAGGCCGCCGATCTGATGCAGCTGGGCCCGATGTTGCAGCGCAAACCGCTGGAATTGTCGGGCGGCCAGCAGCAACGCTGCGCTTTGGCGCGGGCCTTGGTGAAGGACGCGGGTCTTGTCTTGTTGGACGAACCCTTGGCGAACCTTGACTATAAGCTGCGCGAAGAATTGCGCGCCGAGATTCCGAAGATCTTTGAAGAAGCAGGCTCGATCTTTGTCTATGCCACAACCGAACCTGAAGAGGCGCTGTTGCTGGGCGGCAATACCGCCACGCTTTGGGAAGGCCGCGTCACCCAATTTGGTCTGACGCCGCAGGTGTACCGCAAGCCCGTCAACGCCGTGACCGCGCGGGTGTTCAGCGATCCGCCGATGAACTTTGTGCAGATGGTGGCATCGGGCGGTAGCATGGATTTCGGCAAGGGCGTGACGGCGGCCAATGCTGGCCTGCCAAACGGCCAATATCTGGCAGGCTTTCGCCCGAACCATCTGGCGCTAGAACCGCAATCCAAGGCCAGTCTAGAGTTTACCGCGCGGCTTTCGGTGACCGAGATCACCGGGTCCGAGACCTTTGTGCATCTGGAACATATGGGCGCGCGCTGGGTCGGGCTGATCCACGGCGTGCGGAATTTGGCGCTTGGGCAAGATATCAAAGTCTATCTCGACCCCGCTCATATCTATATTTTCGCGCAGGATGGCCAATTGGTCGCCGCTGCGCCCTATGCGGAGGCCGCGTAACATGGCGAAAATCACGCTTGATAATCTGGCGCATTCCTATGTCAAAAACCCGAAATCCGAAGATGATTTTGCGCTGAAAGAGCTGAACAACGATTGGACCGATGGCGAGGCTTATGCGCTTTTGGGCGCCTCGGGCTGCGGCAAATCCACCTTGCTGAACATCATCTCGGGCCTGTTGCAGCCCTCGCAGGGGCGGATTTTGTTCAATGGCCAAGACGTCACCAACCAGCCCACAGCCGAGCGCAACATCGCGCAAGTGTTTCAATTTCCAGTGGTTTATGACACGATGACGGTGCATGACAATCTGGCTTTCCCGCTGCGCAACCGGGGGGCCGAACCGGCCTATATCGCGGCGCGGGTGCAGCAGATTGCCAAGATGATCGGCATGGAAGACATGCTGACCAAAAAGGCGCGCGGGTTGACGGCGGATATCAAGCAAAAGATCAGCCTTGGCCGCGGCATGGTGCGCGAGGATGTCAACGCCTTGCTTTTTGACGAGCCGCTGACGGTGATCGACCCGCATATGAAGTGGGAATTGCGCACGCAGTTGAAATCGCTGCACCACGAGTTTGGCCATACGATGATTTACGTCACGCATGATCAGACCGAGGCGCTGACCTTCGCCGATAAGGTGGTGGTGATGTATGATGGCCGTGTTGTGCAAATCGGCACGCCGCAAGAGCTGTTTGAACGCCCCGCGCATACTTTTGTTGGCTATTTCATCGGCTCGCCGGGGATGAATGTGATCGACGCGCAGATCAACGGCGCTTTGGCTTTGGTGGCGGGGGTACAGATGGATCTGGCGGCCGGCTACGCGCCGCTTGATGGCAAAGTGCAGATCGGCGTGCGGCCCGAGTTCATTCACTTGGGCACGGGCAGCGCGGGCCTGCCGGTGCAGATCCGCCGCGTCGAGGATGTGGGCCGCCACAAGATCGTGCGGGCCAGCCTGAACGGCCAAGAGATCAATCTGATCGCCGCCGAGGGTGCCGAGATTTCAGCCGACATGAACCGCGTCGTTTTTGATCCGGCTGGGATCAATGTCTATCGCAACGATTGGCGCGTCGCGCCGCAAGACAAGGCCGCATGATGAATAAGACAGTCAATCAAAAAGCGTGGTTCTTGGTGCTGCCGGTGCTGCTGCTGGTGGCGTTTTCTGCTGTTATCCCCTTGATGACAGTGGTGAATTATTCGGTGCAAGACACCTTTGGCCAGAACAAATTCTTTTGGGCGGGGCTCGAGTGGTTCCGCGACATGCTGCAATCGCAACGGATGTGGGATGCGCTGGGGCGGCAGGTGCTGTTCTCGGCAATCATTTTGGCGATCGAGGTGCCTTTGGGGATCTTCGTTGCCCTGAACATGCCGAAAAAGGGCTTTTGGGCCTCGGTCTGTCTGGTGCTGATGTCGCTGCCGCTGCTGATCCCTTGGAACGTTGTTGGCACGATTTGGCAAATCTTTGGCCGCGTCGATATTGGGCTTTTGGGCTATACGCTGACCAAGCTGGGCATCGCCTATAACTACACCCAAGACAGTTTTGCCGCTTGGGTCACGGTGATTGCGATGGACGTTTGGCACTGGACCTCGCTTGTCGCTTTGCTGGCCTATGCCGGGCTGCAATCCATTCCCAACGCCTATTATCAAGCCGCCAAGATCGACCAAGCCAGCCGCTGGAACGTGTTCCGCTTTATCGAGCTGCCAAAGATGATGGGCGTGCTGATGATCGCCATTCTGCTGCGCTTCATGGACAGCTTTATGATCTACACCGAGCCCTTTGTGGTGACCGGCGGCGGGCCTGGCAATGCCACCACCTTCCTGTCGATTGACCTTGTGAAGATGGCGCTTGGCCAGTTTGACCTGGGCCCAGCGGCTGCGTTCAGCCTGATGTATTTCTTGGTTATCTTGCTGATTTCATGGGTGTTCTACACCGTTATGACCAATATCGACAAAAGGGATGGCCTGTGATGACCGACAGCACAATTGCCTTCAAGCCAAGCGCCAAAGCCCAAGCCCGCGGGTTCAAGATCAATGGCGCGGCCGTGGTGATGGCGGTTTATATCCTGTTTCTGATGCTGCCGATCTATTGGTTGGTGAACATGAGCCTGAAGAGCAATACCGAGATTTTGGGCGAATTCTCGCTTTGGCCGCGTGATCTGACCTTTGCCAATTACGCCACCATTCTGACAGACCCAAGCTGGTATATGGGCTATGTCAACAGCCTGATCTATGTGGTCATGAACATGGCGATCAGCCTGACCGTGGCGCTGCCGGCCGCCTATGCCTTTAGCCGCTATTCGTTTATGGGCGACAAGCATCTGTTCTTTTGGCTGCTGACCAACCGGATGGCGCCGCCTGCGGTCTTTGCGCTGCCGTTCTTTCAGCTTTATTCCAGCATCGGTCTGTTTGACACCCATATCGCCGTGGCGCTGGCGCATTGCCTGTTCAACGTGCCTTTGGCGGTTTGGATCTTGGAAGGCTTTATGCGCGGCGTGCCCAAAGAGATCGACGAGACCGCCTATATCGACGGCTATTCCTTTGGCCGCTTCTTCATCCAGATCTTTATGCCGCTGATCGCCAGTGGCATCGGGGTGGCAGCCTTCTTCTGCTTTATGTTTTCTTGGGTGGAGTTGCTGTTGTCGCGCACGCTGACGGCGGTAGCGGCCAAGTCGATTGCCTCGACGATGACGCGCACGGTGTCTGCAAGCGGGATGGATTGGGGCGTGCTGGCGGCGGCTGGCGTGCTGACGATCTTGCCCGGCGCCTTGGTCATCTACTTTGTCCGCAATTACATCGCCAAGGGCTTTGCCCTGGGCCGCGTATAAAAGGGATTTATCATGCTCGACTGGATGGCTTGGACCACCGCGACCGCCGCCTTTTTCGTCTGTATCGCCTGCCTTTTGGTGATCTTTACGACGCTTGCGATCAAATACCCCGAGACGCCGCGCATAGGGGTGCTGCGGATCGAGACCACACGGGGCGATCGTCTGTTCATCACACTTCTCGGCTCTGCCTTTATCAATCTGGCATGGCTGGGGCTCGAGATAGCACCGCAACCCTATGCGATGCTTGCCTGCCTGATCTACGCCGCAGCGGTCTTTCGCTGGGTGTAATCAGTTTCGCCGCGGCAGGTGCATCTGCACCGGCCGTATAGCTACGGTTCTAACGGGAGGAAACCAAGTGAACCTTACTCTAAAATCCTCAACAGCTCTGGCGCTTGCGCTGGGTCTGCTGGCGGGTCCGGCCATGGCCGATATGGACTCTGCCAAGACATTTCTAGATGCGGAAATCGGCGATCTGTCCACCCTCAGCCGCGCTGATCAAGAAGCGGAAATGCAGTGGTTTATGGACGCCGCCAAGCCCTTTGCTGGCATGGAAATCAAGGTGGCCTCGGAAACGCTGACCACGCATGAATACGAATCCAAAGTCTTGGCGGATGCCTTCACCAAGATCACTGGCATCAAGATCACCCATGATCTGATTGGCGAAGGCGATGTGGTTGAAAAGCTGCAAACCCAGATGCAGTCGGGCGAGAATATCTATGACGGATATATCAACGACTCGGACTTCATCGGCACCCATTGGCGCTATCAGCAGGTGCGCAACCTGACCGACTGGATGGCGAATGAGGGCAAAGACGTCACCAATCCGGGCCTTGATCTTGCGGACTTTATCGGCACCTCGTTCACCACGGCGCCAGATGGCAAGCTTTACCAGCTGCCGGTTCAGCAATTTGCCAACCTTTACTGGTTCCGTCAGGACTGGTTCACCGATCCGAAAAATATGGCCGATTTCAAAGCCCAATACGGCTATGATCTGGGCGTTCCAATCAACTGGTCGGCCTATGAAGACATCGCGGCCTTCTTTACCGGGCGCGAGCAGGACGGCAAGGCGGTCTATGGTCACATGGACTATGGCAAAAAAGACCCATCGCTGGGCTGGCGTTTCACCGATGCTTGGCTTTCGATGGCTGGGAACGGCGACAAGGGCCTGCCAAACGGCAAGCCGGTTGACGAATGGGGCATTCGCGTTGATGCCAATGATCGCCCTGTCGGGTCTTGCACCTCGCGCGGGGGGGACACCAACGGGCCGGCTTCGGTCTATGCGGTGCAGAAATACGTCGATTGGCTGAAAGCCTATGCGCCACCTGCCGCCGCTGGCATGGTGTTTGGTGAAGCAGGCCCCGTGCCTGCGCAGGGTGAAATCGCTCAGCAGATCTTTTGGTACACCGCTTTCACCGCTGATATGGTGAAGGATGGCTTGCCAGTCGTGAACGCAGACGGCACGCCAAAATGGCGGATGGCACCTTCGCCACACGGGCCATATTGGAAAGACGGCATGAAGCTGGGCTACCAAGATGTGGGTTCCTTCACTTTGATGAAATCCACCCCAGAAGATCGGGCAAAAGCCGCTTGGCTTTATGGCCAGTTCATCGTGTCCAAGACAGTTGACGTCAAGAAATCGCAAGTCGGTCTGACCTTCGTGCGCGAGTCCACTATCCGCGACAAAAGCTTTACCGAGCGTGCGCCAAAGCTGGGTGGCCTGATCGAATTCTACCGCTCGCCAGCGCGCGTGCAGTGGACGCCAACTGGCACCAACGTGCCTGACTATCCAAAGCTGGCACAGCTGTGGTGGCAGAACATCGGCGATGCGTCTTCGGGGGCAAAGTCGGTGCAAGAAGCGATGGACAGCCTCTGTGCTGAACAGGAAAAGGTCATGAGCCGCATCGAGGCTTCGGGCGTGCAGGGTGATATCGGCCCGAAAATGGCCGAAGAGCATGATCTGGCTTGGTGGAATGCCGAGTCTGTCAAAAACGGCTCGCTTGCGCCGCAGATGATGCTGGAAAATGAAAAGGAACAGGGGCAGACCATCGCCTATGAAGACCTGATCAAGTCCTGGCAATAAGCCTGACGTCTGGGGCCAGATCTTGGCCCCAGATACCAAATGCGAAATTCTGCTTAAGTTAAGATCGGATTTTCGGTATTCGATACAGCGGCTGCACCCCGGTGTGGCCGCCTCTTTCAGCCCAAGATGGGGAATTTGCATGCGTTACGTCCTTGCAATAGACCAAGGCACCACCTCGACCCGCGCGATTTTGTTCGATGCCGAGATGCGTGCGACGGCCCAAGCTCAAGAAGAATTCACCCAACATTTCCCGCAGTCTGGCTGGGTTGAACATGATCCCGCCGACCTTTGGGCGACCACGCTGGCCACCTGTCGCGCGGCGATTGCTCAGGCCGGGATTGGCCCACAAGACATTGCGGCCATCGGCATCACCAATCAACGCGAGACCGTGATCGTCTGGGATAAAGCCACCGGCGCGCCGCTGCATAACGCAATTGTCTGGCAAGACCGCCGCACTGCGGATCTGTGCCGTGAACTGCGCGAGGCTGGCCACGAGCCGATGATCACCCACCGCACTGGCCTGCTGCTGGACCCCTATTTCTCGGCCAGCAAGCTGAAATGGATCCTCGATCACACCCCCGGCGCGCGCGACCGTGCCGCCAAGGGCGAGCTGTTGTTCGGCACCGTTGACAGCTTTCTGATCTGGAAACTAACCGGCGGGGCCGTGCATGCCACCGACGCCACCAATGCCGCGCGCACCATGCTTTACGACATTCGCAAAGGCCGCTGGAGCCAGACAATCTGCGATCTTTTGGGCATTCCGATGCAAATGCTGCCGGTGGTCAAAGATTGCGCCGATGATTTTGGCGAAACTCTGCCTGCGTATTTTGGCGCTGCGATCCCGATCCACGGGGTGGCGGGCGATCAGCAAGCGGCGACGGTTGGGCAGGCTTGCTTTCAGCCCGGCATGTTGAAATCGACCTATGGCACGGGCTGCTTTGCGCTGCTGAACACCGGCGACACGCCGGTGACCTCGACGCATCGGCTGTTGACCACCATCGCCTATCAGCTGGACGGCAAGCCGACCTATGCGCTGGAAGGCTCGATCTTTGTGGCGGGGGCTGCGGTGCAATGGCTGCGCGACGGGCTTGGCCTGATCAAGGCCGCAGCCGAGACGCAGGTGCTGGCCGATCAGGCCGACCCGCAGCAAAATGTCATTCTGGTGCCGGCCTTTGTCGGTCTGGGCGCGCCCTATTGGAACCCCGATTGTCGCGGCGCGATGTTTGGTTTGACCCGCGGCACTGGGCCCGCGGAAATGGCCAAGGCGGCGCTGGAAAGTGTCGGCTATCAGACCCGCGATCTGCTGGATGCGATGTCGGCCGATTGGCAGGCCGAGGGCGTGCAGCCGGTGTTGCGCGTCGATGGCGGCATGGCGGCCAGCGATTGGGCGATGCAGTTTTTGTCCGACATCATCGCAGCGCCAGTTGACCGCCCGAATATCCACGAGACCACAGCGCTTGGCGTGGCGTGGCTTGCGGGGATGCGGGCGGGGATTTACCCCGATCAGCAGGGCTTTGCGCAAACTTGGGCACGCGAGACTCAATTCACCCCGCAAATGGACGATGCCCTGCGCCAATCAAAATACGCTGCGTGGAAAAAAGCCGTGCAGGCCACCCTCAGCGTCTAAAGGACGACCATGACCGATATGACACTGCGCCGCTATTTGACGGCAAGCGAGCAACCCGCCAACCTGATCTTTCTGCTGGAAGACATCGCAAGCGCCTGTCGCGTGATCGCAACGCTGGTGCGAGAGGGGGCTTTTGCCGGCAATCTTGGCTCGGCTGGCGCGGTCAATGTGCAGGGCGAGACCCAGAAAACGCTTGATATTTTGGCCAATGACGCCTTTGAGCGGATCTGTTCAAACAGCCCGCGTCTGGCAGCGCTGGTCTCGGAAGAGGTCGAGGAAGTGACCTGGTTGAAAGAGCCCGAGGCCGGCGATTATCTGCTCTATTTCGACCCTCTGGATGGCTCGTCCAATCTGGATGTGAACCTGTCGGTCGGCTCGATCTTTGCGGTGATGCAGGTGGAAAAAGACGGCGATCGCAATGTTTTGCACGCGGGCAGGCGGCAGCTTTGCGCGGGCTATGCGCTTTATGGCCCCTCGACCATGCTGGTGCTGACCGATGGCACCGAGGTGTCAGGCTTTACCTGCCAACATGGCACGGGCGACTTTTTGCTGACGCATCCAAAGATGCAAGTGCCTGAAGAAACGTCGGAATTCGCGATCAACACCTCGCGCTACCGCCACTGGGATGCCCCCATTCGCCGCTATGTCGATGAATGCGTGGCGGGCGAAGAGGGGCCGCGCGGGCGGTCTTTCAACATGCGCTGGACGGCGTCGATGGTGGCCGAAATTCACCGGATTTTGACGCGCGGCGGGGTGTTTTTGTATCCGGCTGACCGCGAAAATCGCAAAGCAGGCGGCAAATTGCGGCTGATGTATGAGGCCAACCCGATGGCGATGATCATCGAGCAGGCGGGCGGGGCGGCGACGACTGGCCTTGCGCCGATATTGGACATCGCCCCCACTGGGCCGCACCAGCGCGTGCCGGTTATCTTGGGCTCGAAGGCGGAAGTCGCGCGGCTGATTGCCTATCACGAAACCGAAAAGGCGTAACCGATGGCCCTTATCTCCCTGCGTCAGCTTCTTGATCATGCGGCAGAGCACGGCTATGCGCTGCCGGCTTTCAACGTCAACAATATGGAACAAATGCTGGCGATTATGGCGGCTGCTGCGGCAACCGACAGTCCTGTGATCATGCAGGCCAGTCGCGGCGCACGCGCCTTTGCCAATGACATCGTGCTGTCGCATCTGATCCGCGCCGCGATCGAGCTTTACCCGCAGATCCCCGTTTGTATGCATCAAGACCATGGCAATTCGCCGGCCACCTGTATGTCTGCGATAACAAACGGTTTTTCTTCGGTGATGATGGATGGGTCGCTGCAAGCCGACGGCAAGACCCCTGCTGATTTTGCCTATAACGTCGCGATCACTGCCAAAGTCACCGAGATGGCGCATCTGGTCGGCGTCTCGGTCGAAGGCGAGCTTGGCCATCTTGGCTCGCTTGAAACTGGCAAGGGCGAGGTCGAAGATGGCCACGGATATGAGGGCAGCTTTGATCGCGCCTCGCTCGTGACCGATCCCGAGGAGGCCGCCGAATTCGTGCGGCTGACGCGGGTTGACGCTTTGGCGGTGGCGATTGGCACCTCGCATGGCGCCTATAAGTTTTCGCGCCGCCCTGATGGCGAGATTTTGGCGATGGAGGCGTTGAAGCAAATTCACGCCCGCATTCCCGACACGCATCTGGTGATGCATGGCTCGTCCTCGGTGCCGCAAGAGTTGCAGGATAAGATCAACGCTTATGGCGGCAAAATCGCGCCCACTTGGGGCGTGCCAGTCGAGGAAATTGAGCGTGGCATCAAGTTTGGCGTGCGCAAAGTGAACATCGACACCGATTTGCGCATGGCGCTGACGGGCGCGATCCGCAAGGTTTTTGCTGAAAATCCTGCTGAATTTGATCCGCGTAAATATCTGGCGCCAGGCGTCGAGGCGATGGCTGCGGTCTGCCGAGATCGGTTTGAACGTTTTGGCGCAGCCGGAATGGCCAGCAAAATCGTGCCCTTGCCACTGTCCCAAATGGCCAAGCGCTATGTCGCCTTGGTCGCGGGGTGAGCGCGCCAATGTTTTCTTTTTTCAGCCCGCAAGTGCTTCATTTCGGTCGCGGCCAAAGCCAGCAAACCGCAGCTTTGGCAAAATCTTTTGGCACCAATGTCTTATTGGTTCACGGCTCTCGACCCGCGCGGGCCGAATGGCTGCTGCAATCTGGGCGTGACGCGGGCTTGACGATGAAAACGCTTAGCTGCGCGGCAGAGCCTAGCCTGCCTGATGTGGAACTGGCGCTGAAGCAGATCGCTGGGTTTTCTCCAGATGTGGTGATTGGGCTTGGTGGCGGTTCGGTCTTGGATTTTGCCAAGGCTCTGGCTGCGCTGATCGGCTGCACCGGCGCGCCGCGCGACTATCTCGAGGTGGTGGGGCTTGGGCGTCCGCTTGATGTGGCGCCAATCCCGCTCATCGCGCTGCCAACCACGGCGGGTACGGGGGCCGAGGTGACCAAAAATGCGGTGATTTTGGTGCCTGAATTCGGCATCAAGGTCAGCCTGCGTGATCCGCGGATGGTGCCGCAGATCGCGATTGTCGATCCAGATCTGATGCAAGGTGCCCCAAAGCGCGTGGCTTTGGCGGCCGGATTGGATGCGCTGACGCAGGTGATCGAGCCCTATCTTTGTCTGCGCGCAAATCCCATGACCGATGCCTTGTGTCATGCAGCGATACCAACCGCTCTTGGGGCTCTGCGTGATCTGGTTGAAAAAGATGCGCCACTGGCTTGGGACAAAATGGCTTGGGTCAGCAGCTGCGGCGGTCTTGCCTTGGCAAATGCCGGATTGGGGGCCGTGCACGGTCTGGCGGGGGTGATCGGCGGCAAAACCAAAGCCCCGCATGGCGAGATTTGCGGCGCGC
Organism: uncultured Pseudorhodobacter sp.; assembly: GCA_913062925.1. Taxonomy (GTDB): domain Bacteria; phylum Pseudomonadota; class Alphaproteobacteria; order Rhodobacterales; family Rhodobacteraceae; genus Cypionkella. Next base: position 10,091 of record CAJXWJ010000007.1, on the reverse strand, counting down.
TTTTGCCCGCAGTTTTACGCTCGCATTTCCGCAAAGCCGAGCCTTGTAGCGAGGTGGCGCAGCGTCTGCACTGGATTTTGCAGCATATTAACGCCCAATTTTCGCAAACACCCGCAGATGACGGCCTGGCCACTTTGCAGCTTTGGACGAAAAATATGGGGTTACCGGGGTTGCGCGAAATCGGTCTTGCCCTGTCTGACGGCCCGCAGATTGCAACGGCTGCGGCAAATGCCTCTTCAATGAAGGGCAATCCTTTCGTGCTGTCGCAGGCGGAGTTGTTAGAGATTTTACACGACGCCTTTTAGGTTAAAGAAAAATTTCGATAGTCCCCGTCTCGGGCGGTTGCCCCGATCCTTCTCCAGAAATGCTATTGGCCACATCTTGCAGATGCAGCACTGCCAAAGCCTCGGACATTTCGATGGGAACATCGCAATAGGCCGAGGAGATATGCGCTAAGAACCGGCCTAGGTCGCCGATTTTCTGGGTCATCAAATCCATGCCCTGCAAAGAATGGAAGGTTTCAAGATCCAGTGGTGATTGCGAGGCGGCCATCGTGTGCTGAATAATCGCCTCTAGCGCGGCGCTCGTCTCGGCAATCGTGGCCATTTCCTGCCCGATGCGGGCAAGAACCTCCCCAAGCATATCTTTCATAGGCGACCTACGACGGCTTCGATACATTGGCGGATCTGTGGCGTCGAAAAGGGTTTGCGCAGAAAGTTGTTCATCCCAAGTTTGCGGCCGGTGGCGATGATCGTCTCGTCTAGCCTGCCGCTGACCAGAATAAAACCAATGCGCGAGGTCAATTTATTCGCCCTTAAGGCTTGCAGCAATTGCAGGCCATCCAAACCAGGCATGTTGTAATCTGAAATCACCAAATGCACTGGGCGGCTTGAAATAGCCTTAAGCGCATCTTGGCCATTGCTTTGAAAATCAACCTTTTTAAGACCAATTTCTTCCAGGGCCATGGTGATCAAGCCTCTGCTGGTCGACATATCATCGACGACCATGATTGATAGGGTTTCTTTAAGAGACATGGCAATTCTTTCAGGTAAGGGGCAGGTTGGGGTTAGCCGCGCCGGAACGTGGTGCGATCGATCAATTTGACCCGATCAGTTTGGCTGGGGGGCAGGCGTTCGGAATGGCCGATAAACAGCAGCCCTTGCGGCGGCAAAAGGTCGATCAGCCCGCTCCAGATCGTCAGCTGGACTTTGTCATCCATGTAGATTGCGACATTGCGACAGAAAATTGTCTGGAAAGGGCCTTTCGTCGGCCAGGGCTCCATAAAATTCAAATAGCGCACGGTGATCAGCTGGCGAACCGCCTGCGGCATGGTGAACATCTCGTCGTTCTCATGAGCTTCTGCCAGCATCAGTTTGCGGATCGGTTCGGGAACGGCGTCAAGCCTGCCCTTTGGATAGCGGCCAGACTCAGCCGTTTGCAGTGCTGGGGCGCAGATATCGGTTGCCAAGATGCGCACATCATAATTGGCAACATCGGGCCAGTGGTAGAGCAATGTCGCGGCAAGGCTGTAGGGTTCTTCCCCCGAAGAGCAGCCCGCAGACCAAAGTCGAATTCTTTCGCCATTCTTCGCTTTGCGCATCAACTCTGGCAGCTGTTGCTCTACGAAAATATCAAAGTGATAGGGCTCGCGATAAAATCGCGTGGTGTTTGTGGTCAGCGACGAAATCATCGTGTTGAGATCTTCACTGTGCTCTGGCTGACCAACCCATCTGAGGTAGCTTTCAAAATCGGACAGGTTCAAGGCTCTGAGATGCTTGACCAGCCTCGACACCACCAAAGAGCCGTTATCGGCGGGCAGATTAATTCCGGTTTTCGCATAGAGGATGCGGGCAATTTCTGCATAAGTCTCCGGCGCACAGCTTGGTGCCGATTTCATATGTACCTGCGACTTAGAGGCAGGGCTCATTCGGAGTCGTCCTTCAGAATCGGGGGGAGAATCGTTGAAATATCAATCAGGCGCAGCATCCGGTCATCGATTGCGATGACCCCTTTGATGAACATAATTGTCGATTTTGACGTCACTTCGGGTGTGGGCTGTATCGAGCTTGGGGCAACACCGATGATATCTGCAACAGATTCTACCAAAAAACCAACGGTTTGCAGGCCCACAACGGCGATGACGATGACATGTCGATCGCTTGGCAGCGTGGCGCCCAGACCCAATCGGCTGGCAAAATCTACAATAGGCACAATCGCACCGCGTAGATTGATCACCCCCAAGACAAAGTCAGGGGCATGCGGCAAGATGGTTGCGGGTGACCAGCTTCTGATCTCGCGGACATAGCTGATGTCCAAGCAAAAATCCTGTGCACCTGCCCGAAATGCCACGAGTTCAAGCTCTTCATCTTGGTTTTGTATAGCGGCGGGCTGCATGGATTAAATCTCCTCAGCAAAGGGTGTGAGATCGGAGGCGGTGCCGCTGTGCAACGCCGCTTCCTCTGGATCGATGATGAGCGCAACTTTGCCATCGCCAAGGATTGTGGCTGCCGCAACGCCGCGAACTTGCCCGTAATTGTTTTCCAAGCCTTTAATAACGACCTGTCTTTGGTCATGGATATGGTCGACAGCCAAAGCCCAAAGCTTGTCATGATCATTTTCGACCAGCAAATATACCAGATCGGCTAGGTCGCTGGGTTGGTCGCGATAGCCAAAGACCTGGCCCAAATCGATGATCGGGATAAAGCGATCGCGCACCGATAAGACATGTCGTCCGCCGCTCATCCGATGAACATCACTGGCCTTGGGCCGGATCGTCTCCACGATTGTCGCGATCGGAACCACCATCGTATGGCCTGAGACATCCACGACCATGCCATCTAAGACCGCAAGTGTCAGCGGTAGGCTGATCGAGATTGTCGTGCCACTGCCTGGTTCAGAAGTGATTGCAATCCGGCCACCCAGCTTTTGCACGGAACTGCGCACCACATCCATACCGACGCCTCGGCCAGAAAGATCTGTAACTTTTGGTGCGGTTGAGAAGCCGGGCATGAACAAAAGCTTGTCGATGTCTGAATTGGACAGCACAGCATCATGCGCAACCAGCCCCTTTTTTATTGCGATTTCAAGAACTTTTGGGCGGTTAATTCCTGCGCCATCATCGACAACCTCGATGATCACCCGTCCAGAGCGATGGGCCGCGCGCAACAGCAGATTTCCCACTTCGGTTTTGCCGGCGGCTTTACGCGCTTCGGGGGGTTCAATCCCATGATCCACCGAGTTTCGGATGATATGGGTCAGCGGAGAGACCAAACGCTCGATAACCGTCTTGTCAACTTCGGTCGCTTCGCCTTCGGTATCAAAGCGCACGGCTTTTCCAGCGAGATCGCCTGCTTCGCGTGCGATCCGCGCCATCCGTTGAAACAGAGGTTTGACCGATTGCGCTCTGATCGCCATCACGCCTTCCTGAATTTCCCGCGCGAGCGACATGAATTCATCCAGACTTGAACTTAGCGCGCTGGTCAGCGGAATATTTGCGGCCTTGATACCCTGGGTCAGCACTGCTTGATTGATTACCAATTCGCCAACCACATTGATCATGCGATCGACATGATCAAGGTCAACGCGGACCGTCGCTTTCGCGCCAGTGCCCTCTGCATTTGCTTCGGTCTGCTTGGTCTTTGGGGCTGGGGGCGGTTGATCCTGAGGGTCTGGCTCGGCATTGGTCTCGGCGGCGGCTTCTGTAAGATTGAACAACCCTGGAACGGCAATTGGGTCGTATTCTGTTTCGCTTTCGCGCAGCGTGATGCTCAACTGGCAAAGCCCATCGACGAATTCAAAAATCTCCCAGATCGCGGCTTCGGGTTCTGAAGTGGTTAACTCGATCGCCCAGGAAAGCTGGCAATGGCTGGCATCAAGGCTCTCAATGCCTTCAATTTTACTTTTGTCTGCGCTGACGTGTAGTTCGCCCAAATCTGACAATTCGCGAAAAAGATGCACCGGATCGCTGCCATTTGCGAAAAGTTGGTCCTGTGCCAAAAATTGGATCAGATAGGTGACTTCGCCCGCCGGATCAGAGGGCACTGCAAAATCGAAGGACATCGCCATCGGAGCGAAAGCCAGATCTCCATCTGGCTCAGGGTCGGGCGTCGTCGTAACTGCGGCGCGCTGTCGAGACATATCCAAAGCTTCGAGCCTAGAGAGAATCTGTGCAACACTCTCGCTTGCGGGTGGCCGGTTGTCGCGCGCGGCGCCAACCAGATCGGCAAGCTGATCTGCCGCGCGCAAGAAGACCGTTGCCACATCGGTGGTCATTTCCAACCTGTTCGAGCGTACATCATCCAGCGCGGTTTCGAACCGATGGGCAAAACGCACCAATGTTTCAAGGCCAAATGCCGCAGCACCACCTTTGATGGAATGGACGGCGCGAAAAACCGCATTGACGGTTTCACTGTCTTGCGGCTCCCCTGCTTCCAGAGCCTCGCTTAAGTTTTGGAGGCCGTCATCCAGCGATTCCAGAAGGTCATCACATTCCTGAAAGAATGTTTGCCGGATATCATCGAGTGTACTCATGCTTCCCTCAAATGGCTGCGATTCTACGAATGGCGCTGACCAATTTGCCATCGTCAAAGGGCTTTACGATCCAGCCAGTTGCCCCAGCTTCGCGCGCCCTGTTTTTCAAGTCTTGGGCGCTTTCCGTTGTTAAAATCAGAACAGGAAGCGTTTTGAAGGCCTCGCTTTGTCGGATCGATTCCAGAACGCCAAAACCGTCAAGGCGCGGCATATTGATATCAGTGATCACCAGATCGGGGTGGCAGTGATCTAGGGCCTCTATCCCTGCGACGCCATCGTCTGCGAGGTGGACCTCAAACCCTGCATTGCCCAATGCGTGCCTAAGCATTTCTCTGATGGTACGAGAGTCGTCGATAGCAAGGATTTTCAGCGTCATTGCAGAGGTTCCATTTTCATAAGAAGGTCACTGACCCCCAAAAGCATTAGGTCATTGGCAATTTCGCCGCTGCCGATGATTTCGAAGCCAAGGCCAGAGCGCATCCAGGATTGTTGTGCCGAGACCAGAATATTGGCGCAAAGCGCCCCGATGCTTTGACAATGCTGCGCATCGATGTTCAGCGCGCTGCCCTGAAGACTGCGGATCTGCTCCAGCAGAGTGCTTGCCGCAGCGGTATCGGCCTTGGCCGGCAGGATTATATTTGAACGCATGGATCTAATCCTTGAACAATGTGATATCTTGCGAAAATTGAGGCGATTGCGAGACTTGTGGTGCGTCGTCCTCTGGTAAAAGCCTTTGTTGGGCAAAGCCGGTTGTTGGCCAAAATCGGACCCGCCGCGCCATTGTGCCGCCTAGGCTTTGGGCAAGAACTGGAATGTCTTCTGCCTTTAGGAAATGCAGCGCGAACTCTGCATTCGCTTTCCCAATGCGCCCAAATCTATTTTGCATCATCGCGCCGCCAAAGACTTTTGCCTTTAGCCGATGTCTTTGTGCGCCAATTTTCAGAAGATCGTTGATCAGCAGTTCCATCGCATGCAAGCCATGGCGATAGCCCTCTGCACATTTGTCTGGTTCATTTGCCAGCAAAAAGTGGTTCATCCCGCCAACTTGCGCAACATCATCCCAAATACAGGCTGAGACACAAGAGCCCAAGATCGTCATCATGATGGCATCGGGATCGCCCGAGGTTTTGAATGACCCCTGGATTACATGTATTGTGTTGGCCTTAGACGGGTCATGTGGCGGTGGTGGAGAGGGCACTGGGATAGGTCCTGTCATTCAGATGGGGGCATTTTGCGCAGGGTGGGGCGTGATCATCTAGAAATCTTCCCACCCTGCTGCCACTGATTGTGCTGCAATTTTTGCAGGTCGCGCGGAATTCGGGTGCGATTGCTGCGGCACAACTGTTGGGGCTTTTGCCCGCATCGGCACGACGCTGAGATTTCTGCCACCTTCTGAGACCAGTTTGAAATGGGAAACGGTTTCTACAAGTGCAACGGCATCTTTACGCAGGCTTTCACTGGCGGCCGTTGTCTCTTCGAGACGCGCGGCGTTTTGCTGTGTCGATTGATCGAGCTGATTTACCGATTGGTTGATTTCAGCCAAATTTAGCGACTGTTGTTGCGAGGATTCGGCAATTTTGGAGACGAGCCCAGAGATTTGCGACACAGAACTCACGATCGAGCGCAACGCATTGCCGGTCCTTCCGACCAGATCGACGCCCTTTTTTACTTGCCCGCCACTTTTGGCGATCAATTCGTTGATCTCGCGTGCGGCGTCTGAAGACCTTTGAGCCAAGGCCCGCACCTCGGAGGCGACCACCGCAAAGCCGCGACCCGCATCGCCTGCACGCGCAGCCTCAACGCCTGCGTTCAGAGCAAGAAGGTTGGTTTGGAATGCGATATCATCAATGACTTTAATGATTGACGTGATTTTCTCAGAACTTTCAGAGATTTGATCCATCGCAGATACGGTTTCCAAAACCACATCGCCGCTTTGTTCGGCATTTTGCTTGGCATCTCTGACGGCCATATCCGCTTCGGCCGCGCCCTGAGCCGCGATTTTTACGGAGGAAGTCAACTCGTCAAGGGCTGCTGCTGTTTGCTCGAGGGTCGAGGCGGTATTCTCGGTCCGCCGTGATAGGCCATCCGCTGTGTTCGAGATATCGCCAGACTCATTTTTGATATTCTCGGCATTTTCGGCGATTTCGCGCATTGCAGAACCAAGCGTCTCAACCGTCTGGTTATAATCCAGCCGCAAGTCTTCGTAAGCACCTGCGAAGGGCTTTTCGATTAGCGAAGTTAGGTCGCCCCCACTGAGCTGTCGCAAGCCTACGCGCAGTGCATCGACAACCTGAGATTGCTCATGCTCCAAAGCCTCTCTGGCTGTGCGGGTGCTTTGCATTTCTGCGAGTTGAAGTGTGATGTCACGGCCCAGCAACATAAAGCGGATCGGTTTGTTGCTGCTGTCCCGAACACAAGAGAAGCTGCCCTCAACAATAACTGTGGTGCCTGACTGTGTTTTGATGGCCAAATTCTCTTTGTATGCCAATGTCTCGCGGGCAATGCGCAGAATATCCTCTGCATTGGCGCCACCTTCAGCTACGGGCGCAACGATAGAGCGCAGCGGCTTGCCTTGAAGGTCGGGCAAAGAGGCTGCCATGGCTTTGCACAAAGGCGGGTTAGCCCAGAGAAGTTGGCCGTTGATGTCGAAATCGGCGCGCATCTGATCGCTGTCAATGGCGACGAGAATTGCCTGATTGAGCCAATCCTGCGTGATATCAACCCATTCCAGCATCATGCCGATTTGATTGTCGTTGTCGTCGAAAACAGCCCTGATGGTTAAAGACACGCGTGCCTCACCAAAGGTGACAGTCAAGGCGACCGTTTCCTTGCCCATCTTGTCGAGTCGCTTGCGGATCTGATCCCCATTCGCGTGAAAATCATCCATCGTCAGGCCTACGATATCTGCGCCCTCGGCCTTATTCTTGAGGCGTGGAATGTGGTAGCGGTGCTTGTCTAAAAGGGCGATCATCGCGGGGTTTGCATAGCGTATTGTATAGCTGCTATCGGCCAGCATCAGGCAAGCTGAGGCTGCGGTAAAGGCCGCGCTTTTGTAGGCTGCATCAATCCTAATTCCCTCAGATCCTTTAAGAATTGCGCGCAGATCTTCAACGGACGCGGAAATGCTGCCCAACTCGTCCTTACGACCGATATTGGGAACGCTGACATCCAAGTTGCCTGAGCCGATGGCTGTGATGGAGTGCTGCAATTTTAGAATTGGCCGGATCAGGCCACGTTCTGTAAGCCAAAGCGACAAGGCAAGAAGCCCGATCGCAAGGATAGCGGTTGCGATGGTGCCACGGTGGATCGCGGCATCGGTGCGCGCCAGTGCAGCTTCGGCTGACCATTGCAGCACCAAGACCCCGAGCGAGACATTGCTGACATCTTGCTCGGTGGTTGCGATGCCAGAGCGACGGATCGGAGTGAAAATAACGTCACCGTCTGGGTCAACGGTTTGGTGCTTTAGCGCCGCAGTCAGTTCAGCGGTTTCAACTGCGCTGATATGGGCCAGATCCGCTCCTGGAAGAACATGGGTTGCGATTTTGCTTCCATCTGGCGCATAGACGATCGCTGCCACCGCTTGACCGTTCGAGAGATTCATCATCTCTGTTAAAGTTGTTTCGACCTTTGCCAGATCATTGGCACGGATTGGATCATAGATATTTGAGCTGACGAGTTCGGCTTCTGCCAATCCGCGTTCCAGAACAAATGCTTTCGCAACCGCAGTCACATCCCTTTTGTTAAAAAAGATCGTCGTTGTTGCCAGCGAGAGCGTGACGAAGGCCGTTATCACGAGAGTCTTCATAAAAAGAGACGATTTATTCAGGTAGCCGCTGATCTTCGGCATGGAGGAGAGCCTTTCTTTGGGTCTAACTGGGAAAGCGGTTAGGTCTGTTTCAGGATGCGTCGGTGTTCAAAGCCAGGCGGTGGCGTGCAGAAAAGGTTTGTTCGGATCTGGCACAATCTTTGTGACCTGTGTCAGGCTGGCCCGAGCAGGCAGCAAACGCGCGTCAGTGCGACGCCTGATCGCTGTGCGGCGAGCCTGTGGTGCAAGCGCAGCTGTTTCTGAAACACTACTTTTTTTCATCTACACATCCCCAAAACGATTCTGAATCGTCATCGTGTTCTTGGGTAAGATGCAGGCCGCAGGTTAATTTTTCGTGAGGAGAATTGCTGTTGGATTTTAATCTCTGGAAATCCAATGCTGTTTTAAGCATTTAGAAGCTTAAATGCAGGTTTTGGGCCTGCTGTTTTAGGTCAGAGCGATTGTGCTGCCAAAGAGAGATATTTTATCTATCAAATTTTGCCAAAATGCCCCGCAATTACGCATCCCATTGCATAGGCGTTTTACGGAAAGGTGATGGGCACTGGCACCCTGTTAGCGCCGCTGGTGACAGGGCTAACTGAGACGCGCCTGCTTGGCCTGATATCCCAGCAAGTCTTTGTTATTGCTTTGATGCCGGCATAGAAGGCGGCGCAGAACACGACCCTCTGCGATGGGGCGACAGGATTGAGGCTTGTGGTTGGTGGTGACCAGCTCTGGGAAAAGGGCAAAGATCTCTTCGCGCGCCTCTTGGGACAGCGATTTCAGTGCTTGTGGCCCTGTATAAAGGCTTTCGCTGGCGGTTTGATTGGCAAAAATCACCTCGTGGCGGTCAAACAAGATGTGGAAATAGCTGACTTGGGTCAGATCGTGCGCCACTTCAATGCCATTGATCCCCACAAGATGCTTGGCCGCGATCAAGACCTGCCGGCTGTCAAACATGCGCAGCGCGATATTCGAGCTGACCAGCATCCGGTGCTGCGGCGAGACCAACAGGTCTTGCGCGGGGCACCCCTTGCCCAAGGCGCAAGCGGCAATGCGAATGGGGCGAAAGTTTTGATGTCTTTGAAGATCTTGCGCGCCAAGATCGCGCCGCGCAATCCAGCGGATCGGCTGACGCCCATGGTCCAGCGTGCTGACAAGATCGCCCGCGCGCAGAGCCTCGACCGCCACTTCGCCCGCCGCTGTTTCAATCTGGGTGCCGGCCGCAAAGCAAACGACGGCGGTGTTATCAAAGTTGAAAAAGCTGCCGGTGGCTGTGGCACCGGTGAAGCTGAGGCTGCCGCCCGTGCCAAACTGCGCGTTGTTGGTGTAATCCACCACCTTGCCGTTGGTGGTGAGCGTGTTCGATTGGTTAAGAAGGCCGTCGTCGGCTTGGTCGGCCTGCAACTCCCAGATGTCATCATAGAAGGCAGAGAGGTCAATAAAGTCGGCGCCGGTGTTGAAGTCACTGATCGTATCGGCGCCATCGCCCGAGTTATAGCTAAAGAAATCGTTGCCCGCGCCGCCGGTCAGGCTGTCATCGCCCAATCCGCCTGCCAAGTTGTCATCGCCCAGGCCACCGTCCAGAAAGTCGTTGCCCGCTTCGCCGTCGAGCAGCAGGTCATTATCCGCACCGCCGTAAATCGTGTCATCACCCGCGCCGCCCAGAACAAGGTCATCGCCTTCGTCGCCATAAAGCAGATCATTGCCGGCGCTGTCGCCAAAGATGGAATCGTTGCCCGACCCACCATAGGTC
>CAJXWJ010000006.1 GCA_913062925.1 uncultured Pseudorhodobacter sp. | reverse complement strand
TGCCTGCTGGCCAAGTCTATTGTGTTTAACCCGTCAGAGCCCTTTCCCCAAGCCCCATCGCGCGGTATACAACAGTATGCGAATGACATTGACCGAGCATTACGACGCCCAAACCGCTGCCGGAGCCCTGCGCCCCGACGCAGGCCAGCGCGCGCTTTTGCCTGCGCTGGAAGACTTGCGGCTTTGGCTTGAACAAAACGCGGCGCGCAAGGTTGGTCTGTTTGCGGGCCTGTTTGCCAAGCCGGTTGTGCCGCCAAAGGGGCTTTACCTTTGGGGCGGGGTCGGGCGGGGCAAGTCGATGCTGATGGATCTGTTCTTTCAGCAGACCGAGATCACTCAGAAACGCCGCGTGCATTTCCACGCCTTTATGCAAGAGCTGCACCACGCCCTGCATTTGGCGCGCCAAACCGGTGTGGACGATGCGCTTGCGCCTGTGGCCGCGGCCCTGACCCGCGATCTGCGGCTGCTGGCCTTTGACGAGATGCAGATCACCGATATCACCGATGCGATGATCGTTGGGCGGCTGTTTGAAAAGCTGTTGGCGGCGGGGGTTGTGATTGTTGTCACCTCAAACCGGCCACCGGAAGATTTGTACAAGAACGGCCTGAACCGGGCGCTGTTCCTGCCGTTTATTGCGGTGCTGAATGATCGGCTGAATGTGGTCGAGATTGAGAGCCGCGAAGATTATCGCCAGCACCGTCTGACCGGCGCGCAAACCTATTTTCACCCCGCAGGCACGGCGCGCGCGGCGATCAGCGCGATTTGGTCTGACCTGACCGGCAATGCCGCCGGCACGCCGTTGCGCCTGACCGTCAACAACCGCAGCACGGAACTGCCGCGCTTTGCCAATGGCATCGGCCGCGCCAGCTTTTGGGATCTTTGCGCCAAACCGCTTGGCCCTGCCGATTTTCTGGCGATTGCGGCAGCGGTGCGGGTGCTGATCTTGGAAGATGTGCCGCAGCTTTCTGCCAGCAATTACAACGAGGCCAAGCGCTTTGTGACGCTGATCGACGCCTTATACGAGGCGAAAACGCGGCTGATCATCTCGGCCGCTGACGAGCCGGAACGGCTTTACTCTGAAGGCACCGGCAGCTTTGAATTCGAACGCACCGCTTCGCGTCTGCGCGAGATGCAGGGCGCGGATTGGGGCGAAGAGGCCTAGCCCCAGACCTGCCACAGCAATCGCAGCGCCAGCGCGGTCGAGGTGACCACCAGCAGCGGTTTGATCAGCCGCGCCCCGATCCGCATCGCAAGTTTCGCGCCCAAGGCAGCGCCTGCAATCTGTGCAGCCGCCATCGCAAGGCCAACGCCCCACCAAATACCGCCGCCTGCGGCAAAGACCAAAAGGCTGCCAAAGTTCGAGGCAAAGTTCAGCATCTTGGTATGGGCTGTAGCTTTCAACACACCAAAGCCCGCCAGCATGACAAAGCCCAGCATGTAAAAGCTGCCCGCACCGGGGCCGAAAAAGCCGTCATAGGCCGCAACCATCGGCACGGCGGTAAAGGTGAAAACCGCCGGTTTGATCCGCTGAATGCGGTCGGCATCGGTCAATCCGGGTTTCAGGGCAAAGAACAGCGCCACCGCCACCAGCACCACCGGCATGATGATGCGCAGCGTATCGGCGGGCATCAGATGCGCCACCATCGCGCCCCCCGCCCCCGCCAGCCCCGCCACCGCCGCCATGCCCAATTGTTGCAAGGGTTTCACATGGCCCGCGCGGGCATAGCTGACCACGGCTGTCGCCGCGCCAAAACTGCCTTGCAATTTATTGGTCGCCAAAGCCTCGATCGGCGAGGCCCCCGCCAGCAGCAGCACCGGAACCGTGATCAGGCCACCACCACCCGCAATGGCATCGACAAAGCCCGCCAAAAACGCCGCACAGACCAAAAGCACAACAAGATGGGTGGCAATTTCGAACATTGCAGCTCTCCAAAGAAAGGGGCAGGCGGTCTGATCTGTCGCGCAGCAGACGCCAAGATCACAAAGCCTATTTCGCCAAGATAAACCAGCGCATTAGGCGACGAAGGCTTCGCGCGCATAGCCTTGCAGATATAAAAGCGCTGTCAGATCGCCGTGGTTGATGCGCAGATCGCATTCGGCCTGCACGCTGGGCTTGGCATGCAGCGCCACCCCCGCGCCTGCCAGCCCCAGCATGCCCAGATCATTGGCGCCATCGCCCACCGCAATTGCCTGATCCGGGGTGATCCCCAAGCGGGCCGAGATCTCTTGCAAGGCCTGCACCTTGGCCGCCCGCCCCAAGATCGGCGTGGCCACGGTGCCGGTCAGAACGCCCGCCTCGATCTGCAAAGTATTGGCGCGGTTTTCGTCAAAGCCCAAGACCGCCGCAATCGCCGCGGTAAAGGCGGTAAAGCCGCCCGAAACCAGCGCTGCGGTGCCGCCATTGGCCTTCATCGTCGCGACCAAGGTCTTGCCCCCCGGCATCAGCGTGATGCGGTCGCGAATGACGGTTGCAATCACCGCCTCGGGCAGGCCTTTCAGCAGGCCGACCCGTTCGCGCAGCGCCTCCTCGAAATCCAGCTCGCCGTTCATCGCCCGCGCGGTGATCCCGGCCACATGCGCGCCAACGCCTGCTTCATCGGCCAGCTCGTCGATGCATTCCTGTTGGATCATCGTGCTGTCCATATCGGCGATCAGCAACTGTTTGCGCCGCCCCGCTGCGGCTTGGATCGCCAGATCCACGCCGATGCCCTGCAGACCCTGCCAGACATCCCAACGATTCGCAGGCATCGCCTGCAGCGGAAATTCCGCCGCCACGCCGGGGTCGAGCCACAGCGCATCGCCGCCGCCCCAAGCATTGCGCAGGCTTTCCACTGTGACACGGTCAAGCACAGGGCGGGCGGGGTTGGTCAGTAATGTGGCAATAAACATGGGCAAGTTTCCGATAGTGGAGGCATGCGTCGCAAATCGCACGCGATGCGCCGCAATACCGCGCTTTTCCGGCTTGTGCCAGCCGCGATCCAAGCGTAACCCCCGCGGTGGGACACCCTTCCCCAACGAAGGGCAAATATCTGTGAGGATACTATGGCTGATCTATCCGCTCCGGCAACGCGCCCGGCGAATCCACGTTTTTCGTCCGGCCCCTGCGCCAAAATCCCCCATTACACCCTTGATATGCTTGGCGATGCGCCCTTGGGCCGCTCGCACCGCGCAACCGTTGGCAAGGCCAAGCTGCGCGAAGCCATTGACCTGACACGCGAAATTCTGGGCCTGCCCGATGATTACCGCATCGGCATCGTGCCGGGTTCGGATACCGGCGCTGTCGAAATGGCGATGTGGTCGCTTTTGGGCGCGCGTCCGGTCGAGATGCTGGCTTGGGAAAGCTTTGGCGAAGGCTGGGTCACCGATGTCGTCAAACAGCTGAAGCTGGACGCGAAGGTGAAAATCGCCCCCTATGGTCAGATCGTCGATCTTGCGACCGTAGATTTCAATTCTGACGTTGTGTTCACCTGGAACGGCACCACCTCGGGCTGCCGCCTGCCGAACGCCGACCTGATCCCCGCCGATCGCCAAGGCCTGACCATTTGCGACGCCACCTCGGCGGCCTTCGCGATGCAGCTTGATTGGTCGAAACTGGATGTCACCACTTTCTCTTGGCAAAAAGTGCTGGGCGGCGAAGGTGCGCATGGCATGATCATCCTGTCGCCGCGCGCTGTCGAGCGGCTGGAAACCTATACCCCCGCTTGGCCGCTGCCAAAGATTTTCCGCATGACCTCGAAGGGCAAGCTGATCGAGGGGATTTTTGTTGGCGAAACCATCAACACGCCGTCGATGCTGGCGGTTGAAGATTATCTGGTCTCGCTGAAATGGGCGAAATCGGTGGGCGGGCTTCAGGGTCTGGTCGACCGCGCCACCGCCAATGCGCAAGTGGTCTGGGATTTCTGCGCGCAGAACCCATGGCTGCAAAATCTGGCCGAGACGGCTGAAATCGCCTCGACCACCAGCGTTTGCCTTAAGTTCAACGATCCCCGCATCAAAGACGGCGCAGCTTTTGCCAAGGCTGTCGCCAAGCGGCTGGAAAAGGCCGAGGTCGCCTATGACATCGGCGCCTATCGCGACGCGCCTGCGGGCCTGCGGATCTGGTGCGGCTCGACGGTGGAAACCGCCGATGTGGCGGCGCTGATGCCTTGGCTCGCGCATGCGTTTCAGGCTGAAATCGCAGCCCAAGCTTAAATGATCGGTCGGGGCCAGCCCCCGATCCTTCCAACCCATCAGGCGGGCGATCCCCGCCACCACTCCCCCATTTCAAAGGATAGTCTCATGGCTCCTCGCGTTCTTGTTTCCGACGAACTTTCTGAAACCGCCGTTCAAATCTTCCGCGACCGGGGCGTCGAGGTCGATTACATGCCAAAACTTGGCAAAGACAAAGACGCGCTGGCCGCGATCATCGACCAATATGACGGCCTTGCGATTCGTTCGGCCACCAAAGCCACCGAAAAACTGCTGGCCGCTGCGACCCGCCTGAAAGTGATCGGCCGCGCCGGTATCGGCGTTGATAACGTCGACATTCCAGCGGCCTCGAAAAAAGGCGTGATCGTGATGAACACGCCCTTCGGCAACTCGATCACCACCGCCGAACATGCCATCGCCATGATGTTCGCCGCCGCCCGCCAACTGCCCGAAGCCAATGCCTCCACCCATGCCGGCAAATGGGAAAAGTCGAAATTCATGGGGGTCGAGCTTTACAACAAAACCCTCGGCGTGATCGGTGCGGGCAATATCGGCGGCATCGTCTGTGATCGTGCCATCGGTCTGCATATGAAGGTCGTGGCCTATGACCCCTTCCTGTCGGAAGAGCGGGCAAAAACCCTTGGCGTCACCAAGGTCGAGCTTGACGAGCTGCTGGCGCGCGCCGATTTCATCACCCTGCATGTGCCGCTGACCGATAAGACCCGCAATATCCTTTCGGCCGAAAACATCGCCAAAACCAAAAAGGGCGTGCGCATCATCAACTGCGCCCGTGGCGGTCTGATCGACGAAAAAGCCTTGGCCGCCGCCCTGACCTCGGGCCATGTCGCAGCCGCCGCTCTGGATGTGTTCGAAGTCGAACCCGCCACCGAAAACCCGCTGTTCAACCTGCCCAATGTGGTCTGCACCCCACACCTTGGCGCTGCCACCACCGAAGCGCAGGAAAACGTCGCCCTGCAAGTGGCCGAACAAATGTCCGACTATCTGCTGACGGGCGCTGTGCAAAACGCGCTGAACATGCCCAATGTCACCGCCGAAGAAGCCGCCGTCATGGGGCCTTGGATCAAACTAGCCAGCCATCTGGGCGCCTTCATCGGCCAAATGACCGAAGAGCCGATCAAGGCGATCAACATCCTCTACGATGGCTCGGTCGCCGAGATGAACCTTGCAGCCCTCAACTCCGCGGTGATCGCGGGCGTGCTGAAAACCCAAAACCCGGATGTAAACCTGGTCTCAGCCCCGATCGTGGCCAAAGACAAAGGCATCCAAATCTCGACCACCCGCCAAGATAAAACCGGCACCTTCGACGCCTATATCAAAGTCACCATGGTCACCGATCAACGCGAACGCTCGGTTGCCGGCACCTGCTTCTCAGATGAAAAACCCCGCTTCATCCAGATCAAGGGCATCAATATCGACGCCGAAATCGGCGAACATATGCTCTATACCACCAACGAAGACGTTCCCGGCATCATCGGCCTCTTGGGTATGACCATGGGCAAAAACGGCGTCAACATCGCCAACTTTACCCTCGGCCGCTCGGGCGTCGGCCAAGACGCCATCGCCATCCTCTACCTTGATCAGGCGCTTGACACCAAAGTCATCGACACGCTGGAATCCACCGGCATGTTCCAATCGGTCAAGGCGCTGCAATTCGACGTCGCCTAAACGTCACTTGCACTTTCATCTTGGCGTAAATATCCCACGGGGGGTGCGGGGGGCGTGAAGCCCCCCGCGCTTTGCATAAAGGCCAGAGCCATGAGAACCTATGCCATCGGTGATATCCACGGCCATCTTGATCTCTTGCAGCAGGTCCACGCTTGGATCGCGGCTGATATCGCCCAACACGGCCCCGCCCCCGTGGTGCATATCGGCGATCTGGTCGATCGCGGTGCCAACAGCCGCGGCGTGATCGACTATCTGTCACAGGGCATTGCCGCGGGCCAAGATTGGGTGGTGCTCAAAGGCAACCATGACCGCATGTTCAGCCTGTTTCTCACCGACCCAGCGGCGCAAGACCCGCGCCTGCGCAGTGATCTCAGCTATCTGCATCCGCGCATTGGCGGCGGCGCGACGCTGGCCTCATATGGGGTGCAAAACGCCTCTGACCGTCCGATTGCCCCGGTCCACCGCGACGCCATCGCTGCCGTACCGCAAGCGCATCGCGATTTTCTGCACGCTCTGCCCACCAGCTTTCAGCGCGGCGAGGTGTTGTTTTGCCACGCAGGCATCCGCCCCGGCGTCGCCTTTGCCGATCAGACCGAAGACGATCTGACCTGGATTCGTCACGACTTTCTGGATGATCCCCGCGACCACGGCGCCTTGATCGTGCATGGCCACACCGCCATCGATGCGCCCACCCATTATGGCAACCGGTTGAACATCGACTCGAGTGCGGCCTATGGCGGCCCGCTTTCGGTGGTGGTGCTGGAAGGCCGGCAGGTGTTTCACCTCAAAGACGGCCAGCGCCACCCCCTGCTTCCGCAGGCCTAGCGGTTCATCGCCGGCAGATTGGCAAGCGCCAGCAGCGTCAGCGCCGCTGTCACAGCGCTCCCCAGCCAAAAAAAACCGTGCGCACCCAAGGCCACCAGAAAGGGCGCGACCAGAAGCGGCAGCGCAATACCCCCCGCCAAACCCGCCGAGATGATCGCAGGCGCCACCCAAGGATGATCGCCCATCTTATGGCTGGCGGTGACATATCCGGTTGGGAAAAACATCCCCGCAAAAAAGCCCAGCGCCACAAAACAAGGCCCCGCAGCCAATGCCGCCGCGCCAAGGCAAGACAGGCTTGCCCCCGCCATTGCCAGCGTGAACAGGGTGAAAGACGGCAACACATGCGCCACAAAACTTAAACTCACCCGCGCCGCCAGAAAGGCCAGAAAAAACGCTGAAAGCCATTGCGCTGCATGGGTTTCGCTTTCGCCCGCCTTGATCAGCGCAGCAGGGCCAAGCCCGATCACGCTGGCCTCGATGCCAATCGCGATCAGCGCAAAACCCAGCATCGGCCAATGTGGTTTGAAAGCGGTTGCGCCTTGGCTTGCGCTGACCGCCTCTGCCCCGCCCGCAGCCCCAGCCGCCAAGGCCAAAGCGGCGGCAAGTGCGGCACAAACCGCAAAGGCCAGCACCGGATCATTGCCCAGCGCCACAAACACCAAGGGCGCGCCAATCGCGCCAATGCCAAAGGTTGCATTCAACAGGCTGACCATCGCAGGCCCACGCTGCCCAAAGGCCCGCAGCATCCGCGGATTAAACACCACCGTCGCAGCACCGTAGCCTGCGCCAAACACCAGCCCGCCCAGCAGCGCCACGCTCCAACCCGCGCCAGTGGCCAAAAGCGCTGCCCCCAGCGCCATCAGCACCACGACCACACGCGGCGTCACAAAGCGCCCCCAGACAAACATCGCGCCAACGCCAAAGGCGCAGCCGATCCAATGTGCCGAAACCAAGAGCCCCGCCGTGCCCAAACCGATGTCGTAAGCGCGGGCATAGACCGGCAAGGCAGGCCCATAGAGCGACTGCCCCGCGCCCATCAAAATAAAGGTTAAAACGCCGACACAGAGCAGCGCCGCATGGGTTCTCATCAACGCGCGCATATGGGCTCCTGTCTGCGACGCGCAAGCTCTCCACTGCCCGCGCGTCCCTGTCAACGGCTTGCTGTATAGAGCAGAATCTTGGCGAATGTCTTGCCCAAGAAAGCAACGCTTTGGGCGCATCGCAGCTGTCTGTGCGATGCGTCCAAAGTGTGCAAATCGTCGATGCAGATCTTAGGCGTCCAGATGTTCCACTGAAAGCGCATTGGCTTGAATGAACTCGCGGCGGGGTTCGACGACATCGCCCATCAGTTTGGTGAAGATGTCGTCGGCCTCGGCCAGATCGTCGATTTTCACCTGAAGCAGGGTGCGCGCTTCGGGGTCCAGCGTGGTTTCCCACAGCTGTTCAGGGTTCATCTCGCCCAAACCTTTATAGCGTTGCAGCGACAGGCCTTTTTCGCCCTCGGCCAGCACCGATTTCAACAGTTCGATCGGGCCATGCACCATCTGTTCGCGGTCTTTGCGGATCAGACGGGCAGGGTCGCGGTAATGGCCGCGGGTGTCCTTGGACACGGCTGCCAAACGCCGCGCCTCGCCCGAGCGCAGCACAGCACCGTCCAGCGTGCGCAATTCCTCGACACCGCGCAGAACCCGCGACAGGCGGATGCCGTGATCTTGGGTGATGCGGCCGGTCCAACCTTTTTCGTATTCGGCAGCGATCAGGTTCAGACGCTTGGCCACAGTATCGGCAACGCCCTGCAAATCCCCACCCAGACTTTCGGCGTCAAAGGCACCGGCAAGCGCTGCCTGTTCCAGAATGCCGCGTGGATAATGCGTGGGGAAGGCATCCAGAATGCGGCGGAACTGCCGCGCGCCTTCCACCACCCGCGCCAGATCGGCGCCGGCGATTTCCTCACCCGTCGGCAGACGCAGAACGGCGCCGTCTACGCCCATCTCGATCAGGTAATCTTCCAAGGCGGCTTGGTCTTTCAGGTAAACCTCGGACTTGCCACGCGCGACCTTATAAAGCGGCGGCTGCGCGATATAAAGAAAGCCCGCCTCGATCAGCTGCGGCATTTGCCGGAAGAAAAAGGTCAACAGCAGGGTGCGAATATGCGCGCCGTCAACGTCAGCATCGGTCATGATGATGATCTTGTGATAGCGCAGCTTGGCCAGATTGAACTCGTCGCGACCAATGCCGGTGCCCATTGCCGTGATCAGCGTGCCGATCTCTTGGCTGGCCAGCATCCGGTCAAAGCGCGCGCGCTCGACGTTCAGGATCTTACCCCGCAGCGGCAGCACCGCTTGGTTTGACCGCGAGCGCCCCTGTTTCGCCGATCCACCAGCCGAATCGCCCTCGACCAGGAAAAGCTCGGCCTTGGAGGCATCTTTTTCCTGACAATCAGCCAGCTTTCCGGGCAGGTTCGACACATCCAGCGCCGATTTGCGCCGCGTCAATTCGCGCGCCTTACGCGCGGCTTCGCGGGCCAAGGCGGCCTCGACGATCTTGCCGACGATGATCTTGGCATTGGCGGGGTTTTCTTCAAACCATTCCGACAGCTTTTCGTTCACCAGATTTTCAACCGCCGGACGCACCTCGGAAGACACCAGCTTGTCTTTGGTCTGGGACGAGAATTTCGGGTCCGGCACTTTGACCGACAACACGCAGGTCAGACCTTCGCGCGCATCATCGCCGGTGAAATCGACCTTTTCTTTCTTCGCAATGCCCGAAGACTGCGCATAGGCGTTGATGGTGCGGGTCAGCGCGCCGCGCATGCCTGCAAGGTGGGTGCCGCCGTCGCGCTGCGGGATATTGTTGGTAAAGGGCAGCACCATTTCATTGTAGCTGTCGTTCCACCACATCGCGACTTCAACGGTGATGCCGTTGCGCTCGCCGATCATATAGATCGGCTCTGCCATGATCGAGGTTTTCGAGCGGTCGATATATTTCACATATTCGCGCACGCCGCCCTCGTAGAACAGCTCGGTCCGCAGGGGCTCAGCGGGGCGTTCGTCTTCCACGATGATCCGCACACCCGAGTTCAAAAACGCCAATTCGCGCAGGCGGTTTTCCAGCGTCTTAAAGCTGAACTCTAGGTTCGAGAAGGTACCTTCAGCATGGTTGGTCTTGGCCGAGGCAAGAAAGCGCACTTGGGTGCCGCGCTGGCCCGGGGCAGGGCCAACCTCATGCACATGGGTGACGCATTCGCCATGCTCAAAACGCGCGTTATATTCGATGTCGTTGCGCCAAACCGTCAGCTCCAGCCATTCCGACAAGGCATTCACAACCGAAACACCAACGCCGTGCAAACCGCCCGAAACCTTATAGGCATTGCCGGAATCATCGGTGTTGTTGAACTTACCGCCCGCATGCAGCTGGGTCATAATGACCTCTGCCGCCGAGACGCCCTCTTCCTTGTGGATGTCGACAGGGATGCCGCGACCGTTGTCACGCACCGAAACCGAGCTGTCAGCGTGAATTTTCACATTTACTGCCGTTGCATGGCCCGCCAGCGCCTCGTCGATGCCGTTATCGACAACTTCGTAAACCATATGGTGCAGACCCGAGCCATCATCGGTATCGCCGATATACATGCCAGGACGCTTGCGAACAGCCTCTAAGCCTCTGAGAACTTTGATAGAATCGGCGCCATAAGATTCTGGCTTATTGGGCTCATTGGCCATGTGCTCTGCACCCCTTGAATTGCTATGAATTTATAACGTTTCAAAGGGGGATTGTCACGCCTTCGACACAAGATTTAGCGGTTAAGTCAGGGAAATCACCGCTCCAACCCCGATCAGCAGTGTGCCCGAAACCAGATTAAGCCGGCGGATGCTGCGGGGCGAAGACAGCAATTGTCGCGCCCGATCCAGAAACAGCGCAAGGCACAGGTTTCCCATCATCGGCACGATGGCAGAGACCAATAAAATCGCAACAATATCCCAGCCCTGCACGCGGCTAAGATCGAAAAACCCTGGCAAAACACCCATATAGAACAAGATCGCCTTTGGGTTGCCAATCACTGCCGCCACGCCCACCATAAAGCCCGCCCACATCCCAGGCTTGGTCATACGGCTGTCTGCACTGGGGGCTGCCGCCGGTTTGCGGATCAACAGCACCCCCATGACCACAAAAATCACCGCCGCCAGCAGACGCAGCATGTGCAGAAAATCGCCATAGACCGACAGAATCCAGGTCAGCCCAAAGATCGCAGTCAGCGGCCACAGCAGATCGCCCAAGGCAACCCCAATCGCCAAGGGCCAAGCGCTTGCAAAACCGCCCGACAAGGCCCGCGCCGTCAGCGCCACCCAAACCGGCCCCGGCACCATCCACAACAAAACCGACCCACCCGCATAAAGCAGAATCTCATGAAGCGTGATGGTCATGCGGTGATCCTCGAACTGCCGTGGTTTTCGGCGACTGTAAGGGTTTGCGCGCGCTTGCCAAGATGCTCAAAAAGCGAGGCCTCAGTGCCCGTCATCAGCGCCTGCGCCCCCAAGGCACAAAGCTCGTCATAAAGCGCCGCGCGCCGCGCAGGGTCAAGATGGGCTGCCACCTCATCCAACAACAAAACCGGCGCCGCCCCCAGATCCGCGGCCAGCGCGCGGGCATTGGCCAAGATCAGGCTGATCAACAAAGCCTTCTGCTCGCCGGTCGAACATTGATCCGCCCGCGCGCCCTTGGCCACATAGACCGCCGTCAGATCAGCGCGGTGCGGCCCCACCAAGGTCCGCCCCGCCGCCATATCGCGGCGCCGGTTCTGGGCCAGAGCCTGCGCCAGATCCTCCATGGCGGCCTCGCCCTCCGGCCCGGTCAAAGCCAGATCCGCGCGCGGAAACAGCGTCTCCGCCCCCTCTTGCGCCGCCGCCAGTCGCGCCAAAGCCAGCTGGCGGTTGGCCTCAATCTGCGTCCCCGCCTGCACCATCTGCGCCTCAAGCGCTGCATACCAATGCGGATCGCTCACCTGATCTTTCAACAATCGGTTGCGGTCGCGCATGGCTTTTTCATAAGCCAAAACCGCCTCGGCATGGTCAGGCGCAAAAGACAGCGTCATGCGGTCCAAAAACCGCCGCCGCCCCTCGGCCGCCTCAATCCACAAACGATCCATCGCGGGCACCAGCCACAACACCCGGGTGATCCGCCCCAGCGCAGATTGAGGTGCGGCCTTATCGTCAATCCGCAAGGCACGGCTTTCCCCCGCCTCGGCCCAAGTCTCGATGCTATGCGCGGCGCCAAAGCCATGGATGCCTGCAGAAATCTTCCAGCCGATGTTCTCTGGTCGCCGCGCAATCTCATCCGTCGCAGCCCGCCGCATGCCACGCCCCGGTGACAACAATGAAACTGCTTCCAAAATATTGGTCTTGCCAGCCCCATTCGCCCCGACAATCGCCACAGGCCGGCCGTCAAATTCGATCCGCGCCGCCTGATGGCTGCGAAAATGCGATAGGTTCAGCGAAGAGATGGCCAAGCCGCCCACGCTTTCCCCTTTCATCTTGGCGTAAATATCCTCGGGGGTCCGGGGGGCGAGCCCCCCGGCGTGGGCTTAGACGCGCATCGGCATCACAACATAGACCGCCGAGGTGTCATTGCCTTCGCGCATCAAGGTCGGATCGGCCGAAGAGTTAAACAAAAACACCGCATTCTCGCGATCAACCTGGCTGGCAATTTCCAGCAAATATTTCGCGTTAAAGCCGATCTCCAGATGTTCGTCCGAATAGGCCACCGCAAGCGTTTCCTCGGCCGCCCCTGAATCTGGCGCATTGACCGACAGCACCAGACGGTCTTCGTCCAAGCTCAGTTTCACCGCGCGCGAGCGTTCCGAAGACACCGTCGCCACGCGGTCAACCGCCTTGGCAAATTCGGTCGCATCCACTTCCAAGCGGCGGGTGTTGCCGGTCGGAATAACCCGGGTGTAATCGGGGAAGGTGCCGTCGATCACCTTCGAGGTCAGGGTGATCTGTGGCGTGGCAAAGCGCACTTTCGTCTCCGATACCGAAACCGCGATCTCGGCGCTGTCATCTTCCAGCAGCTTTTTCAGCTCGTTCACCGTTTTGCGCGGCACGATCACGCCTGGCATGCCCTGTGCCCCCTCGGGCAGCGGCGCGTCAATACGCGCCAAGCGGTGGCCATCGGTCGCCACGCAGCGCAGAACCGCCCCAACATCGCCGGTCGAGACATGCATATAAACGCCGTTCAGATAATAGCGGGTCTCTTCGGTCGAGATCGCAAATTTCGCCTTGTCAAACAACCGGCGCAGCACCGGCGCAGGGGCTGAAAAGTTCGAGGAATATTCCGAGGTTGCCATCACCGGAAAATCTTCTTTCGGCAAGGTGGCAAGGTTAAAGTTCGACCGCCCCGCGGCGATGGTCAAGCGGCCAGAGGCCGGATCATCGGTCAGCGCCACAAGCGCGCCATCGGGCAGCTTGCGCACGATCTCGTGCAGCATCACCGCCGAAACCGTAGTGGCCCCAGCGCGCTCGACCATGGCAGAGGCGCGGTCAACCACTTCGATATCGAGATCGGTGGCGCGGAACGATACGGTATCGCCCTCGGCCTCGATCAGCACATTGGCTAGAATTGGAATGGTGTTGCGGCGCTCGACCACCGACTGGGCCTGTGCCAGCGCCTTAAGAAGGGTGCTGCGTTCGATGCTGATCTTCATTTTCATTCCCCTTGCCGACCCCATAACAGGGAGGTCGAAACTACCCGATTTCCACCGGTTCACAAGTCTTTTCGGGACTTTGGTGGCGAATAGGCGGCCCGTCAAGCCCGCCATACCACCTTACGATTGCAGCAGACGCCGCAGCAGCTGTAAATCGTCGTTAAGCTGCGAATCAGATGTCATCAGCTCTTCGATTTTGCGCACACCGTGAATGATCGTGGTATGGTCGCGCCCACCAAAGCGCCGCCCGATTTCGGGAAGCGAGCGCGGCGTCAATTGCTTGGCCAAATACATCGCCACCTGACGCGGCCGCGCGATATTGCGCAGACGTTTCGGCCCGATCATATCCGACAGGCGGATGTTGTAATGCTCGGCCACTTTGCGCTGAATCTCTTCGATGGTCAGCTTGCGATCCGAAGCGCGCAGAATATCGGCCAGACAATCTTGCGCCAGATCAAGGGTGATTTCCCGACCAACCAGAGACGCAAAGGCAAACAGGCGGGTCAAAGCACCTTCCAGCACCCGCACGTTGGTGGTGATGCGATGCGCCAGAAACTCTAGCACCCCGGCCGAAATATGCAGGCCCTTGTATTGGGCCATATAGATTTCGGCCTTTTGCTGCAAAATCCCCAAGCGCAGTTCATAATCGGTCGGATGCAGGTCAACCACCAAGCCGCATTGCATCCGCGATTTGATCCGATCTTCCAGATCCTTGATCTCGCCCGGAGCGCGGTCGGCCGAGATAACGATCTGTTTGTTCTGATCCACCAGCGCGTTGAAGGTGTGAAAGAATTCTTCTTGCGTGGAATCCTTGCCAGCGATGAATTGCACATCATCAACCATCAGAACGTCAACCGAGCGGAAAATCTCTTTGAAGTCCATGATCTGACGTTCGCGCAAAGCTTGCACAAAACGGTACATGAACTGCTCGGCCGAAAGATACAGCACACGCAGATGCGGCTGACGGATTTGAATTTCATGCGCAATCGCATGCATCAGGTGGGTCTTGCCCAAGCCAACGCCGCCATAAAGAAACAGCGGGTTGAAGGTAACGGGCCCGCCTTCGGCAACGCGGCGCGCAGCGGCATGGGCCAGCTCGTTTGGCTTGCCGACCACAAAGCTGTCAAAGGTAAAGCGGCTATCAAGCGAGGCGCCCGGCAGATCTTCGTCGTTGCGGCGGGCGGTCACGCGTGCGGGCTTTGACGTCACGGGCTTTGGCGCAATCTGCACGGTGGCCTGTGCCGGAACGCTAAACTCGGCGCGGCCAACCGGATGCCCCTCGGCATTCAGCAGGGCAAGGATATGGTCCGAGAAATTGCGCGACACCCAATCTCCAAAGAAAGTTGTCGGCACATCAAAGTGCGCAATGCCATCTTCAAGCGCTGTCAGGTGCAGCGGCTCGATCCAGCTGGTGTAATTGTTTTTACCGATCCGCGTCGCAAGCGTCTCGCGTACCCTGCACCAGGCCTCGTTTGTCATTCTTAACGTCCCCAAGCGCCTTTTCAGGTTTGACCCTGTTGGCACCTCTAATTTTTCTACGTCCAAGTTTCGCAACTACTTTGGGCCACAGCACAAGGGCGCAGCACCCTTGCATGTTCAAGCACCATTTCGCGACTGTCACACACAACAGACTTTCCAAACCTCGCAGATCGAAGCCCAGCACCATTTACCCCAACAGAAGTCTTCAGTGAAAACAGCCTAACATCCTTATTTTTCACATAAATTCAGCCTGTTTGGCAGTTTCGGGCTGTCATTATGATCAAAAACAGCGACTCTGCCACACGGGCAAATTGAATCGCTTGGTCAAATTAGCAAGCGGATCTACCGCGCCGCAACCGATCTTGTTGCTTGACAGAGGTTTGTTTCAGAGAATCTTTTGCCCTGTGTAAATCGGCCACTTGCTCTGCAAAAATACCGCCGAAACCGTACTCTCAAAAGGGTATGCTGACTTGTTAAGCATAACGCTTTGATGCAGCGCCAGACCGATTCTGGCCCGAACTGAGGCTGGAAATGCATAAGGGCGCAGCCGGTCAGCTGCGCCCTTATGACTTATGATTCGGTTAACGGCTTAGGCAGCAGGGGTGCCCAGCGCTTTGACGCGCGATGCCAAGCGCGAGATTTTGCGCGACACGGTGTTCTTGTGCATAACGCCTTTGGTGACGCCGCGTGCCAGTTCTGGCTGTGCGTTCTTCAAAGCCAAGACGGCAGCGTCTTGGTTGCCGGAAGCCAGTGCTTCTTCGACTTTACGCAGGAAGGTGCGGATGCGCGAACGGCGGGCTTTGTTCACATCGGTGCGCGCTTCGGTCTGGCGAACGCGCTTTTTGGACTGGGCAGTATTTGCCATGGTTGTGTATCCTTAGGGTCGGTTTAATTTTGTCGCGCAAAAGCCCCAAGGCCCCCTCAAAGATGAAGGGATGATTCTTGCCAAAGCGGGCCCACACGCATGTAAGGGCACCCCATAAGGCAAGTTTTCGTAGAAGGAAACAGATTTCCTAGCAATCTTGAAAGTTTGGCGGCCGCTTTTCGATAAAAGCCGCCATACCTTCGGCCTGATCTTGGGTTGCAAACAGCGCGTGGAACAGGCGGCGCTCAAAGATCAGGCCTTCGCGCAGTGTGGTCTCGGCGGCGCGGTTGACCGATTCTTTCGCCGCCATCACCGCGATTTGCGATTTCGCAGCGATTTTGGCTGCGGTTTTAAGCGCCTCGTCGATCAGATCGGCAGCAGGGATCACCCGACTGACAAGCCCTGCACGTTCGGCCTCGGCTGCATCCATCATCCGGCCGGTCAGATGCATTTCCATCGACTTCGCGGCCCCCACCAGCCGCGTCAGCCGCTGCGTGCCGCCCAGACCGGCGATGATGCCAAGGTTAATCTCGGGCTGGCCAAATTTCGCGGTATCGGCGGCAAGGATGAAATCGCACATCATCGCAAGCTCGCATCCCCCGCCCAAAGCAAAGCCTGCAACGGCGGCGATCATCGGTTTGCGAATGGCTTCGATCACCGCGACTTCGGCGGCAAAGGTGTTGCGGCTGAACATATCGGCAAAGCTTTGCGTTGCCATTTCCTTAATATCGGCCCCCGCCGCAAAGGCCTTTTCCGACCCCGTCAGCACAAGGCAGCGCACGGCAGGATCGGCATCGGCCGCCCGCAGCGCCGCGGCCAGATCCTGCATCATCTGCGCATTCAGCGCGTTCAGCGCCTCGGGGCGGTTCAGGCGAATAAGGGCGACGTGGTCTTTGATCTCGACCAAAATTGTTGCGTACATGCGGTTTCCTTTGCAGGACAGGGTTAGGTTTGGCAGCGGGGGCAGTAAAACGACGACCTTCCCGATTGGGTGATGCGGGCAATCGGGGTGGCACAGGTGACGCAGGGCGCGCCTTCGCGACCATAGACGGCAAAGGCCTTTTGAAAATAGCCCAAGGCGCCGTCGGTCTGGCGATAATCGCGCAAAGATGATCCGCCAGCCTCGATCGCCTCGGTCAAAACCTCGCGGATGATCGGCACAAGGGCTGCGGCATCTTTGATATCACCGGCGCGGCGGGTTGGTGCGAGGCCAGCGCGAAACAGCACCTCGCAGACGTAGATATTGCCCAGACCCGCGACCAGATGCTGATCAAGCAGCGCCGATTTGATCGGCGTGTTGCGCCCCGCCAGCCGCGCGGCCAGATAGCCTTCGTTGAAAGCATTGCCCAAAGGCTCGGGCCCGATCTGCGCCAACAGCGGATGTGCCTCGGCCGTCGCGGTGGGCAAAAGATCCATCGCACCAAAACGCCGCGCATCGTTAAAGGTCACCCGCGCGCCGCCTTCCAGATGCAGCACCACATGATCGTGCTTTTCAGGCGCCGCATGTTCAAAAACGAAATCGCCCAAGCGGATGCCCGAAACCAGCATCCGCCCCGACATGCCTAAATGAATAAGCAAGGTCTCGCCGGTTGAAAGGTCGGCAAGAATGTATTTTGACCGCCGCCGCAGCGTGATCACCCGCGCGCCGGTCAGCCGTTCGGCCATCCGCTCTGGCAAAGGCCAGCGCAGATCAGGCCGATTGACCTCGGCGCGTTCAATCACGCGCCCTTCCATTGCAGGCAAAAGACCACGGCGGACGGTTTCAACTTCGGGTAATTCAGGCATATGGCCCCTTGGACAGATCGGCGCATTGAGGCGGAACCGATAGCAGACTATATAGAGGGGCGCAAAGACAGGACGACAAGCCCGATGACCGAAGAAAATACCACCCATTTCGGATTTCAGACCGTGCCAGAGGCCGATAAGGCCGGCATGGTGCATGGGGTCTTTACCAATGTGGCCAGCAAATACGACATTATGAACGATCTGATGTCGGGCGGCATGCATAGGCTTTGGAAAGACGCGATGATGGATTGGCTGGCACCCCGCGCCGGTCAGCGTCTTCTGGATGTGGCGGGGGGCACCGGCGATGTGGCCTTTCGCTTTTTGACCCGCGCGGCCGAGTCGCAAGCGGTCGTGCTGGATATGACGGAATCGATGCTGATCTCGGGCCGCCAGCGCGCCGAAGCGGGCCAGATGGCCGAGCGGTTGGACTGG
This sequence comes from uncultured Pseudorhodobacter sp., assembly GCA_913062925.1. Lineage (GTDB taxonomy): Bacteria > Pseudomonadota > Alphaproteobacteria > Rhodobacterales > Rhodobacteraceae > Cypionkella. Next base: position 65,396 of record CAJXWJ010000006.1, on the reverse strand, counting down.
GTGGTTGGCGACGCGATGGCGCTGCCCTTTGCCGACAACAGCTTTGACGTCTACACCATTTCCTTTGGCATCCGGAATGTAACGCGGGTGCAAGACGCGCTGCGCGAAGCCTACCGCGTGCTGCGCCCCGGCGGTCGGCTGATGGTGCTGGAGTTTTCGCGCATTCCCAACGACTTGGCGCAATGGGTCTATGACAAATACAGCTTTAACGTCATTCCGGCGATGGGGCAGGTCGTGGCGGGTGACCGCGAGTCCTATCAGTATCTGGTCGAATCGATCCGCAAGTTTCCAGACCAAGAGACCTTTGCCAGCATGATCCGCATGGCGGGCTTTGATCTGGTGAAATATCGCAATCTGACCATGGGGATCGCCGCGCTGCATTCGGGCTGGAAACTGTGAGGGGCCCCCATAATATTTGGCGGCTGATCCGCACCGGCGCCACATTCGAGCGCACGGGTGCGATGGCGGTCGCGCTGGAAGCGATGGAGGTGCCGCCGCGCCTGCGCTTTGCCGCACGGCTTTTGGGCTGGCCTTTTAAGTGGTTGGGCCTGCGCGGCGACCCAGCTTTGCCGCCGGTGACGCGCGCGCTGACCGCCCTTGGCCCGGCCTATATCAAATTTGGCCAAGTGCTTTCGACACGCCCAGATATCGTTGGCGCGGAATTGGCGCAGCAGCTGAAATACCTGCAAGACCAGTTGCCGCCGTTTTCGACGGCTGTGGCAAAAGCCATGGTGGCCGAAGAATTGCGCCTGCCGGTGGATGCGGCGTTTTCCAGCTTTTCCGAACCGGTTGCCGCCGCTTCGATTGCGCAGGTGCATCGCGCGACTTTGGCCGAAAATGGCCGCGATGTTGCGGTGAAGGTGCTGCGTCCGGGCATCGAGCGGGCCTTTCGCAAGGATGTCGACGCGTTTTATTTCGCCGCCCGCGCGATTGAATTTCTGTCGCCCGCCTCGCGCCGCCTGCGGCCGATGGATGTGATCACGCATTTCGACGGCGTGGTGAAGGGCGAGTTGGATCTGCGGCTTGAAAGCTCTGCGGCGTCGGAATTTGCCGATAACACCAAATCCGACGCGGGTTTTCAGGTGCCACGGGTGATTTGGCAGCTGTCTGGGCGGTCGGTGATGACGCTGGATTGGGCCGAGGGGATCAACCTTGCCGATAACGCCGCCTTGGATGCGGCGGGGGTTGATCGTCAGGCCTTGGCCGCGCGGGTGTTGCAACTGTTCCTCAGCCATGCGCTGCGCGATGGGTTTTTTCACGGCGATATGCACCAAGGCAACCTGAAGGTCGCGGCAAATGGCGATTTGATTGCCTATGATTTCGGCATCATGGGGCGAATCGACGAATACACCCGCCGGGTCTATGCCGAGATTTTGATGGGCTTTATCGGCAAGGATTACCGCCGTGTCGCCGAGGTGCATTTCGAGGCGGGCTATGTGCCCCCCGATCGTGACATTGACGAATTTGCCCGCGCCTTGCGGGCGGTGGGTGAACCGATTTTCGGGCTGGATGCAACGCAGGTCTCGATGGCGCGGCTGCTGTCCTATCTGTTTGAAGTCACCGAGAGATTCGGCATGGAAACCCGCACCGAGCTGATTTTGTTGCAGCGCACGATGGTGGTTGTCGAAGGCGTGGCGCGCGGCTTGGACCCGCATATCAACATCTGGCAAGTCGCCAAGCCGGTTGTCGAATCCTATGTCAGCCGCAATGTTGGACCCTTGGCCCTGATCCGTGATTTGGCGCAGACGGCGCGCGTCTTGGGCCGTTTTGGCCCGCGACTGCCACGAATGATGGAATCGCTGTTGATCGCGCAGGCGGCCCCACCTTTGACCGTTGATACCCAGCCGCGCTTGTTTGGCGCGCGCGGTGTCGCGGCGGTAGTGCTGGTCTTCGCGCTGGGGATTTGGTTGGGCAAGCTGCTGTAATCACGGCACCCTTAACGCTGTCACATCCGTAGAGGCAACCTCGACCCCGCCTTGCAGAATCAAGGTGGTCTTGCCGCCACTGCCGCCGCGAGCTTCCAGAATTGGCGCGTAGGATTCTACCTGACCGTCAGCCTTGATGATCTGCCCCTCGCGGTAGCTTTCAAGGTGAAGCCTATAGGTGCCTGTTGGCAAAGGATTGCCCGCGATACCTGCGCCAAGCCATTGATAAGAAGTATCCTTTAATGGAACATCTTCGCGCCCAACGGTATTGCCATTGGCATCGGTTGCAACCAGAACCGCTCGATCGGCGAGCGGATCTGCGGCATAGCTGATCGTTACCGGCTTGGCGTTCATATAGACGGGTGCCGCCGAGCGCGCCTCTTGCCCGACCCAACCTGCAAGCTGCGCCATGCCCAAAACCCCGAACTGGCTGCCAAGACTGGCAAGCAATTCGTTGGTTTTGACCTGTTGTTCGACGCCCGAAAAGGTTGCCAGCTGCACCGCAAAGGCCGAAGAATCGGTGGGATTCATTGGGTCTTGGTTTTGCAGTTGCGTCGTCATCATCTTGAGAAAGGTGGTGTAATCGGTAGAAATCTTGGCCGCGTCTTGCGCCGAAACGCTGGTTGACGCTGGGGATGTAGACACAGGGGAAACAGCAGTCGTGACCATGTATTTTCCTTTCAAAGCCGGAGGTTAAGGCCTTGCGCTTGGCCTAACGACGGTGCTGGCGGGGCTGGACGTGCAATTTGTGGCGCCACGCTGAAATCGTCAGGCTGCGAAAAGGCCGCAGGAGGGTGTTGTTGCGGTTGGGGCTGTTGGCCCCATTGGCCGAAATCCAGCGATGCGCCTGAAAATCCTGCTTGGCGAAATTCGCGCAGCAAGTCGTCGCCATTGCGGCGCAGCATATCCATGGTTTCGGGGCGTTCAGCGCTTAGAAAAATTGAGACGGAATCGCCAGAATGCCGAATCTGAAAGCGCACATGCCCCAGTTCTTCGGGGGAAAGCAAAACCTCAACCTGTTTTTGTAATGCGCTTGGCGCATGGGTCAAAAGCTGGCTGTGCAACGGTGCAGCGGGGGGGGCTACGGGCAAGCGGCTGGTGGTTTCGGGCTGCGATGTGCTGAATTGATTTTGCGACAGCGGCCCAATCTCTGGGTTTTGAGGCTGCTCGGCTGCAATTTGCGGGTCTGGCACCGCTGCTTGCGGCAAAAAACCTGCTGGGGTGTCAGATTTTGACGCTGTAACCGCTGGTGCGGCCTCTGAGCGCGACCAATGTGGGGTTGGCGCCGATGATCTGGCGCTTGCGCTTTGCGGAATTTGCACGACAAGGCCTTGGGAGGCTGCCAGCGCGACCACCTCAGTTGAAACGGCCTGTGCGGTTGCAACACCGGTGGCCGTTGGCTGAGACTCGGTCTTTGCTTTGGCCTTCGCGCGGGGATCCGAGGCTGCAAGCGCCTCTGCCAGTGGGGGTGGGGCATCAATATCTGCTGCCACGGGCAGCGGTTTTGCTTGATCTTGCTGAAGGGCTGCCTCCGCCTCTGGTGCTGCGGCAGAAGATTTTGGTTCTAAAACAATCGTTTGCAGTTGGTTGCTTGACTCGACCGATAAGGTTTGCGCGGCGGACTCGGCCTTTGTCTTTTGCACGGCGGCGGTGAGGGCGACTTCGGCAAGGCTGTTTCCTGCCTCTGGCAACACCCCTGCAAAGGGAGGTTGCGATGCCTGCTCGACCCTTGCCAAGGCTTGTTCGACCTCTGGTAGGGCGATTGCGACATCTTCTGTCGCCTCTGGCAGGGCTTGCATGGGCTGAGCCGAGGGGGGGGGTACAACCAGACCCGCGATCTGCGCCATTAGCAACAGCGCGTCATCCACCGGCGGATCGGTGGTTACATCCGCCAAATCCATCCAGCCGCGGAAATCCGTATCGGCATCCTTGCCATCCGGTTGAGCCGCCCCTGCGAGCGGTGCTGCCAGCGCGGGGCCAGCAAAGAGGAGAGAGGTTTGTTGAATCATGTGACACCGACTTCTGCCGCGAATGTCTGCAGTATTTGCGCGATTGGTTACCACCTGTTTACCGGCATCAAAGATATTCAAGAAAATCCGACTCAAAAGGAGACCCAGATGCAGACCCCGCTGATTGGCGCCAATTTCAAACCGCCCGTGCCCAAGCCTGACAGCCCTTTGATGCAAAAAGCCAAAGAGTTAGAGGCGAGTTTTCTGTCTGAAATGCTGGGCCACGCCGGGCTTGGGGCCAGCGAGGGCAGCTTTAGTGGCGGCATCGGCGAGGAGCAGTTTGCTTCGTTTTTACGGGATGCGCAGGCCAAACAGATGGTTGCGCATGGGGGAATTGGGTTGGCAGAGCAGCTTTTTCACGCAATGTCGAAAGGACAAAATAATGCAGATTGATGCTAATATTGAAGGATTGATGGACGCAATGCATGCCGCCCTTTTGTCGGCGAACTTTGAGCAGTTGCAACAGCTGGCCCCTGATCTGGAGGCAGCCATTTTGGGCCTTGGCCAAGAGGAAGATCGGAAAACTTTGACGCGTTTGCAGGCAAAGTCTGCGCGCAATGCAGCGGCAGCTCTGGCGGCCGGCAAGGGGGTGCGTGCCGCGATCCAGCGTTTGGAAGAGGTTCGTGAAAATGCAATGGGATTAGTAACTTACGATGAAAATGGCAAACGGCCGCAGCCTGCTGGTGGCGGCGAGTTGTCGCGCAGGCTCTGAAGGTTTGCCTCAAATCCTGCGCATCTCGCTTGGCAGAATTAAGACTTCGTTAGGATTTTCACCCCCAATTTGCCTCTGCATCCCACGACGGGGTGGCGCCTTCAGAGACGGTCTGATCGCAGCGGATAGAAAGCCTTATCTGCCGTCCATCGTGGCGGTGTCAAAGCTTGGCGCAAAGCGTCAGCGGAATACGAAGGAAGTAAACGATGTCGTCTATTTTGACCAACAACAGTGCCATGGTTGCGCTGCAAACCATGAAAACCATCAACAAAAGCATGAACGCCACACAGTCGCAGATTTCGACAGGGAAATCTGTTGCAACTGCGAAAGACAATGCCGCGGTCTGGGCCATTTCGAAGTCTATGGAATCTGATGTTCAGGGTTTCAAAGCCATCTCAGATAGCCTTAACTTGGGTTCTTCGACGATTTCTGTCGCACGCCAAGCCTCGGAAACCGTCACTGATCTGCTGACCCAAATCAAAGGCAAGATCGTTGCGGCACAAGAATCGAACGTCGACCGTGGTAAAATCCAAACCGACGTTGCTGCTCTTAAAAACCAAATCGATTCGGTTGTGGGGGCAGCACAGTTCAACGGCCTGAACCTTGTGAACAACGCCAGCAACATCGACATTCTGTCGTCGTTGGATCGCAGTGCAACCGGTGTTGCGGCGTCGAATATCACCGTGGCGGGGCAGAATCTGTCGACCGGGTCCTATGTTGCGAATAATGTTTTCACAACCGTGTCGGCGAGCCTTGTTTCGGGCGCCGGTGATACTTTTGTCATGAGCATGGATGCGACCGGTGGGACCGACTCAATCACGATCCAAGATGGCGCAACCGCTTGGGCGGCTGGCGATAAGATCAGCATGACGATCGGCAAGCAAACCGCCAGCTACACAGTGACAGATGCGGATCTTTCCGGAACCAACGTGACGGCGGATCTGGTCGCGATCGGCATGAAAAATGCGATTGATGCCTTGGGTATTACCGGTTTGACCGTCAGCTATGATCCTGCAACCGTTGGTACCCTTGCGGTCACAACTGGCGCAGGTACCGCAACTGACCCAGGTGCCGCTAGTGACCTGACCATCACTGGCCAGTTCACCAACGCAAGCGCTGGTGGCCTGGGCGCGCTGAATGCGATTGACGTCTCGACCTTGGGCGGCGCGCAGACCGCCCTTGGTAATATCGAAAGCTTGCTTTCGACGTCGATCACAGCCGCTGCAAACTTTGGTTCGGCGCAAAGCCGGATCGACACGCAGGCGTCTTTTGTCGGCAAACTGTCTGATGCTCTGAAGTCGGGCATCGGCGCCATGGTTGACGCTGACATGGAAGAGACCTCTGCGCGGCTGCAAGCGCTGCAAGTGCAGCAACAGCTTGCGACCCAATCGCTTTCGATGGCGAACCAGCAGCCACAGAACATCCTGTCGCTGTTCCGTTAACGGTCACGGCCGAAGGGGATTAACCCCTTCGGCCACCTTTACCCTCTTCAGAATTCCAGGAAGGAACCCCTGTGACCGCTCATTTCACCGCGGCACGGTCCGTCTACGCACGGCCCGAAGCTCCGCAAAAAACCCCTCGTTCAATCGAATATGATCTCTTGGCACGCGTCACCCAAAGGCTGGCCGCAGCTTGGGCCACGCGGACAGAGCGTTTTCATCTGCTAGCGGCGGCCTTGGATGAAAATCAGCGCATCTGGTCAACTTTGGCCAGCGATGTTGCTTCGTCAGAAAATGGTTTGCCGGCTAAACTGCGCGCACAGCTTTTCTATCTTTACGAGTTTACCGCCCTGCACAGTCGTGCAGTTCGCGATAACAAAGCCTCGGTCGAGGTGCTTATTGAAATTAACACAGCGGTCATGCGCGGCTTGCGTGGTGAAGGTGGCACCCAATGACAGGTTTGGTGTTGAAACTTGGCCCGCATGAAAGGGTGCTGATCAATGGTGCTGTCATTGAAAATGGGGATAAGCGATCTCGGCTGGCGATTATGACGCCGAACGCAAATATTTTGCGGCTGCGCGATGCGATCCATCCCGAAGAGGTGAATACGCCGGTACGTCGGGTTTGCTATATCGCGCAATTGGTTCTTTCGGGTGATGCGCAGGCGGGGGATGCAAAGCTGCAACTGCTGCGCGGTATCGAGCAGCTGAGTCAGGTTTTGACCGATCATGACAGTCGCAACCTGCTCTCACAGGCCACCGACTATGTGCTTGAAGATCAGCATTATCAGGTACTTAAAACACTTCGCACCTTATTACCCCGAGAGGAGCGGTTGTTTGCCGCGAAACTTGCATGAGCTTTACCCCAGCCATCCCGCTGTCTGGCTATGCTGGCTGGGCCTTTTTGAAGCGTACGCTGCCAACACAGCAGGCCGCCTTTGCGGCGACCACCGAGATCAAGAATGACGAGGCTTATTTTCGCGCCAATATTGGCAAAGTCTCGACCGCAGACGAGCTGGTGGCCGATCGGCGTTTGCTGAAGGTCGCCTTGGGCGCCTATGGGCTTTCCGATGACATCAACAATAAGTTCTTCATCAAGAAAGTGTTGCAAGATGGCACGTTGAGCAGCAGCGCGCTGGCGAACAAATTGTCAGACAAGCAGTATCTAAAACTTTCAGCAGCTTTTGGTTTTGGGGATTTCTCGGTTCCAAGCACCAAGATTTCTACTTTCCCAGATAAGATCATTGAAGCCTATAAGGCCCGCGGATTCGAAGTGGCCGTTGGCAATCAGGATAGTGATCTGCGGCTTAGCCTTAACTTGCAGCGGGAATTGCCAGCTTTGGCCGCAAAGTCGAGCAGTGAGACCACCAAATGGTTGACGATTTTGGGCAATACCGCCCTTCGTACGGTTTTCGAAACTGCCCTTGGCCTGCCCAAAAGCATTGGAACACTGGATCTTGATCAGCAACTTAATGCCTTTCAAGAAAAAGCGGCGACTCAATTGGGCAGTAGCAGCATCAGTCAATTCAGCGATCCTGCGGCGCTGGATAAATTGACCAAACGCTATTTGCTACGGGCAGAGGTTGCCAATCTGTCTGCCTCAACCGGCAATAACTCTGCCTTGCAGCTGATGCAGCAGATTGTTAGCAACGGTTGGGTGCGCAACAGATGATGTTAGCGTTGCAATAACAGGGCTGACAGCTGCGCAAAGCTGCCCTCCACGCCGGTTTCGGGTGCGGATTTTGCCAAAAAGGCGTCCAAAGCGGGCCAGATCTTAATTGCGCGATCAACCATTGGGTCAGAACCTTTGGCATAAAGCCCCGCTTGGATCATCATCTCGGCCCGATCCCATGCGCCCAGGATCTGCCGCGCCTCAGCGATCAGGTCATTTTCCACCGCAGTTGCTGCCTCGGGCAGGCTACGAGAGACAGAGCGCAACAAATCAATTGCAGGATAGCGGCCGCGTTCTGCGATCTTGCGATCCAGCACAACATGACCGTCCAGCACCCCACGCAAGATATCTGCGATGGTTTCCTCCATATCCGAGCCAGCGACCAGCACCGAAAACACCGCGGTAATATCGCCCTCCCCCTCTGGTCCTGGCCCTGCACGTTCGGCCAGCGACATGATCGCTTGCTGCACCGAGGGCGGATAGCCGCCCAGCGCCGCGGTTTCACCCGAGGCAAGGGCGACTTCGCGATGTGCCTCGGCAAAGCGGGTGATCGAATCGGCCAAAAGCAGAACATGAAGGCCCTGCGCGCGAAAATGTTCGGCGACCGTCATGGCGGCCAGCGCGCAGCGCCGCCTTGCCAGCGCTGATTGGTCAGATGTGGCCGTAACCAGAACCGAGCGCGCCATCCCCTCTGGCCCAAGCACACGTTCGACAAATTCGCGCAATTCGCGGCCACGCTCGCCGATCAGAGCAATCACCACCACATCCGCCTCGACACCCCGGGCAAATTTCGCCAACAAAGAGGATTTTCCAACGCCCGAACCCGCAAAAAGACCAATTCTCTGCCCGCGCACCAAGGGCAGCAAGGTGTCAAAAACCGCAATGCTCGACGACAAACGCCCCCCCATGCGGCGGCGGGCCGCTGCGGGTGGCGCTTCGGCACGCAGCGCGCGGGCTTTAAGCCCGCGAAACAGTGGTTTGCCATCCATCGGGCGGCCATAGGGGTCAAGGATGCGGCCGATCCAAGAATTGTCGGGCGCAAGCGTTGTCGCGCCCAAAAGCTCGACCACGGTGCCAATCGACAGCCCTTCTGGCGGACCTTCGGTCAGCACCAAGGCGCCGCTCGCCGTCAGGTTTAGCACCTCCCCCGCAAGCCTGTTGCCAATCAGCACACGATCGCCTTGGCGCACGGCTTTGCCTAGACCCGAGACCAAAACCGTGCCGCGTGACACCTCTGCAACGCGGCCCAGCAGATTGGAAACTGCAACTGCTGAAATTTCTGCACAAAGTGTATCGAAAATATGGCCCATCGGATTCTCCGTTTGTTCGCTGCTTACCCTTTCTAAAGGAATCACCCTTAAGCCTTAGTGAAGCGAAGCAGGGAGAATCCCGATGTTTGAAAGTTTACAACTGACCAGAATGGCAAATGCGATGGCGCAGCGCGCCGGCGATCGTATGGGTGTCATCGCTCAGAATGTTGCAAATGCAGATACGCCAAACTTCAAGGCGATGGATCTTCCAAGCTTTGCCGAAACCTATCGCGACAGCGCTGTGCAAATGCGCTCGACGCGGCCGAAACATAGCTTTGCCGATGATGGCGCAGAGCCGGAAAAGCTTTTGCGCCGCGCCAAGGGCTCTGCCGCGCCAAATGGCAATACCGTCTCGCTTGAGCAAGAGATGGTGAAAATGGCCGATGTGCGCAAAGACCATGAAATGGCTTTGGCAATTTATCGCAACACCAGCGATATCCTGCGCGCCAGCCTTGGCCGGAATAGGTAGGGGCTAAAATGAGCGATTTTTCTACATCCCTTTCTTTTGCAGCCTCTGGAATGGAGGCGCAAGCACTGCGGCTGCGGCATGTTTCGGAAAACATTGCGAATGCCGACACCCCTGGATACCGCCGTAAAACGGTTGGTTTTCAAGAGGCTATGGACACAGGCTTGGTTGAAACTACGCGTGTCCATTTGGATCAGACTCCGCTTGAAAGCATTTATGATCCAAACAATCCGCTTGCGGATAGCACGGGCCACTATGATGGATCGAACGTCGATCTGGTGGTCGAGATCGCGGACGCGCGCGAAGCGCAGCGCAGCTATGACGCGAACCTCAAACTGTTCGATCAGACCCGTCAAATGACGCAAAGCCTGTTCGACCTTCTGCGCCGATAGGAGATCTAGAATGGATATTAAAACCTCACTCGTGACCCAAAACTACGCTCAGGCGCGATCAGCCGTCGCGCCTGAGACTAAACCTGAAAGTGGCGAGGCAGTGCTTGGCCGTCTGGTGGGCACCTTTGCCGAAACCCTTCAGCAAGGCGAAGAAACTGCGCGCGCAGCAATGACGGGCAATTCAGACCCTCATGCGCTGGTGCAAGCTCTGGCAAGCACGCAGCTTGCCGTCGAAACCGTTGCCACAGTGCGTGATAAGGTTGTTGAGGCCTATCAGGAAATTCTGAGGATGCCGGTATGACGCAAGAGGCGATCTACGACATTCTGCGTCAGGGGCTTTGGGCGGCGGTGCTGATGTCAGCCCCGTTGCTTGCGGCGGCGCTGGTTGTCGGCATCGTCATCGGATTGTTTCAGGCGCTTACCTCGATCCAAGAAAACACCCTCACCTTCGTGCCAAAGGTCGCAGCGATGCTGGCGGTGTTCTGGGTCTCGATGAGCTTTATGACTGCCACTTTGGTGGCCTTTTTCACAGACCGTATTATTCCTTTAATTGTAGGGGGTTAACATGGATGCAGCCGGATATACTACGCTGACACGGCAATCGGGCCTGATGCGCGAGATGCAGGTTGTAGCAAACAATATCGCTAATATCTCGACCAACGGTTTTCGCCGTGAAGGCGTGATGTTTGAAGAATATATCAGCGGCGGCCAAGATGGCCCTTCCTTGTCGATGGCCACGGGTGATGTGCGGGTGATTGACTTGACTCAGGCCGGCATCACACGGACCGGCGCTGCGTTTGATTTTGCCATTCAAGGCGAGGGGTTTTTTCAACTGCAAACGCCCAATGGGCCACGGTTGACACGCGCAGGTAGCTTCACGCCCGCTCCGACCGGAGAATTGGTGAATAATGACGGATATCGTTTGCTCGATGGCGGTGGCGCGCCGGTCATCGTGCCGCCCAATGCGATGGCAATTTCTGTCTCGCAAGACGGCACGGTTTCGGCCGATGGCGCGCCCTTGGCACAAATCGGGCTTTGGCAGGCCGCCGATCCGTTAACGCTGCAACATCAGGCGGGCACCATGTTTTCGGCCAATGCGGTGGTTCCCGCCCAGAGTGCCAAGCTGATGCAGGGCTATCTGGAAGACAGCAACGTAAATCCAGTGCTGGAAATCGCCCGGATGATCGAGGTGCAGCGCGCCTATGAGATGGGTCAAAGCTTTATGGATCTAGAAGATAAACGGATGCGCGGCGTCGTTGACACGCTGGGCCGATAGGAGAACACGATGAACGCACTTCAAATCGCGGCCTCGGGGATGAGCGCGCAGCAAATGCGGGTTGATGTGGTTGCAAACAACCTCGCCAATATGTCGACGACTGGCTTTAATCCGCGCCGCGCTGATTTTGCCGATCTGCATTATCAGCAGCTTTCGGCGCCTGGGACCGTTTCGGCACAAGACGGCTCGATTTTGCCCACGGGCGTGCAGATGGGCATGGGGGTTCGCCCGTCCTCGGTCTCGATGGTTTTGGGGCAGGGTGCTTTGGCCGCCACCGGCGGCGACCTTGATCTGGCGATTGAAGGCAAAGGCTATCTAGAGGTGACGCTGCCCAGCGGCGGCGCCGCCTATACCCGCGATGGGGCGCTTAAACGCTCGGCAGATGGATTGATCGTGAATGCTGATGGCTATCAGGTCGCGCCTGGGATCACGGTGCCAACCGATGCCAAGTCTATTGCAATCAACGCCGATGGTGAGATCTGGGCGAGTTTTACCAATCAGGTGCAGCCCCAACTTTTGGGTCAGCTTACCCTGACCGGATTTACAAATGACAAGGGGCTGGAAGCGATTGGCTCGAATCTTTTTGTGGAAACACCGGCATCGGGAACAGCGAACCCCGGCACCCCCGGCTTGGACAGCTTGGGCACCCTACGTCAGGGTTATCTGGAAGAAAGCACTGTCGATTCTGTTCGCGAGGTTACAGAATTGATCAAAGCGCAGCGCGGCTACGAGCTGAATGCTAAGGTCATCACCGCAGCCGATCAGATGCTGTCAGCCACAACGCAGGTGAGGTAATGTGGCGCGTTCTGCTCTTGCTGATGCCTGTGCCTGTGCTGGCTGACAGCCTGATCGCCACTCGCACCATTCGCCCGCAATCAACGCTGGCGGCAGAAGATGTCACCATGGTCGAAATGGATATAGACGGGGCGGTGACTGACCCTCGTCAGGCGATTGGTCTGGAAACCAGAGTGGCAATATATGCCGGTAGGCCAATTCGTCTTGCTGATCTGGGCCCAAGTGCGGTGATTGAACGCAATCAAATTGTCACGCTTGCCTATACGACCGCAGGCCTCTCGATCTTGACCGAAGGCCGTGCCTTGGCGCGCGGCGGCGTGGGCGAAAGCATCGAAGTCATGAATCTTACATCGCGCAGCAAAGTCACGGGGCAAATTGGCTCGGATGGAATAGTGCGCGTTCTTCCCACCTCCTAAAGGACTTATCGATGCGATTGCCTATGATTTCTCTAGTTTTCTTAACGGCTTGTGGTGACCTTAGTCAGGTTGGCCGCGCTCCAAGCTTTACGCCGCTTGAGGGCAGCTATCAGCATCACGCGATGTATTCCAATTCGATGCCAGTCGAGTCTCTGCCCGCGGTGCCCACGGATGGCTCATCGCTTTGGACTGCTGGGCGCAGCTCTTTGTTCGGTGACCGGCGGGCGATGCGTCGTGGGGATATTCTCACTGTCGTGATTGAGATAAATGATAGCGCCGAGATGAAAAATACTTCTGGTCGGTCGCGGTCAGGCTCGCAATCGATGGGCGTGCCCTCTCTGTTCGGTTTGCCGCAAAGCCTGAACAAGGGCCTGCCAACTGGCGCCTCTTTGGACAGCGCTGTTGATCTGTCGGGGACGTCAAAATTCAATGGCGACGGCTCCACCAAGCGCAACGAAAAGCTGACGCTGCGTGTCGCGGCCACGGTGGTCGAAGAATTGCCGAATGGTGTGCTTCGGATTGAGGGCTTGCAAAATGTACGGGTGAACTTTGAATTGCGCGAGTTGATCGTGACGGGATATGTGCGCCCGATCGATATCTCGCGGCAGAATGAAATCACCTATGACAAGATTGCGGGGGCCCAGATTTCTTATGGGGGCCGTGGTCAGATCACTGATATGCAGCAACCCCGCTATGGACAGCAGGTTGCCGATATTCTTCTGCCATTCTGAGGTCTCATGTTGAAAAAACTTTTTCCTATTCTGCTGGGATTACTTGGCCTTGGAATTGGCGGTGGCGCTGGATTTGTGCTGCGCCCTGCCCCCGCACCAACTGTTGAATCTTCTGCCGAGCCTGCAGGGCCCGGAGAAAATCACGCCGCAGCACCCGCTGGGCATGATGCAGAAGCAAATCCCACAACGGCGCCAGAATATGTGAAGATGAGCAATCAATTTGTCGTGCCAGTGCTGCAAGGTGGGCAGGTTTCTGCCATGGTTATCTTGGCCATCAGTCTTGAGGTGGCGCATGGCAGCGCTGATCCCGTTTATGCCCGCGAACCCAAGCTGCGCGATGCGTTTTTGCAGGTGCTGTTTGATCACGCAAATGCTGGTGGGTTTAGCGGTGACTTCACCGACTCGTCCAACCTGACCTTTTTGCGAAAGGCGCTGCTTGAAACCGCTCAATCTATCTTGGGCGACAGTGTCTCTGATATTTTAATCAGCGATCTGGCGCGCCAAGACAGCTGAGTGTGACACGGTTTTAGGACGGCTGTTTTGCTGCAATCTGGGTAAGCACCTGTTTTTTGCCAAAGGCCATCTTGGCCTGATCGCGTGCTTCAAGCCAAGTGACGGTCCGACGCGCCAAAATCTGGTTCAGCTCTGCTCGGCGCATATCGGCCCAGCGCTGATAATTCAGACCAGCCAATTCCGCCGCGACGCCTTCCAAATCTGTATTGGCTTGCGGAATTTGCCCTAATCCTGCCAATTGATTCTCACAGGCTTGCTTAGCGCGGGCGGCCGCTTGCAGTTCTGAAAGGCGGCTGTCGAGGACCAACTCCGCCAGTTGTGCAAGCTTTATAACATTTTGTGTCTTTTTCATCGGAGTAGGGCCCTCTTGCGTTTGCGCATCGCCTCGGCAAAGCGGATTGCCGCTGCGACAGCGCGATAATGTTCGGGCAGAATTTGTTGGCCGATCTGAACACTTGCATAAACCGCCCGTGCTGTTGGGGGATCAGCGTGAATAGGCACGCCGATTTCTGCCGCCTTTTCACGAATACGCGCAGCAATTTCATCAACGCCTTTCGCGACGCAGATCGGTGCGCTGCGATCTTTGCGGGTCCATTTAAGGGCTACAGCGTAATGGGTTGGGTTAACCACAATCACATCAGCGCTGGCTACATCTAAAAGCATTTGATTTGTGGCGAGGTCTTGTCCGCGTTGCCTGCGCTGCTGTTTTACATGGGGGTCGCCCTCGGCATCCTTCATCTCATCCATCATTTCCTGACGCGACATCATGTTGCGACGCAGATGTTGGGCGCGCTGCCACATATAATCGACACCGCCAAAAACGGTGATCGCGATTGCAACCAAAAACAGCAATTGCACAAGCAATCGCAGCATCAACGCGACGCTCTGTGCCGGCGCAACGGCTTGGGTTGCCAGAATTTGCGGCGCACGGAGCTTTAACAAAAGTCCTAGCAACACAGCGACGACAAAAAGTTTAGCAAAACTTTTGCCAAATTCGAACAGCCCCTCACGGCCAAATTTTTGTTTTGCCAAAGAGAGAGGGGAAATTCTGGACATTTTGAAAGCCAGCTTTTCTGGTGCAAAGTGAATCGCGCGTTGTGCGATCAGCGAGGCCAGCACAAATGCCATCGGCAAAAAGAAAATCGGCCCCGAAGCAAGCAGAAACTCTTTTGTAATGCCGAACACCGGCGCCGGAGCAGCTGCAAACAAAAGCGGCGCCAATTTGTCGGATTGGTCGAGCAAAACCATTGCAGCTTTGCCAAATTGTTCTAGCAAGCCTGCCCCCGCCACCAAGCTGATGACCAGAAGTCCAGCATAAGATGCCGCGGTATTTAGATCGGCCGATTTTGGAATTTCACCGCGAGCCCGGGCATCGTCAAGCCGCTTTTGGGACGGGTCGTGTTGCTTGTCGTCGTCCTCTGTTTCGCTCATGGTAGGCCTGAAACCGGATTGGCCATAAAGCCTTGAAACATCTCGAGCCAGAGGGCAAGGCCAAGCGGCACCGCCAATGCCATAAGCACCAACCCACCAAAAGTAAGGGCCGGAGCGCCAATGAAGCTGACCATCAAGGCCGGCATCGCACGGTTAATCACACCTAAAGTTATATTGTATAAAAGTGCTGCAATCGTGAAGGGGGCTGCCAAAGAAAAGGCTAAAGCAAAGCCTTTTGACACCTCGGCAACCCCCCAGGGGGTGACATCTGCGGGCTCTGGAAGCTGTGCCAGTGGGAAGAACTGGTAAGAGAGAATGAAAAACTCTGCCAGCTGAACGTGCAGGCCTGATGCAACAGCCAATGCCAAGGCGGCCATCACCATCAGATTGCCAATCGCCGGTTGTGGCTCTGGCCCTGCATCGCCAAACATTTGCGACAGCGTGGTTGCTTGGGCCGCAATGGTTGCTGCTGTTTGCAAGGCAAGGATGAATAGGCGCAACGATATTCCAAGTAAAAGTCCTATCACGACCTCGACCAGCAGCGGTAAGATTGCAGGGCTTACCAAGAGGGTTTCGCTGGAAACACTTGGTAAAACCACCAAGCTGAACGCCAATGCGATGACCAGACGGACGCGCTGCGGCACCGATCTCTCACCAAAGGCGGGGATCAGCGACAAGGCCGAACCGACGCGCATGAACACCAAAAGCCCTTGCCAAAGCAGGCTGCTGGCCAATCCGGTTGCTTGGGTCAGCTGTGCCATCAAATCAATCATGGCGGCACGACGCCAATCATCGCGGGGCGGGCCTCAACACCGATTTCTTCATAGGAAAGCACGGGGGCGACCAGACCTTTTGCTCCCAAAACAGTTCGTAAAAAGCGACGACGAAGGGTCGAAGTGACCAAGGCTGGATAGGTTCCAGCCTCTGCCGCACGATTGAGTTTTTCTGCAATCGCATTCGCAAGCTTGCCGAATTGATCTGGTGGCAGCGCGACATCGCGTTGCCCGCGATCACCCTCAATCTGATAGGTCAGAAACGTTTTTTCCCATTCTGGCGCAAGCTGCAACAGGGGGATGGTACCATCTTCGCGCTTCAATTCGGCCACCAATTGGAAGCCAAGGCGCTGCCTGACATGTTCGCAAATTGCTTCGGGCGTTGGCAGGCTGCGCGATTCTGCAATCGCTTCAAGGATCAGCGGCAGATTGCGCACAGAGACCCGTTCTTCGAGCAAAAGCCGCAGAACCGTGAGCAGCAAATCGACAGGAACCTTCTCTGGCACCAATTCATCCAACAAGCGCCGATTGCTTTCGGCCCTTGCACTGTCAGTGATATTTGTGAACTCTTCCAGAAGCTTACGTAGGCCGCGCAGGGTCAGCAGGCGCGCTAAGTTGGCTCGGATAACCTCAAGAAGATGCGTGGCCAGTACTTCTGCCGGCGAAACCACTGTCAGACCGGCCAGCACTGCGTCCTCTTGCTGATCGGGCCGGATCCAACGGGCGGGGGCGCCATAGACCGGTTCGCGAACATCGCGACCCTCTGGTGCTTCGACCTGATCGGCCAAAAGCGCAAGCACTCGATCTGGCATCAGCTGATCGCGTACCCGTTCCACCCCCTGCAAGCGGATGCGATAGGTGCCGGGCGGCAGGCTTGCTTCATCCGTCAATCGCATCTCTGGCAAGATCAGTCCAAAGGCCGAGGCGACATGTGTGCGCATATTGGTAATGCGCACATCGAGCCCTGTTGCCGGATCAAGCACCATCCCAACCAAGTTTGGCGCAAATTCGATATGTATTTCATCAAAATCGAGTACATCGCCCAACTGCTTGCGTTTGGGGGCCTCGGCTTCAGCAACAGGGAGAACCGCCTCGCGCTCTGCCTTGCGGTACATATGCCAAGCAGCCCAGCCCAAAAGCAGCGCGCCAGACATGAAGGGCATGAAGGGCATGCCTGGCACCAGGGCAAACAGCGCCATCAGGACTGAAACGGTTCCCAAAGCGCCAGGATAACGGCCAAGTTGCGCGAAAAACGAGACATCGGCGGCGCCTTTTGCGCCACCTCGCGACAAAAGCAGGGCTGCTGCGACCGAAATTACCACCGCTGGAATTTGGCTGACCAGGCCATCGCCTACTGTCAAAATAGCATAGGTTTCAAAAGCGCGACCAAGCGGCATGCCGTGGATAACCGTGCCCATGATCAGCCCCATCACCATATTTAATCCGGTGATCAGCAGCCCTGCAATCGCATCGCCTTTTACAAATTTTGATGCGCCATCAAGCGAGCCGAAGAAGGTTGTCTCGGCCAATTCAACCTCGCGCCGCCGTTTTGCTTCGGCGTGGTTAATAGCGCCTGCGGCCATATCAGAGTCGATGGCCAATTGCTTTCCGGGCATGCCGTCCAAAGCAAAGCGCGCGCCTACTTCCGCCATGCGACCGGCGCCTTTGGTGATGACAACAAAGTTCACAATCAGCAAAACGCAGAAAATCACCAAGCCAAGCAATAGATTGCCGCCCATGATGAATTCAGCAAAGCCCTCGATGACATGGCCCGCAGCAGCCGTGCCGGTGTGGCCCTGCCCGATGATCAACTTGGTGGAGGAGATATTGAGGGATAGCCTCAGCATCAGTGAAGCCAAAAGAATCGTTGGAAAGGCCGAGAAATCTAGTGGTCTTTCGATAAAAAGTGTCACTGTCAGCATCAGAATTGCGAGCGAAAAGGAGAGTGCAAGTCCCAGATCCAAGACCCAAGCGGGCATTGGCAGCACCATCATCATGATGACACCCATAAGCGCGAGCGCGAGCATGATGGTTGGTTGATAAAAACTGTCAGCTGTGAGGGTTATTTTAGGCATTTTACGGGCTCACAGTGAACAAAGGCAGACCGCCCAACCCGATTGGCACCAAAGATGGACCATGAATGCTTTGGCCCTGCTGCAACAATGGGAAGGTATTTCTGGACTGCACTTGCACAAGTGTCTCGGCGTCGCTGTGATCAAGGCTTGGCCGCTCACGGCGTTTTTGCAGCACGGCCTCAACCTTGGCCAAATATCTCTGGCCATAGGTTTTGGTCTTGGAATGATAGGCTGCAACGGCTTTGCCCCAATCGCCAGTACTGGCGTAGAGCGATTGCAGAAAATCCGCTGCCACTCGTGCGTTTTCCTCAGGCGAGAGTGCCGCTGCAAGCGATAAAAACTTATCACCATGCCAATGTTGGTTGACCTGGAAGCACCCAAGGTCAAAATTGTCCTGCCCCCGTGCCACAAGGGCGGTTGCGAACTCCAAGGCTTGGGCTTGGCTGTCAAACCAATACCCTTTTCCTGCGAAATTTACGGTCCACGGCCAGGGAACAGTGTCACCTTCAAAGCTCCTTCCGGTTTCAACCCGCGATATTGCTTGCAGAACCTCCAACGGAGTATCGGAGTTTTGGGCTGCCATTTTTGCGGCTTGATCGCATAGGTTTGCATCAAATGTCGTCGCTCTTGCCACCGACACGCCCCCCAAGGTGATCAGGATCATGCAGAGAAGGGAGGGGCGCAAAAAACGCAGTGGCATGGTTTCACCTTTTACTCACGATCCCTGCTGGATCATCCTGAGTCTCAAGATAAGCTAGAGACCTTTCCAAACCGTAACTGGACGCAAAAATTCGCTAAGGTGGGGCGATCTGGGTGAGCAAAGCTTGTACGGCATCTCGGGTTGCCGCTGTTTGCTCAAGGATATCATTGCCATAGCTCAGAGGTGCGGTTTGCAAAGGAGAAGGGCTTCGCTGTTCGGTTGCAGTCTTGGCCAAAGCTTGCCAGTTGCCACTGCCCTGTTCTCGCAAGGCCTGCCAGTCTTGGGCATGCGCGGTTGCTTGAAGAGCTGAACGCGCATCACCACTTGCCGTGAAGGCTTTGGCCGCTTCTGCGTTGTCGCCTAATATCTGCAAAGCTGTGGCGCGCAGAGCGAGCGCGTCGGGGCTGTCCTGGCCTGTGAGAAGGCGTAACGCGTCTGCCGCATCCGCGCGCGCAAGGTCAATTTTTGCGAGCAGGAGAGGATCTATCGCGGCTTCGCTCCGCACCCATCGGCGTGCCGCTTGGGGTAAGCCTAGATCAAACAGCCGGGTGACAAGTTTGAGGTCAGTTTCTGTATCTACATTTGGAACAGTACGATCTTCGGCAAGCACTGCATGTGTCAGGATCGCATCATCTGTCCCGAGCCGCGAGAGAAGACGCCAAATAATCTGTTCCAGATCTGGTTGATCGGCGGCACCTTTGAACGCATCCGTAAAATTACTTGAAGCCGCCTGCGCAAGCACCAAGGCGCGACGTGTCGCTGCCGCTTGTGTTGTATTATCGCGCTCTTGCACCATGGCCTCAAGAATATTCACAAGCTCCTGATCCACTGGCAGATTTTGCGCGACTTTCGCTTCGATCAGCGCCACCACAGCATCACCTGAAGAGGGCCCAGGGTCGTCAATCATACTTTGCAGCTTTTCTTCGGCGGCAGCGGGCTGCTTGCCATGCATATCAATTGCTGCATCCATTAAGGTCATTTCTGGGCTGGCTTCGCCAGGCCCCCGTAAGATGACGGCGCGAAGTCTTGTCACCGAAGCTTCGTCCCCAATGGCAAGAAAACGCTCAATCAGGGTCGGCCCAAGCGCGCGCCGAAGATCTAGCGGCAAATTTGAAAAGGCCAAATAGGCAGCATCTCGGTTTACAAAATCACCTTTTGCTATTTGATTGTTTTCCAAAATTGCCCAAAGCGCTGCAGGACTGTCGCATCCCATTTGGCCACGAAAGAAAGCCCGAGGTTCCGCCTCGCCGTCCACAAGCGCGGCCATAGCTTGCCACATTGGCCGTTGCGGCAGGTCGTTTGGAAAGGCCTGCATCAATTGCCGCGCTTCTGCGCCAAATCCGACCGAAAGATACAATTGGATTGCGGTTGTCAGGGCTTCTAGATCAATTTTATCAAACTCACCGATGATATTTTGGTTCGTGCGCTGCAACTCATCTGAAACTGGAGCTTCGCCGCGCCAGGCCGCGACGTCCAGCGCGTCAGCCTCAAGGCAGGATTCGCCCTTGGCACCAAGATTTTGGTGCTCGGGCGCACCCTCGCTGATGGAAATTGCGGGCAATTCTCCAAGCCCCGAACGCAGGGCAGAAAATTCGGTGTCGGCTGCGACCTTTGGGTTTTCCTGCGGCCTCTCGACAGGATCGAGAGGCGGTTTTTCTACGTCAAGCTTTGCCGCAGCCTCTGATTTTGGCAGTTTGAGCGGCGCAATTTGAATCAGGCCCTGCGAGGCACCTTGACTGATTTGGCCTATGAGCGTTTTTCGCAATGTATCAAATGCGCTTGCCGCCGCATTTTCAAGTGGCAGGGGCTGCAGTGCAGGTGCTGCCAGTTTATTGGAAAGTTTTTCGATCGCAGACTTTTGCCAGTTATAATCAGATCCCACGCTTTTTGGAGGCAGAGGTTTAGGTTCTGGGGGCTGGGGCGCTTTAGTGGGCAAAGTGGGCAGAGGGTCTTCAAAGGAAGAGCCTTTCGGAGGAGGGCCATTTCGCAGATCAATCACAATGATCCCTTCCCGAAACTCGAAGGGAATTGCGTGACACTGACAGGCTACGCCCATTCTCATCGCACCAGCAGGTTGATCGGCCCAAAGTGACACCAGCCGACTGGTGCCAATGATCTTAAAACTGTCCGTAAAATCATATTCAGGTTGATCGCCCTCTATCCGCAATTCGTAGCCGTCGTCAGTTCGGCCCACTTGCCATTGCACTGCTTTGCCATAGTCGACCACGATGCGGGTAAAGCCGTTATGTTCCCCAGCTTTCACTTGGACTGGTGCTGCGAAGGCTTGCGCCGCACAAGCCAGCCAAAGGAATAAAGCGATCCGTATCATGCCACATCCTGTTTGAGTGCCCGAAGGGCCTCTTCGATTTGTGAGAAGCTTGGCCGAACGTGGTGCGGTGTGTTTTGGCGACCCACCTCGATACAGATATTCGGTGCATGGCGATGAAGATTGGCGACAAGAACCTCGCGTACAAGCTGGTAGAAATGGCCATCATCTTCGACAACCGTTTTTACCCGTGCGGCAAAGGGGCCCATAATACCATAGGCCAGAAACACGCCCAAAAAGGTACCAACGAGCGCAGAACCGATCATTTGGCCAAGAATTTCGGGCGGTTTGTCCAACGAGCCCATGGTTTTAATTACCCCAAGAACAGCGGCGACAATGCCGAGGGCCGGTAGGGCGTCCGCCATCGATTGCAGCGCATGGCTGGAGTGCAGCGCATGGGTCAGTGACGCTTCAACGCGTTTGTCGAGCACCTCTTCGACCTGATGCGGGTCGTCGTAGTTCATCGAAGCCGCGCGAAAGGTATCTGCGATCAGCTCAACCGTTTCGTGATCATGCTGAATTTTTGGATATTTCCCAAAGATTGAAGATTCATTTGGATTTTCAATATGTTCTTCCAATCCGACGGGATTGGATCGCGAAATTCTAATCAATTCAAACAGCAGGCACAGCAGATCAAGATAGTCGTTTGGTTTCCACTTTGGGCCCTTAAACACCTTGCCAACATCTTTCGCGGTATGTTTGACAGCGGCAAGATCATTCGAGACAAGAAACGCCCCTACGGCCGCGCCGCCGATCATAATCATCTCGAATGGCAGCGCTTCAAAAATCGGGGCAAGATTGCCGCCGTGAATGACAAATCCACCAAAAACCATCACGAGGATCACGACAATCCCGACAATTCCAAACATTCTAAAGTCCTGCGCTGTTGCTTGATCAGTATCGTCGAGAGGAGTTAAGAAAGGCTGACCCTAGTTTTTCGGGACCAAGGCATTTCGTCCTGCGATAAGCACTGAGATCGAATAGGCCTCGTCCGCGGGCATGCCAGCTAAAACAGCGGCCGCAGCACCCGGGTTCATCCGGCCAAGGAAACCCGCGGCAAATTCCGGGGCCATTTTTGAAAAGACCTTTGCCGCATCGGATGGTTTCATCGCCTCATAAACGGCGGTCAGACGCGCAAGGTCTTGTTCTGCCGCGCCATCTGCCATCTGCAAGGTCTTTTTCAACTCATCTTCAACAGCTGTCATCTCCTCTATGCGTTTTGCGATCGCAGCCTCGGACAGGGCCAGGGCTGCAATTCGGTCTGCAAGCGCCTTTTCGCGCGCTGCGAGTCCTTGTTCTTTGCTGCGCAGCGCCTCGGCAAGGGCAGAGGGTGTCTCGCTACAGGTTTGCTCCGCTGGTGGCTCTGCTGGTTTTATCTCTGAATTGGCCAGTGCCGCGCCAAAGCCCGCACCAAGGCGCAGGGCGCCTGATGTGGCCAGAAAGAGCGAAACAATTAAGAGCGAACCGCGTCCGCTGCTGCTGCGTGGCTTTTTCATTCTGCGGCCTCCAGACCAGGCCGTTGCGCGCGCCTTCGAACGACACGCAATCGCCGATCTTGCTCTGTCGTGTCTGGCGCCTCGGCGACAGGCGCTTTGGCGTCGGGCAGATCGTGCAATGCCGCCAGTAAGAGTTCTAGCCGCGCCGCGCCCGCCTCGGCGCGTGCGGTGAGCGATTGCAACCCCTCAGCCGAGCCCGTCGCCGCAGTCCGCGCCTGTTCCAGCGCGCGCGTCATGTCATCAACCTGCGCAGACAAGACCGCGATTGCGCTGCCCATCCCACTTTCGAGTGTAGTGAATTTTTTGAGCCGTCCCGACAGGACGTAACAGTAAATCGCCGCCCCGAAAGA
This sequence comes from uncultured Pseudorhodobacter sp., assembly GCA_913062925.1. GTDB lineage: Bacteria > Pseudomonadota > Alphaproteobacteria > Rhodobacterales > Rhodobacteraceae > Cypionkella. The sequence continues at coordinate 42,590 of CAJXWJ010000006.1, read as the reverse complement.
CCCAGCCGCCATAAGAACATCTGCAATGAGCACCATGATCCGTTCCTCAATTCAAAACAAATTCGGTCACCAGAAAATCGCGCACGCGGCCGTTTCCGGTGACAATCTGGATCCTGCGCAAAAGCTGCGCTCTCATCCGGACCAAAGCTGTGGAATCATCAAATTCTGCAACATCGAGCGCACGCAAATAGCCGTTCAAAACATCTAAAATTCTAGGTTTCAAATGTGTGACATCGTCAGCATAGGCGGCATTTACCTCTAGCTGCGCGGTGAATTTCAAATGGCGACTTTCCCGATCCGACCCTAAGGAAATCACCAAAGGGTCCAACGGCACAAAGGCAATGGCTGGCAAAGAATCGACGGGATGCTCCTCGACGGCGTGCGCTTCCTTTTGGCCCAGAATCAGCCCAGACCATGTTGCGTAAAACCCGCCAGCGCCGAGCAAAATTGCCAAGATAAGCCCAATCAACAAGGGCTTTTTCGATGATTTTTTGGGTGCCACATCCTGTGGTTCTGCGTCTTCTGCCACCTGGCCCTCCGTTCTTGTTCGCTTTGCAAACATAGACCGCTGGTCACTAACCGATTGTTAAGGCCAATCCGCCAAAACTGGTTTCTAGGGGCAGAAGCCCGAATATGGAGACTGAGCGTGCAGAATTTGTTGCAGATATGGCTGGGCCTTGATGGCCGCAAACGTTTCATTGTTCTTGGGGCGACGCTTGCGGTTTTCATGACGGTTTTTGGCATGTCGCGCATAGCCGGAAATTCCGAAATGTCCTTGCTTTATGCTGGCTTAGACAGTTCGGCCGCAGGTGATGTGATTGCGGCTTTGGATGCGCGTGCGGCCAAATATGAGGTGCGGGGAGAGGCTATTTTTGTGGAAGCAAACCAGCGTGATTCGTTGCGAATGACGCTTGCGGCGGAGGGGCTTCCGAAGAATTCTGGCATGGGATACGAACTGCTTGATTCGCTCTCGGGATTTGGCACCACAGCGCAAATGTTTGATGCGGCCTATTGGCGGGCCAAAGAGGGAGAGCTTGCGCGTACCATTTTGGCGAATCCGCAGATTCGCGCCGCGCGGGTCCACATTGCTCAAGCACCCAACCAACCTTTTCAGCGCTCGGTGCAGCCCAGTGCGAGCGTGACGATCACTTCGGTTGGCGGCAATTTAGCGCCTTTGCAGGCCAAGGCGTTGCGGCATCTGCTTGCGGCTTCGGTTCCAGGCATGACGCCGGAGGAGGTCTCGGTGATTGACTCTGTTGCAGGGCTTATACCCTCTGACACCGATATTTCTGCGCCAAATGTGACTGCTGACAGCAAAGCGGCTGAGATTAAGCAGAATGTTGAAAGGCTTTTGTCAGCGCGAGTCGGCGCGGGGAAAGCGGTTGTCGAGGTGGCCGTCGATGTGGTCACGGACGCTGAATCGATCAAAGAGCGCCGTTTTGACCCGCAGGCGCGTGTTGCGATTTCAACCGATAACACTCAGCAAAGCGGCTCGAGTACGCAAGGTGGTCAGGATGTCACCGTCGCCTCGAATTTGCCCAATAATACCGCCCAGAACGGTGGCGGTAAAAATGAAACCTCTGAAACGCGCGAGCGGGTGAATTACGAAGTCTCTGAAACCAATCGTGAATTGATCAAATCACCCGGGGCTGTGCGTAAAATTTCGATTGCCGTTTTGGTGGATGGCGCGGCGGTTACGGCCGCCGATGGCACCGTCACAAATGAGCCGCGGCCCGAGGCTGAACTGACGGTCTTACGCGAGCTGGTGACCTCGGCCGCGGGGCTTGATAGCGCACGCGGCGATATCTTGACGTTAAAATCGATGGTTTTTGAACCTCTGCCTGTTGCCGTCGGCGAGATGGCGCAGGCCAGCATGTTCAGCTTTGGCATGATTGATATTATGACTCTGGTGCAAACCGCAGTGCTTGCCTTGGTCGCTTTGGTTTTGGGGCTTTTCGTGATCCGCCCGATCCTAACAGCAAATACGCGGGCGGCACTGCCTGATGACAGTAGCCCGTTTTCGCTGCCCGAATTTGGTGATTTGTCGAGTGGGCCGGTGCTGAATGGTGAAATTGATGATGGTTTTTTGCCGCCGCTTCCGATGGTTTCAGGGGGGCTTGGTGGTGAAGAGGACGACAGCGATCCGGTTAGTCGATTGCGCCGCCTGATTGAGGAGCGGCAAAGCGAGTCTGTCGAAATTCTGCGCGGATGGATGGAACAGGAAGAAGAGGTTCAGTGATGATGCTGAAACTTGAAGTTTTTGAAATCGAGGTGGAAGAGGGTAGCAGCCGTACCGTTGTTCTCGACACGCTTGCCTTAGAAGAAACCAAGCTTGCCTCCTATGAGGCAGGCTATGCGGCGGGCTGGGAGGATGCTATGGCCGCGCAGTCGGATGAACAGACGCAGATCCGCGCCGATCTGGCGCGCAATCTGCAAGGCCTTAGCTTTACCTATCACGAGGCGCGCGACCATGTTTTGCGCGCGATCGAGCCACTTTTGCGAGAAGTCGTTGATAAGCTTTTGCCAACACTTGCCCAAGATGTCCTGTCTCCAACGATTTTGCACATCTTGCTGCCACTGGCCGAACAAATGGCCGAGGTGCCAATCACGCTTGTGATCAGCCCTTCGGCACGACCCGCGATTGAGCCGGTCTTGGAACAGGCCGCGGGTTTGCCCATTACGGTGATGGAAGAACCCAGTCTGAGCGAGGGGCAGGTCTATCTGCGCTTGGGCGCCATCGAAACTCAGATCAACCTTGATCGTGCCACGAAAGATATTTCGGCTGCGGTGCGCGGATTCTTTGATCTTCCAGAAAAGGAACGGACTTATGGATGAATTATCCGACGCCAACCCTTTTGGCCAAGTGCCAATCGAGGTGACGATTTCGGTCGGCAAAGCCCGACCTTTGGTGCGTGATTTGCTGCGTCTCTCACGCGATGCGGTGCTGACATTGGACCGCCGCGTTGACGACCCGGTCGAGCTTTATGTCGGCGATAGGTTGATCGCGCGAGGCGAGTTGCAAGAGGTTGAAGGCGATGCCACTGGTCAGCTTGCCGTGCGCCTGACCGAGGTCGCCAATCTGCGGGGCGGGCTTTGAAATATCTCTATCTGGCCCTGATCGGGGTCATTTTTGCGATGATGGCCTCTCCTGCCATCTCGCAAAGTCTTTCCCTCGACCTTGGCGACGGCGGATCGCTCCCGGCGCGCTCGATTCAGGTGTTGGCGGTGATGACTCTCCTGAGCCTTGCGCCGGGGATCGCCGTTATGGTGACCTGCTTCCCCTTTATCGTGACGGTTTTATCAATTTTGCGGCAAGCAATCGGGCTTCAGCAGGCACCGCCCAATATGCTGATTGTCAGTCTTGCGCTGTTTCTGACCTGGTTTGTGATGGACCCGGTGTTCACCGAGGCTTGGGTGAAGGGCGTGCAGCCGCTGAATGCGGGTACTATTGATATTCAGCAGGCGATCCCTCTGATTGTTTCGCCTTTTAGAGGTTTTATGGCCGCACGGCTGGATGGTGATACCTTTACCGCGATGCAGAATCTGCGGCCTGTGGTGGTTGAGGTTGCGCCGATTGACGCACCGCTTTCGCTTTTGGTGCCCTCGTTTATCCTCTCCGAGATTCAGCGCGCTTTCGAGATTGGCTTTCTGATCTTCCTGCCGTTTTTGATCATTGATTTGGTGGTCGCCGCCGTTTTGATGTCGATGGGCATGATGATGGTACCGCCAGCTGTGGTGTCGCTGCCGTTCAAACTTGCCTTTTTTGTTGCAGCGAATGGCTGGAGCTTGGTGGCCGGCGCCTTGGTGCGAAGTTACTCCTAGCTTTCCTCAGCGGCAAGCAAGGCCGCCAAGCCTTCGCGATAAGTCGGGTAAATCAGCTCAAGCCCAAGCTCTTGCCGCATTCGTTGATTGCTGACTTTTTTCGATTCACCGTAAAAGCTGCGGGCCATCGGGCTCATCTCGGCGCGGTCATAGGCAACCTCAGGCGGCACCGGCAGACCCAACAGCTGCGCAGCATGGCCGATGACATCTTCGGGGGGCGCAGGGTCGTTGTCGCAAAGATTATAAATTCTGCCTGCATCTGGGCGGGCCATCGAGGCTTGCAATGTTTGGGCGATATCATCAACATGAATACGGCTAAACACTTGACCTGGTTTGATAATACGGCGCGCAGTACCATCACGAACCTTTTTGAAAGGCCCGCGTCCGGGGCCATAAATGCCGGCAAGCCGAAAGATATGTGCAGGCCGATCAAGTGCCAGCCATTGCATTTCGGCCAAAACCCGCAGGATAGCGCGCTGAGATTGTGGTGTCGTTGGCGTGTCTTCATCCACCCAAGCGCCATTGTGATCGCCATAAACCGCCGTGGTTGAAAGATATCCCAGCCATGAGGCGCCCGAGCCCGCAATCGCCCCGCTCGCTGCCTGCAAAAAGGGATCGCCCGCTTCATTCGGGGCGGCGCTGGCCAGAATGTGGCTGGCGCGCTGGCAGGCTTCGCGCAGCTCGCAGGGCCAAAGCAGCGGCTCCACACCTTGGGCGCGGATTTCATCCAGCTTGGCTGCATCGCGGGTGGTGCCAAGCACCGTCCAACCCTGCGGCAACAGCCGCGCAGCCAAAGCGGCCGCAGAATAGCCATATCCCAAGACCAGCAGTGTTTTCATCGCGCGCTCCTTCAGCCGCCTTAGATCTGACAGCTTTTGCGCTGTCATCAAGACTTCACTTGCGAAATCGTGAGTTTCGCCCTTAGATGGCCGATCAAAATCGAGAAGCAAAGCATATGAACGACGAACAAGCGGTCATCCGCACCCCAGATCAACCAAAATCAGAAATTTTCACCGATGCCGCAGCTGCGGTTGACCGGCTGGAGGCGATTTATGCCGAAGCCACGCGATTTTTATCCGCCCATTTCAGTGCGGCGGTGACCGGCAGCCGTCCTGCAACCCGCATCCGCGCCTGCTATCCCGAGATCAGGCTTTCGGTTACCAGCCATGTCAAGACTGACAGCCGTCTTGCCTTTGGCCATGTTGCCAGCCCCGGCGTCTATGCAACCACGATCACCCGCCCAGATTTGTTTCGTAACTATCTGATTCAACAGCTGGATCTTTTGATGCAGAACCACAAGGTTCCAGTGCAGATTGGCGTCTCTGACACGCCTATTCCGGTGCATTTCGCGGTTGCGGGCAACCCTGCGGTTTCGGTGCCGCAGGAAGGCGTGCTGGAGTTCAGCCTGCGTGATGTTTTTGATGTGCCCGATCTGGCCACCACGAATGATGATATTGTCAACGGCACCCTAACCCATAACGCCGATGGCTCGCAGCCGCTGGCGCCCTTTACCGCACAGCGGGTTGATTACAGCCTGGCGCGGCTGTCGCATTACACCGCGACCGATGCGGTGCATTTCCAGAATCATGTGCTGTTTACCAACTATCAATTTTATGTCGAAGAGTTCGAGGCGATTGCGCGGGCCGCCTTGGCCGACCCCGCGCAGGGCTACACCAGCTTTGTTGCGACGGGAAATCAAGAGATTACCCGCCCGGATGGCGTGATCAATCCGCATGCCAAAACCCCGCAAATGCCGACCTATCATCTGAAACGCCCCGACGGAAACGGCATTACCTTGGTGAATATTGGCGTCGGGCCGTCGAATGCAAAAACCGCAACCGACCATATTGCCGTGCTGCGCCCGCATGCTTGGCTTATGGTTGGCCATTGCGCCGGCCTGCGCAACAGCCAGTCTTTGGGCGATTTCTGTTTGGCCCATGCTTATCTGCGCGAAGACCATGTGCTGGACGACGATCTGCCGATCTGGGTGCCAATCCCAGCGCTGGCCGAGATCCAGATCGCGCTGCAAGAAGCCGTGGCAGAGGTGACGAAATTGGAGGGCTACGAGCTGAAGCGCATCATGCGAACGGGCACGGTGGCGACAATTGACAACCGCAACTGGGAGTTGCGCGATAAATCTGGCCCGGTCCGGCGTCTAAGCCAATCGCGCGCGATTGCTTTGGATATGGAAAGTGCGACGATTGCGGCGAATGGCTTTCGGTTTCGCGTGCCCTATGGCACATTGCTTTGCGTTTCGGACAAGCCCTTGCATGGCGAGTTGAAGCTGCCTGGAATGGCGTCTGAATTCTACAAGACTCAGGTCTCGCGTCACCTTGAAATTGGTATTCGCGCGATGGAGAAGCTGCGTGATATGCCGATAGAGCGAATTCACAGCCGCAAGTTGCGTAGTTTCGAGGAAACAGCCTTCCTGTAAAATCGCAAAAACACCTTATTCTCGGCCAAAAAGAGCTTGCCTTGGACCGCGAAAGCGTGAAAAGCCACTTTATCCGCCTGACAGGCAAATAAGGCCCGCACAAAAATCAGCGGGTCGGAACCAAGGGATGAACAAAATGAACAAACCGATGACCAAAACCCAGCTTGTTGCAGCTCTTGCCGATGCGATGGATTCCGACAAGAAAACTGCAACCGCTGCTTTGGACGCGATCGCAGCTGTGGTGTCGCGCGAAGTTTCCGCTGGCGGCGCAGTGACCCTGCCAGGTTTGGGAAAAGTGGCTTGCAAGGCCCGTCCAGAGCGTCAAGTGCGTAACCCAGCAACCGGCGAAACCATGACCAAGCCAGCTGACAAGCAGGTGAAATTCGCCATCGCTAAGGCTTTGAAAGACATCGTCAACGCATAAGTTTGCGCTGAAGGGTTTCGGAAAGGGTCGCCGATTTGGCGGCCCTTTTTACATGGGGGCTGGCATGGATCTGCGCGCAATCGCGATGGGGCTGACGTTTTCGTTGATGTGGTCGTCGGCCTTTGCCACGGCGCGGATTATTGTAGCCGCTGCCCCGCCTTTGGCGGCTTTATCGATGCGGTTTTTGATTTCGGGACTGCTGGCTGTGGTGGTCGCGCGGGCGCTGGGCCAAAGCTGGCGGCTGACGCCCGGGCAGGCGCGCTCGGTCATCGTTTTTGGTCTGTGCCAGAACGCGATCTATCTTGGCTTTAACTTTATCGCGCTGCAGGGCACCGAGGCGTCATTGGCGGCGATTATCGCTTCGACCATGCCGTTGATCGTGGCGCTGCTTGGCTGGGTTTTGCGCGGCGAAAAAGTCTCGAACCTTGGGCTTTTGGGTCTTTTGGCTGGGTTTTCGGGCGTGGCTTTGATCATGGGCAGCAGGCTTTCGGGTGGCGCTGATCCTATCGGCATTCTGCTTTGCATCGGTGGGGCCTTGGCGCTGGCGGTGGCGACGCTGACGATGCGGGGTGCGACATCTGGCGGCAATCTGTTGATGGTGGTCGGCTTGCAGATGCTGGTGGGCTCGGTGGTGCTGGCGGTGGTCGCTGGGGTCAGCGAGCCTTTGACTGCGCAGATCAGCCCGCGGTTTTTGGCGGCCTTTGCCTATCAGATTCTGATTCCGGGGCTGGCGGCCACGCTGTTGTGGTTCACGCTGGTCGGGCGGGTTGGCGCGGTAAAAGCCTCGGCCTTCCACTTTATGAACCCGTTTTTTGGTGTGCTGATCGCCGCACTTTTGTTGGGCGAAAAGATCCATCTAACCGATATGATCGGCGTGGCTATCGCAGCGGCGGGGATTTTGGCGGTGCAACTTGCCCGCCTGAAAACCCCCGCCGCCTGATCTTAGCTGGCCAGCAGCGCCGCGATGATCTGCTCTGCCGCGTCTTCTGCGGTCAGGGCGACGGTGTTGACCGTGATCTCGGGGGCCTCTGGCGCCTCGTAAGGGCTGTCGATGCCGGTAAAGTTCTTCAGATTGCCAGCGCGGGCCTTTTTATAAAGGCCTTTGACGTCGCGATCTTCGGCAACCTCTAGCGGGGTGTCGACATAAACTTCCATGAACTCGCCCTCGGCCATGATCTCGCGCACCATCTGCCGCTCGGCGCGGAAGGGCGAGATAAAGGCGGTCAGCACGATCAGCCCGGCATCCGACATCAGCTTGGCCACCTCGCCGACGCGGCGGATGTTTTCCACGCGGTCAGCATCGGTAAAGCCAAGGTCGCGGTTCAACCCGTGGCGGACGTTGTCGCCGTCAAGCAGGAAGGTATGCTTGCCCATCGCATGCAGTTTCTTCTCAACAATATTGGCGATCGTCGATTTGCCAGAACCCGAGAGGCCGGTAAACCAAACCACCTTGGCCTTTTGGTTCTTGATCGAGGCATGCGCCGCACGGTCAATATCCAAGGCCTGCCAATGGATGTTCTGACTGCGGCGCAGTGCAAAATGCACCATGCCAGCGGCCACGGTCGCATTGGTCATCCGGTCGATCAGGATAAAGCCCCCCAGATCGGGGTTCTTGGCATAGGATTCAAACGGCACCGCGCGGTCGGTCGAGATATTGACGACGCCAATCGCATTCAGCGCCAAGGTCCGCGACGGCAGATGTTCCAGCGTGTTGATGTTCACCTCGTATTTCGGCTCGGTGACGGTGGCGGTCAGGGTCTGGGTGCCGATCTTCAACAGATAGGGGCGGCCGGGCAGCATCTCGTGCTCGTCCATCCAGACCAAGGTCGCCTCGAACTGGTCGGCCACCTCGCAAGGCGCATCGGCGCGCACGATCACATCGCCGCGCGAGCAGTCGATTTCATCGGCAAAGGTCAGGGTGATCGACTGCCCTGCAACGGCGCGATCCAGAGTGCCGCCATAGGTGACGATGGATTTCACCGTGGTGGTCTTGCCCGAAGGCAGCACCCGAATGGCATCGCCGGGCTGCACCGCACCTGACCCGATCTGCCCCGCAAAGCCGCGGAAGTCCAGATTGGGCCGGTTCACCCATTGCACCGCCATGCGAAAGGCTTCATCCGCCATGCGCGCCACATTGATCGGCGCCTCTTCCAGATGGCCCAGCAGGGTTGGCCCCTGATACCAGCCCATATTGGCGCTTGGGGTGACGATATTATCCCCCGCCAGACCCGAGATCGGGATTGGCAAGAAAGCCGTCATGCCAAGCTGTTCGGCAAACTGCGCATATTCGCTGACGATCTGGTCAAAACGGTCTTGGCTATAGCCGACCAGATCCATCTTGTTCACCGCCAGCACCACGTTGCGAATGCCAAGCAGCTGCACCAAATAGGAATGCCGCCGGGTCTGGGTCAACACCCCTTGGCGGGCGTCGATCAAGATCACCGCCAGATCGGCGGTCGAGGCGCCTGTGACCATATTGCGGGTATATTGCTCGTGGCCGGGGGTATCGGCGACGATGAACTTGCGCTTGTCGGTGGCGAAAAACCGATAGGCGACGTCGATGGTGATGCCCTGCTCGCGCTCTGCGGCAAGCCCGTCAACCAGCAAGGCAAAGTCGATGTTCTGACCTTGGGTGCCATGGGCTTTGCTGTCATGTTCCAGGCTGGCAAGCTGGTCTTCGAAGATCATCTTGCTGTCGTAAAGCAGTCGGCCAATCAGCGTCGATTTGCCGTCATCCACCGACCCGCAGGTGATAAAGCGCAGCATGGTTTTGTGCTGATGTTTCAGCAGATAGGCGTCGATGTCCTCGGCGATCAGGTCTTCGGCGATGTAAACGGGGTCTTGGGCTGGATTGGTCATCAGAAATACCCCTCTTGTTTCTTTTTCTCCATCGAGGCGGCTTGATCGTGGTCAATCGCGCGGCCCTGACGTTCAGATGTAGTGGTCAGCAGCATTTCCTGAATGATCTCGGGCAGGGTGGCGGCGGTGCTTTCGACCGCGCCGGTCAGCGGATAGCAGCCCAGCGTGCGAAAGCGGATCGACTTCATCTGCGGCACTTCGCCCGGCGCAAGCGGAAAGCGGTCGTCATCCACCATCAGCACCATGCCGTTGCGTTCCACCACAGGGCGCGGAGCCGAGAAATACAGCGGCACGATCTCGATGCCTTCCAGATGGATATATTGCCAGATATCTAGCTCGGTCCAGTTCGACAGCGGAAAGGCGCGGATGGATTCGGACTTGGCCTTGCGGGTGTTGTAAAGCCGCCAAAGCTCGGGACGCTGGCTTTTTGGGTCCCAACGGTGATTGGCCGAGCGGAAGGAAAAGATCCGCTCTTTGGCGCGCGACTTTTCTTCGTCACGGCGCGCACCACCAAAGGCGACGTCAAAGTTATACTTGGTCAGCGCCTGTTTCAGCCCCTCGGTCTTCCACATATCGGTGTGTAGGCTGCCGTGGTCAAAGGGGTTGATGCCTTTTTCCATGGCTTCGGGATTTTGATGAACGATCAGCTGCATGCCTGCATCACGCGCGGCTTTTTCGCGCAAGTCATACATCGCCTTGAATTTCCAAGTGGTGTCGACATGCAGCAAGGGAAACGGCGGCGGTGCCGGATAAAAGGCTTTCTTGGCCAGATGCAGCATGCAGGCCGAATCTTTGCCCACAGAATAAAGCATCACCGGATTTTCGGCATTGGCCACGACCTCGCGCATGATGTGGATGCTTTCCGCTTCCAACCGCTGCAAATGGGTCAGCGTGTTTTGCGAGAGCGGTGCTGCGGCGGGCGTGCCTGTCATCATAAAATCCTTTTTTCTTACGCGTCTTATTTGGCAAATTTCGGATCAGGAGCCAAGGGGAGACCGCGCTATCTTTGGCGCGGGATGAATTTCGGGATATAGGGCTGAGGATTGCGACAAATCTGCGGCGATTGTTCGGCTTGGGCAGCTTTGGTTGGAAAACTGTGCGGGCTTGCCGCAGATTTGCGCGCGGTTGGTTCTTTGCGCAACAGTCAAAACGTTGAGAAAGCTGGGTGCCACCGCAAGACTTAGTGGTTTTGTCGCCAAGGCTGGGCTGATCTGCCTCTAGATCGCGCAATTTCCCCTAAAATGTCAGCTATTTCCCCGCCGACTGTTGCGCTTTTGTAGCGAAAGTCGCGCTTTTGTGGCGAAATTGAGATCAATAAGTCCCTAAAGTATATCAAATTCAATCAAAGGACTAGAAATTGTGTCCAGATCAAAGTATTGATGAACGCAATAGGCCTCAAAAATGGGGCTAATAACACTCCAGGCGCTAAAGCTTGGGTTTTTGAGGCGGAGTAGTACAATGGTTCAGGCGATTGATTTCGCCGTCCGCGATTTTGCGGGCGCAAAGCAGCATGGCAGTGTCGCAGGCGATACGCAGGGCAACTTCATCCAGATCGGTGCTGGCGATAGCATATCGCTGAACCTCTCAAAGACATCCATTGTGGCCTATGAACAGCAGGGCGGCGATCTGCTGATCCGGCTGGCAGATGGCCGGATGGTCGTGTTGAGCAATTATTTCAATGCAGTACCGGGGCAAGAGAACCACCTGTATATTTCTGCTGATGGCGAGATGACCGAAGTTTTGGTACAGCCAAGCGGCGACGGCGTGTTGTTTGCCGATTATGGCCCGGTGAGCGGCTGGGATAAGTGGAGCCCGCTGGACGATCTGCGCTTTACGACCGCCGACACGGTCGTGGACACCGCCTTTGCGGCCAACGAACCGGCAGGCATGGCTCCGTTTATTCCGGGGCTTTTGGGTGGCTTTGGTGGAGTTGGCACGGCTGCGGCTGCGGCGGGCGGTCTGGCGGTGCTGGGCGCTGGCGTCTCTGGCGGGGGTGGCACCGATACGGTTACAGGCGGCACAGGCGAGACGAGCACGGGCACGACAAGTACAGGTGGTACGGGTGGCACCAATTCTGGTGAACCCGCCGACACCACGCCTCCGGTTGTGGCGATTGACCAAGGCACCAAGACCGTTTCGCATGTCGAGACGGGGGTGGCCTATCAGAACGGGGTACAGATTGGCGGCACCAGCGAACCGGGCGCCAAGATTGATGTTTTGGTCAATGGCAACACCCAGTCGACCACAGCGGGTGCAGATGGCACTTGGACTGTGACCTTCCCGACCACTCAGGTGAACCCTGGCCAGTATGAAATTCCTGTCGTTGTGACCGCGACCGACAGCGCCGGTAACAAAGTTTCGGCAAATGATACGCTGGTGGTTGATACGGTGGTGCAGCCCTTCACCCATAGCGCAAGCAGTGCAGGCTCGGACGGGGTGCTGAACGCCGCGGAATCGGCCCAAGGTCTAACCGTTGGTGGTCTTGTCGAGCCGGGCTCTACGGTTCAGGTGAAACTGGACAACGGCAGCACCTATGCCGCGACCGTGACCGATGGCAGCTGGAGCTATACTTTCGCCGCAAGTGAAATCACACCTGGCGATCTGCACAATATGCAGCTGACCGCGATTGCGACGGATAAATATGGCAATGTGTCTCCGCCCATTGTCTCGCCGATCAAGGTGGATACTTTGGTCAGCAACTTTGCTCTGACCAATACCGATACGAGTGCGATCAAGGCCGATATGGTTTTGAATGGTGCCGAACAGCAGCTGGGTTTGAAAATCAGCGGCACGGTTGAGGCAGGCTCGAGCGTGATGGTCAAGCTGGGCGATGGCAGCTATCACGCCGCCAGCGTGTCGAACGGCAGCTGGAGCTATACTTTCGCCGCAAACGAAATCACCACAGGTGATTTGCACACAATGCCAATCAGCGCCTATGCCACGGATGCCTATGGCAACGTGTCGAACACCATCGCCTCGACGGTCCAGGTCGATACGCTGGTCAGCAATTTTGCCCAGACTCTGACCGATACCAGCTCTGTTAAAGCCGATAGCGTATTAAATGCGGCCGAAGCCCAAGGTGGCCTGCGGATCGGCGGTACTGTAGAAGCCGGTTCGGTTGTTATGGTCAAGCTGGGCAATGGCGTCGAGCATCAGGCCACCGTCAGCAACGGCAATTGGAGCTATACCTTCCCTGCCTCGGAGGTGACCCCGGGCGATCTGCACAGCATGGCGATTTCGGCCTATGCGACCGATGCCTATGGCAATCGCTCGGCCACCGTCACCTCGCCAGTGCAGGTTGACACTTTGGTTAGCAATTTCGCTCAGACATTGACCAATACCAGTTCTATAAAAGCTGACGCGGTTCTGAACGCCGCCGAAGCGCTGGGCGGGCTGAAAGTGGGCGGCACGGTCGAAGCGGGCTCGACTGTCATGGTCAAGCTTGGCAATGGCGCAGAGCATCAGGCCACCGTCAGCAATGGGGCCTGGAGCTATACCTTCGCCCCAGGCGAGATTACCGCAGGCGAGATGCATTCGATGCAGATCACCGCCGTGGCAACCGACAGCTATGGCAACGTCTCGGCGCCGATTACCTCCAGCGTTTTGGTTGATACGCAGGTAAGCAATTTCCAAAAGCCGGCTGCGCCTTTGGCGGGCGACGGCATCTTGAACGCAACCGAAGCCGTGGATGGCTTGGTTGTGGCAGGTACGGCCGAGGTGGGCGCGCAGATCGTGGTGCATATGCAAAATGGGATTGATTTGCAGACCACTGCGGATGCTTCGGGCAATTGGTCTGTCACCTTTGACACCGCGCATTTGCCAACGGGGCAGGGCAGTGGCGCAAGCCGCAGTGTCACCGTGACCGCCACCGATTTGGCCGGAAACGTTGCGCATTACGACCAAAACTTTGCCTTTGACACTGTTGCGCCAAACGACCCTTGGATTATCCGCGACGAGGGCGGCGGCAACCAGATCACGGGGATCGTCACCGAAACCACGCCAGATATCACCACCTTCCATATGGTTGCAGCCACTGGCACAGTGATCGACATCACACCTTCGGGGACTTTGAATGGCACTGCTGATATCAACGGATCATCCAAGCAGATCACGCGGAGCTATTTTGACAATAGCCCTGTGCCTGATGGCAGCTATCTGGTGGTCAGCAGTCAAGACGCCGCGGGCAATGAATCCAGCACGCTCTATATCCGCTCGACCACGGGCGAGACTACGGTCGATCTATCGCGCGCGGGTCTGGATCATTTCGACTTTGGCACCATCAACCTGACCGCCTCGCATGCGACATTGACCCTGACCGAAGCGCAGGTAAATGCGCTGACAGGCCCAGACAAGTCGATGACGATTTCGGGTGCAGGCGATGACCATGTCAACTTGGTTGGTGCAACCGATGCCCATTCAAGCCAGATCATCAACGGAGAAAGCTATAACCTCTATAATCTGGGTACGGCTGGGGCCAGCGTGCTGATCGACTCGGATATTATCGTCAACCATACCGGCGTGTGATCGGATATTTGGAGATGCCAAGGCTCTGCACTTTTGCAACCTGGACTGCGGTTCGCAGCCGTGGTCCGGCACTGGCGGCGCTGATGCTGCTGTCAGCCTGCATGGCGGGGGGGAACCCTCTGACCAAGCCGGCTGCGGTGGTTGCGCAGCCGAAAGGCGCTGCGGCACAAAACCTTGCGGCTTCGGGGCAAAGCTCGGCGCTGATTGCGGATTTGCAGGCGCGCCGGTCGGTGCTGCCCTCGGGCGGTCCCTATGCGCAAGTGGCCGGGGCAGTTGTTGCAGCAAGTGCGGGGGCGGGGCAGGCAGAGCTGCGCGTCGCCCAGCTGAAGGCCAAGGCGCGCGCGAAAAACTGGCTGCCCTCGATCGGTCCCAGCGTTAGCCTGACCTCTTTGGGCGGGCTGGCGACAAGTCTGCTGTTGGATCAGGCGCTGTTTGATAACGGTGGCCGCAAAGCGCAGCGTGCCTTTGCCGCCGCAGATGTCGAGGTTGCCGCCGTAGACCTATCGATTGCAATGAACCAGCGGGTTTATGACGGGCTGTCGAATTATGTGACGGCAGAACGCGCCAAGGCGCAGGCGGTGGTGTCAGAGCAAGCGGCCGCCAAACTGGCCGATTTTTCAGTGATCATGCAAAAACGGGTCGCAGGCGGCATCTCTGATCTGTCCGAGCAGCGCGTGATCGACCAGCACATTGCCGAGATGCAGGCCACCGTCAGCGCAGACCGCCGCGCGGCCGATGCAGCCTTGGCAGAGTTGGCTGTGATTGCGGGTCAGCCGTTGACAGGTCTGCGCGGCCTTGATCGGATTTCCACGGCCAACTTGGAGCCCTTGACGGTTCTGCGGGCGCGGGGTGAGGGCGCGCGGGATCTGGCGCAAGCTGATCTGCAATTGGCGAATATGAAATTTGGCCTTGCGGCCTCAACAGGGATCGGCGGCGATGGGGCCGCTCCTGCGCTGCGCTTGACCGGCATGGGGATGCTTAATCCCGGAGCGAAATCCGATATGGAGGCGCTGCGCCAAACCAGCGATGTGGTGGCGCGTCAGACCGCCGAAGCCGCCGAGGCCGCAAACCGCCGCAGCGTGACGCTTGAACAAAAAAGGGCGTCTCTGGCCTCGCGGCAGGCGCAGGGCGCAGAGGTGCTACGCCAAACCGCCGGCAACCTAGAGCTTTTTACCACGCAATACAAAGTTGGCCGCCGCAGTCTTTTGGAACTGGTTGGCCAATACGACGCCTATGCGCGGCTTCAGCGCGATCAGGCCGCATTGGCCTATGATATCGCACTGACCGAGCTGGAAATCGCCCGCGATAGGGGTGAATTGGTTGATGGAGCAAGCCTGTGAATGATGACCGCGTCGTAGCTTTCGATATGAATGCAGGCCGCTCGGGCGCCGCTGCAACGCGCCCTGCTCCCAGCGCCCGCGCCTCTCGCCCTCGCCACAGCAACCGCGCTTTGTCGCGCGCGCAGCTTGCCTCGGTTTATGCTGGGCTAATTGGCACTGAACTTGCGGTGCCTGATCTGCTGGAAAATATCCAGCTTGCGGCCAGCAGCGGCAGGCTTGGGATTGATGAGGTTGCCCACGCCCTGCGCGCCTTGGGCATGACCGCTTCGGTCGATCAGATCACTGCTCCAACGGCAGATCACTGGCCGGCGCTTACCGAGATGTCTTCGGGCCAGATCGTGCTGGTTTTGGGGCAAACCGAAGACGGAGTTGAGGTCTATGATACCTCGGTAGAGCATATGCGCGCCGAGGTCAGCTTTGCCGATTTCGCCCAAGTTTATACCGGACGCATGCTGCGGGCCAAGACCACGATCAACGAATTGGCCAGCCGCCATATCGAAAACAAACCCGAACCGCATTGGTTCTGGGGTGAATTCCCGCGCTATAAACGCCAGTTGATGGAAGTGGCGGCGGGGTCTTTGGTGGCCAATTTGCTGGCTGTGGCGGTGTCGTTGTTTTCGATGCAGGTCTATGACCGCGTCATTCCCTATCAGTCTGAACCCACGCTTTGGGTGCTGGCGCTGGGTGCGATGCTGGCGATTTTGATGGAAGCGGCGCTGAAACTGGCACGCTCTAGCCTGATGGATGTGACCGGCAAGCGGATCGAGCTGTCGGTGCAATCGCGGCTGATGGAAAAACTGTTGGGCATGAAGCATGGCCCCGGCCAGCGCAGCCCTTCAAGCCTGTTTGCCGCCATGCGTGAGTTTTCCTCGGTGCGCGAGTTTTTCACCGCCAGCACCATAGGCACCCTTGCTGATCTGCCGTTTATTCTGATTTTCCTTGCTCTTGTCGCCTCGATTGGGGGCAATCTGGTGTGGATTTTGGTGATTGGTGGCGTGCTGATGGTTGCACCCGGCTTTCTATTCCAAAAGAAAATGGTGGCGCTGACCGCCGAGACGCAAGGCGCAAGCACCCGCGCCGCCCGTCTGCTGTATGAAGCGATATTCGAGGCAGAAACCGTCACCACCCAGCGCGGGGAAGACCGTGTCAAACGGATCTGGTCCGAGCTTTCGACGCTTTCGGTGGTGAAATCTTCAGATCAGCGGCATCTGACAGCGCTTTTGGGCTATTGGGCGCAAGCGGTGCAGCAGGGCACCTATATTCTGGCGGTGGTTGCGGGGGCCTATCTGGTGTTTGCCGGCGATTTCACCGTCGGCACCATCATCGCCATCGGCATTCTGACAGGCCGCACGCTTGGGCCTTTGGCCGCCTTGGCATCGACCCTGTCGAAATGGACCAACGTCAAATCTGCGCTGAATGGCTTGGAAGCGATTGCGAAATCCAATCAATCAAATGAGGCCGGCCGCAGCTATCTGCGCCGCGAAAAGCTGACGGGCGCGTTTGAAATTCGCAATCTAGAGTTTCGCTATGACCCGAAATCGGCCCCCACTGTCGAGATCAACGGCCTGTCAATTCCCGCGGGTCAGCACATTGCCGTTCTGGGCACCAATGGCTCGGGCAAATCCACCTTCCTGCGGATTTTGGCGGGGCTTTATGATCCTACCGCTGGCCGTGTGCTGATCGATGGCGTTGATCTGGCACAGGTGCATCCGCGCGATCTACGCCGAGGCATCGGCTATCTGGGCCAAGAGGTGCGGCTGTTTGCGGGCAGCTTGCGTGACAATCTGAACATGACGCAACTGGAGCGCGACGACGAACGCCTGTTCGAAGCACTTGATTTTTCTGGGCTTGGCCCCTTTGTGCGCAACCATCCACGGGGCTTGGATCTGGAAATCAAAGAGATGGGCGAAGGCCTGTCAGTGGGCCAGCGGCAAAGCATTGGCTGGGCGCGGCTGTGGCTGCAAAACCCTTCGGTAGCGATTTTGGATGAACCCACCGCCGCCTTGGACCAGACGCTTGAAAACACCCTTGTCAGCCGTTTGCAAACTTGGCTGCAAGGCCGCACCGCGATTATTGCCACCCACCGCGTGCCGATCCTGCAATTGACCAACCGCGTGGTAATTTTTCAAAACGGCAGACTGGTTGTTGATGGTCCGCGCGAAGCTGTGCTGGCGCATCTGAACAAGGCGCATGAGGCCCCTGCCGCGATTGCTGCTGTTGCGGCTGCCAATGGCCAGATGTTGATCGCTGGGTCCGCGCCGGTCAATCAAGCCTCTGCGCCGCAACTGCCGCGCGCGGCACAGCCGCTGACAATCCAGCTTGGGGCAGGGGCTGCAAGATGAGCATCGCAAGCTTTGACGAGGCCTTTGCCGAAAAACAGCGCGGCCCCAGCCGCACCATATGGATGATCGCCGGTGTTGCCGTAGTGTTTCTGCTCTGGGCCTCTTTCGCGTGGCTGGACGAGATTGTGCATGCGCAGGGCGAGGTGGTGTCTTCGTCGCGCCCGCAAATCATTCAAAACCTAGAAGGCGGCATTCTGGCCGAGCTGAACGTGGCCGAAGGCGATCTGGTGCAGCCGGGGCAAACCTTGGCGCGGCTGTATGGCACCCAGTATCAGGCAGCGGTGGATGATTATTCCGACCAAATCGCTACGTTGGAAATTCGCCGGATGCGGCTTGATGCCGAAATCAACGGCGAGGCAGGCTTTGATGCGCCCCCGGTAATTGCGGGGCGGGTGCCCGAAGTGGTGGCTTCGGAAAAAGCGCTGCTGACGGCGCGACTTAGCGATTACGCTGCGCGGGTCGAAGGTGCCAAAGCGGTGCTGGACCAAGCCTCGCAAGAGCGCGATTTGCTGGAAAAAATGTACAAGCAAGACATCGCGCCGCTGATCGAGGTCACCCGCGCCCGCAAGGCCTATTCCGATGCGCAAAGCAAATTGGCCGAGGCGCAGACCACCACCAAGATGGAACGCGCCACCGATTTTTCGAAGGTGGAAAGCGATCTGGCGCAGCTGCGGCAAAAGCTGAAACTGGCGCAAGACCAGCTGTCGCGCACGACTTTGGTGGCACCGATGCGCGGCATTGTGAACAAGCTGTCGATCACTACGATTGGCGGCGTTGTGCGCTCGGGCGAAGAGATTATGGAACTGATTCCCGTCGACGGCGATCTGTTCATCGAGGCGCGTGTAAAGCCGCGCGACATCGCTTCGCTGCATCAGGGGCTGAAGGCGACAGTAAAGCTAACGGCTTATGATTACACGATTTATGGCACTCTAAAGGCCAAGGTGACGTTCATTTCCGCCGATACGTTTAAAGACGAGCGGTCGCGCAGTCCCGATGGCGATCCGCATTACAAAGTCACGCTTGCGGTGGATCGCAGCCAGTTCACCGAGCGTCAGCGCGGTCTGGAAATTCGACCTGGGATGCAGGCTGATGTCGAGCTGGAAACCGGCGGCAAGACCATTCTGACCTATCTGACCAAGCCTTTGTATAAATCCAGCCTCGCCCTGCGCGAGCGTTGAATTCCGGCAAATATAAGGCATTTCCCTAAAATCCCGCCGCTTAACCCCTTATGCACCGAGATCGGTTACACCTGAGCTTGGGTGTTTGATAAATGGGTGTGTGAATGGCTGGGCAATCAGATGTCGCGCCAGTCATCATCAAGCGTAAAAAAGTCATCAAGGGTGGCGGCCATCACGGTGGGGCGTGGAAAGTGGCCTATGCTGACTTTGTGACGGCCATGATGGCCTTTTTTATGCTGATGTGGCTGTTAAACGCGACGACGGAAAAGCAACGCAAAGGCATTGCAGATTATTTTAACCCGACCATCGCGGTGTCGCGGGTTTCGGGTGGTGGCAAGGATATGTTTAGCGGGGATTCTCTGTTTGTCGAAGGCGCGCTTGCTCAGACGGGCACGGGGGCGACTGGTAATCAGCCCAGCAAGGAAGACCGTGGTCGCAGCGAAACCGGGCCGCAAACCTCGGCGGGCGTGGCAGAACAAAAAGTCCTCGATCAGGTAAAAACCGCGCTGACTGCGCAGGGCGGCGAAAGCATGACGATGAAGCGGCTGCTCAGTCATGTCATCAGCAGGGTTACAGACGAAGGTTTGGTTGTCGAAATTTTTGATGTGCCTGACGATCCGTTGTTTGAAGAAGGCACGGCTAATCCGCGCGACCAAACCCTGAAAATCGCAGCCTTGTTGTCTGAGGTTTTTGGGCTGGCGCAAAACCAGATTGCTGTAAACGGCTATGTTCGAACTTTGCCTATCACGCTGAAAGATAACCCAAATTGGGAGCTTTCTACCGCAAGGGCGCAGGCAATGCGGCAGATGCTTGAAGCCAATAAAACCCCATTGGACCGCGTGGCGCGCATCAGTGGAAATGCCGATAGAAAACCCGCGACTCAAGACCTGACGGCGGTGCGCAACAATCGGCTCGAGGTGATTTTGCTGCGGAAGTTCAGATGAGATGGCTCAAATTTGAGCTGTTAGGCAGATCTTAAGGCGCATCATGCAGAGTTGGCAAAAGATAGGTCGACGCTGCAGAAGGGCGCATTTCATGACAATTTCATCTTCGCTGAATGCTGGCGTTTCAGGGCTAAGCTCTAACGCGAGTAAGCTGGCGACTATTTCTGATAATATCGCCAATTCTGGCACCTATGGGTACAAACGCGCCCAGACAGATTTTCAGTCGCTGGTGATGACCGGCAACTCCAATTCATCCTATGTGGCGGGGGGGGTGCGCGCCACGAATATGCGCATGGTCGATATGCAGGGCCCGCTGATCAATACGACCAATGCCACAGATCTTGCCATCGACGGCCGTGGGTTTTTGGCCGTCACCGATGTCACATCGCTAAACGATCCAACCGCCAGCTTTCCAATTTCGCTGATCACAACGGGCTCGTTTCGTCCAGATTCTGATGGCGTTTTGCGCACGGCAACAGGGCAAGTCCTAATGGGTTGGCCCGCCTCTTTGCTGGATGACAACAACGCCTTCGCGCGGGATACTTTGGCTTCGCTGGTCCCAGTAGAGGTTGGTTCCAATCAATATGTTGCCAACCCAACGACCTCTATTTCGCTGGCCGTGAACTTGCCTTCCGCTCAGTCGACCGCAGGCGCCAGCGGTGATCCTCTTGCGATTGGTGTCGAATATTTTGCCAATTTGGGCGAGTCCGAATCGTTAAACTTTGAATACACGCCCGAGGTGCCTGTTGCGGGGGCATCGAACGCTTGGAACATGACCGTGCGCGATGGCGCGCAAGCTGACGCGATTGTTGGCAGTTACCGGCTTGAGTTTAATTCCAGTCAGGTTGCGGGCGGCACTTTGCTGAATGTGACAACGCTTTTTGGCGCGGCCTATGATCCGGCCACCGGCGGCATGGATGTGCCGGTTGCAGGGGGCACAATCAATCTGAATGTCGGTAAGATTGGCCAGATTGATGGCACGACCCAACTTTCGACCGGCTTTACGCCGGTCTCAATCGGGAAAAACGGCACGCCGGTTGCCAGTCTTAGCTCGATGACGGTAGATGAATCTGGCAATCTTTATGCGATCTACGATCAAGGCTTTACGCGGCGGCTGTACCAAATTCCAGTTGTCGATGTGCCGAACCCAAACGGCCTGCTTGCCACCGACAATCAGGGCTATCGGCTTTCCGTCGAATCGGGCCCGATCTATCTTTGGAATGCCGGAGAAGGGCCAACGGGCAATATGTTAGGCTTCACGCGTGAGGAATCCTCCGTCGATGTGGCAACCGAATTGGTGCAACTTATTCAAACTCAGCGCGCCTATTCCTCGAATGCCAAGGTTATTCAGGCGGTGGATGAAATGCTGCAAGAAACCAATAGTATCAAGCGATAGGAGGCGTAGATGTCACTCACAGGCAGCCTGAATTCCGCCCTGTCTGGGCTGAATGCGGCCGCGCGCGCGGCAGAGCTGATTTCCTCCAATGTCGCGAATGCGATGACCGAAGGCTACGCGCGCCGCGAACTGCAAACCTCTGCGCGGGTCGTGGGCCAATCTGGGCAGGGCGTAAAGGTCGACGGGGTGCTGCGACAGGCGGATCTCGCCGTCATTGCCGATCGCAGGGTCGCGCAGGCGGGCAGCAGCGCCAGCTCGACGGTGGTCGATTTCATGACTCGCTTGGAGACGGCGCTTGGCAGTGTTGGGTCAGAAGGTTCGCTCGTCTCGCGGGTAGCAGGGTTCTCAACAAGCCTGCAAGAGGCCGCATCGCGTCCGGATGCAGACACGCGCCTGATCGGAGTATTGCAATCTGCTACCGCTTTGACGCAACAAATCTCTAGCGCGGCGACGGCAATTCAATCTGCCCGCGCGGATGCGGATGGTCAGATTTCCGATCAGGTGAGCTTGTTGAACATCACTCTGAATCAGGTGGCGCAGTTCAACGGTGATATCGGCGTTGGCCTGGTCAATGGCCGCGATGTCTCTGCTTTGATGGATCAGCGCCAGCGCGCCATTGATAGTATTGCCTCGATTGTGCCACTGCGCGAAGTGCCGCGAAGTTATGGCGGGGTTGCCTTGTTCACCACTGGTGGTGCTATCATTTTAGATGGTAAGCCCGCAGAGTTTGGCTTTACCGCGGCCGGGGTGGTTGTGGCTGGAATGACCCAAGCTTCAGGGGCGCTTTCGGGCCTAACCTTGGACGACCGTTCTGTCGCAACCTCGGGGGACAGCAGCCTTATTTCTGGCGGCACGCTCGCGGCCGCCTTTCAGGTACGCGACAGCCTTGCACCAGCGGCCCAGGCCAATCTTGACGCGCTCGCCCGCGATTTGATCACCCGATTTGCCGATCCTGCTACCGACCCAAGCCTACCCCTGAGCGCGCCAGGGCTCTTTACCGATACCGGCACCGGTTTTGACCCCAGCGCCGAAGTCGGCCTTGCGCAGCGCCTTAGCGTGAATTCTTCGGTTGATCCCACTAAGGGCGGCGATCTTTCAAAGCTGCGCGATGGGCTTGGCGCGATGGCGCCTGGCCCGGTTGGCAGTGCCGCGCAATTCAATCGTTTTTCAGCGGCTTTGGAGAGCCTGCGCACGCCGGCCTCTGGCGGCTTCTCTGCCGCAAGCCGTAGTTTTGCGACGCTAGCGACCGATATGACCTCTTTTGCCGCAAGTGGTCGCGTCGCAGCCGAAAATGACGCCACTTATAACGCCGCCAAACTTGAAACGGTAAAAACCCTCGAGCTTCAGGGCGGCGTCGATACCGACCACGAGATGCAAACGCTGTTGTCGATCGAAAAAGCCTATACCGCCAACGCTAAGGTAATTTCGGTCGTCAACGATCTATTGCAGCGCCTTTTGGAGATTTGAAAAATGGTCACCACCTCTGTCGGCGATATGACAAGCGCCTTCGCGTTTCGCGCAAAAAACCTCAGTCTTAAAACTGAGATGCAACGCCTGTCGACCGAGCTGACAACGGGGCAAACAACTGATATCGCGAAAAAGTTTTCTGGAAATTTAAGTCTTGTTTCAGGCATCGATACCTCGCTTGCGCGGATAAAAGGCTATACGGCCCAAACCCAAGAAGCAGGGTTGTTTACCACCACGATGCAGGCGGGGCTGCAAACAATTGACAGTTTGGCGCTGCAATTGCGCCAATCGCTGATGACGGTTTCTGCGGGCTCTGGAACGGCACAGCTTTCTGGTGTCGGGGGGGAGGCGCAGCAAATCTTTCAGTCAACCATCGCCGCCTTGAATGTGGCCGTCGGCGGGCGATCGCTCTTTGGTGGCGTGGAAACTGCAATCGTACCCGTGGCGGGGTCGCAAAGCATTCTCACCGCGCTTGATGCGGCAACGGCGGGGGCAACTTCGGTGCAAGATGTGATCGCTGCGGTTTCAAATTGGTTTCAGGACCCCGCAGGTTTTGCGACGCAAGCCTACAACGGGGGTGCGCCGCTAGAGCCTGTGACGATTGCTCCGGGCGAAACCGCAAATCTTGATATCACCGCAAAAGATCCTGCCATCACCGAAACGCTAACCGGCATCGCGCTTGCGGCCTTGTTGGGCCGCGGCCTGTTTTCCGCTCAACCAGACTTGCGCAGATCATTGGCCGAAGCGGCGGGGACGCATCTGTTACAAAGCCAGAGCCATCGGCTTGAACTCTCTGCCCGTCTGGGCGTCACCGAATCGCAAATTTCTGCCGCAGAAACCCGCAATTCTTCCGAGGAAAGCGCGCTTCAGATCGCACGCAATGACCTGACATCGGTAGACCCCTATAGCACCGCAACCAAACTGCAAGAAACCCAGACACAGCTGGAAACCATTTACGCCCTTACGGCCCGCATGTCGCACCTTAGTCTGTTGGATTACCTATGATACGGGCTTTTTTCTTTGCGATTTTGATCGCCTGCCTGCCAACTTTCCTGTTCGCGGGTCCAATTCGCATTAAGGATTTGGTCGAATTTGACGGGGTGCGTGCGAATGATTTGGTCGGCTATGGCTTGGTTGTCGGCTTGAATGGCAGTGGCGATGGACTGCGAAATGCGCCTTTTACCGAAGAAATCATGTCCAATCTGCTAGAACGGCTGGGCGTCAATGTCTCGGGCGAGTCGTTTCAGCCTAAAAACGTCGCCGCGGTTTTTGTAACAGCCACTTTGCCGCCTTTTGCGCGTGCGGGTGGCCAGATTGACGTCACCGTTTCTGCGATTGGGGATGCCAAAAGCCTGCTTGGTGGCACTTTGATCATGACGCCTTTGAATGGGGCCGACGGGAAGATTTATGCTGTTGCCCAAGGTGCGATCATTGCCGGCGGAGTCTCGGCTGATGGGCAGACCGCAAAAGTGGTTCAAGGTGTTCCAACGGCGGGCATGATCCCCTCTGGTGCGCGCGTCGAGCGTGAGGTGGAATTTGATTTCACCCAGTTGCAATCGATGCGTCTTGCCCTGCGTGAGCCTGATTTCACCACCGCCGCGCGCATTGAGACGGTGATCAATAAGGCCACCGGGCGAAAATCGGCGGAAATGTTGGATGCGGGCACTGTGCTTTTGCAAACAAATGGGCGCTCGCCAGCACATTTGATCAGCCAGTTGGAAAATTTAACGATCGAGCCGGAATCGAAAGCGCGAGTTGTGGTTGATCAGAGATCCGGCACCATAGTGATGGGCGAAGATGTCAGAATCAGCCGCGTCGCCGTCGCGCAGGGCAATTTGACGCTTCGGATCGACGATACGCCGGTGGTGGTGCAACCAAACCCGTTTTCGCAGGGCCAGACCATCGTGGTGCCGCAATCATCAGTCGGCATCCAGAACGCGCCGGGCACGGGGCTGGCCGAAGTTCAGGGCGGCACCAATCTTTCCGAAGTGGTCGCCGGGCTGAACGCCTTGGGCGTCGCCCCGCATGACATGATCGACATTCTGAAAAGCATTAACGCCGCAGGTGCCTTACATGCCGAATTTGTGGTGAACTAGCCCCTAGCGATCAATCGGCAAGCCTGAAGGGACGCTGTCTGGAATGCCCATGCGACCGCCAGCCACCGCCAATGGGTCTTCAAGTGCCTTCAGAAAGGCCATGATGCTGTTAAACTCCGGTTCTGAAAGGCTGATTGCCGGAGCCTTGATCGCGTTGGCAATCGCCGCATAGTTCGACGCTTCCTCGCCTGGTGCCAAATCGGGTTTGCCGACCTCCATCGCGGGAAGAATCGCGTGACTTAGGTCATAATCTGCCAAGCCAGATCCAGGAGCCATGTGATGCCGCAGATAATCGCTAAGGTCGCGGTAGCTGCCGGCATGGCCATAGGGTGCTGTCAGCGTGACATTGCGCAAAGACGGCGTGCGGAAAGCATAGGCGTCAGCGGGGTTGTTCGAGACTCGCATTCGGCCAGTATCGCGCTGGTGACGCTCAAAGCGCTCGGCTTTGCCCGGCCCAATCTGTGGGTCGCCCATTGCGTGGTATGTCATATCGGTCAGCAAGGCGCCTGAATGACAATTGCCACAGCCCGCTTTGCCGTAAAACAACACCCGCCCTGCTTCAGCTTGATCGCTCAGAGCCGCTTCACCGCGCAGAAAGGCGTCATAAGGTGAACCGTCAGAGCGGAAATCAAAGGTCATATAGGCCGCTACGGCATTCGAAATATCGGTGAAATGTATAGGCCTGCCTGCGCTGATTTCTGGATAAACAGACTTAAAATCAGCGGCATAGGCTGGAATGGCTGCGATGCGTCTGGCAATGGCTTCCCAAGCCCCATCGGGGCCAGTGATGCGGCCCTGCCGCACCAATGTCGAAATTTCATTTTCTTCGTAATGGCCTGCCATTTCATCGCTCGACAGCACTGGAAACATGGTCTGCGCCGACAATAAAGAGGCAAATCCCGTGACCATTTCATCTTCCAAGGGCGTGCGGAACCCGCCTGCACGGCTGCTATCCGCCTCGATTCGGCCATCGGCGAACAAAACGGTAAAGCCATGCGCGCCAACATTCCACAGCGCTGGTGCATTCCGCGGTATGCGTTGCTCGGGATAGTTCTTGGGGTCGGCTTTGCGATCCGGCCCCAGGCCAATCCCGCCCTCGCCAATATCCAGCGAAACCCCATCCGAGGTGCCGAAACGGGGGTGGTGGCAAGTGGCGCAGGAGATGCCGCGATTGCCCGACAGCTCGCGATCCCAGAACAGGGCTTGGCCCAAGGCGATTTCTGCCGTCGAGAACTGCGGGAAATCGGCATCGCTGAGCGGCGCAATCGCCGGAGCCTCGGCCAAGGCCATCGTCGCCGTTAAAACCAGCAGCGGGGTAACGAATCTCAGGCGCATAACTTAGGGTTCCTCTGCCAACAGAAGGGTAGGGCGCGCGTCGCGGCTGACACGCAATATAAGGTTTGTGGCTGTCCGAGCCCAATCGGAGGTCTGACCATCGGGCCAGATCACCCGCAGTTCAACCTGCTCTGCTGCGCCAAGCCCAAAGTGCAAGGGGCTGGCCTCGCCAGAGGCATGTCCCCCGCCAACCGTATGTTCTTGCGTCTGAATTCGGCCATCGGGCAGGCGCAATTCGACAAAAGCCCCAATCGCGCGGCTGTTTGGGCCCGCGTCGCGCAGATCAATCGCCAGCCAATGGCCTGCCTCTGCCGTGGTGTTTTGCCAGATTTCCAAGGGCGCGCGGCGGTTGACGACCAACAGATCCAGCAGCCCATCTTTGTTCAAATCCACCACAGCCGCCCCGCGCGAGCGTTCCGTCGTGCCCACCCCCGTCACGCCGCCTTTTTCCACAAAACTGCCGTCAGCTTGCTGGATCAGCAGATTGTTCGGATCGTGAATGGCATTCGAAGGCATCTGTTCGACATTGCCTTTGGCGATGAACAGATCGTCACGCCCATCATTGTTGATATCGCCAAACTCGGCGTGCCAACCTGTCGAGGCGCGGCCATCATCGCCGTTATAGGGCACGCTGGAATAGGTGCCGGTGGCATAGGGCGCGTTTTTCATCACGCCTTTACCCATATTCAGCTGCAAGGTTTGGTCACCCATCGAGGTTAACACCACCTCGGGAAGCCCATCGCCGGTGATATCTCGGCTGGCAATGCCCATGCCCCAAAGTTTCATCACCGGCCAGCCCTCGGCTTCGGTATATTCGGCCAGCGGGGTCATGTGCCACATCTGTTCGCGCCCGTTGCGAACGTAATATTGCCGGTCATTCGACACCCGCAGATCGGGCACCCCATTGCGCTGCCAATCAGAAAACAGCATCGAAAGCGCGCAGAACCCAGGTTCGAGCGGGATGCGCGGGCCAAAGCTGCGGGCCGCGGGGCGCAGAAGATAGTTCTTGTCGCAGGCCTCAAACGGACCGTCTGGGTTGGTTTCATCGACATAATTGCCAAAGGCCAGCGTCGGCCAGCTTTGCCCCGCCTCGAAAGTTGCACTGAAAGAGGTCGTCCATTCGCTGCCGGCCTGAAAACCCCAAGCCGTTGGTGCAGCAGTGAAATTACACTGACCTTCGCCGCGCAGCAGGGTGTTTGGCCCGTCTTGCAGCACCACCAGATCCAAAATGTCATCACCGTCGATGTCGATCGGATAGGCGCCGGTCACCTCGGACAATGACGCGATGGGATGCTCGGCAAAGCTGATATCACCGCTTTTTCCCGAGGTGTTTACAAACAGCCGCGATGGCGCGGCACCACCTGCGGCAAAGAAATCTGGCAGGCCGTCGTCGTTGCAATCCAACACTGCGACACCGCCGCCGACGTAGTGATTCCATTCGCCCTCGTAGCTTTGCCGCAGTGGCAGCGCCTGGGAGCGATCGGTAAAGGAGACTTCGGCTGCGGCAGGTAGGGCTGCCCCCGACAGGGTCGCGAAAGTCGCGATCCATGCGAGACGCTTGATTTTAATCAACGGCAAAGGCTGTCTCCGGCTAAGGTACCTGCGGCCAAACTGGCCTGTTTGCAAGTGATAGCAAGGCTTTGCCGGTTGCGTCCACTGTCTGTTTTGTTTTGGCCTATTTCGTTTTCGCGATAAGCTGGCCCAGCAGGCCCCAAAAAAAGTCCTGCCCCGGATAGCCTTCGATCCGCCCGACCTCGGTTTTGTTGTTCAGAAGCACAAAGGTTGGCGTGAAAATCGGGGTCGAGCGTAGGTTAAGCCCAGCAGGCAGCGGCGCGTGGATGTCGATTTTTTGCAGCGGCGCCGATTCGCCCTCGGTGGTTTTGGGGTAAATAGGCCCAATCTCGCGGGTCCATTGCGCGCAATAGCTGCACCCAGGCTGTTCAAACATCAGCAATTGCAGCTGAGCCAGCCCAAGGTTTGGCCAGATGAGCAAGAGCGTCAAGGTGATAAGGCGAAGGCGAAACAGATTCATTGACGGCTCTCAAAATATATAGAAAGATTGTAATATATACAGATTTTTCGGCAAGCGTTTTTACCAGCTGCCAAACCTGCGGAGTCCCTATGTTCGAGATGTCTTATGGCGGCGCTGCGATTGCGGGTCTGCTGTCGTTTTTGTCGCCCTGCATTCTGCCTATGGTGCCGTTTTATCTATCTTATATGGCAGGTCTGTCGATGCAAGAGCTGCGCGCGCAGGGCGGAATCGCAGCAGGCGCACAGCGGCGGCTGATCTTTTCGGCGATTGCGTTTTCGCTGGGGGTCACCACGATTTTCATGCTGCTGGGCGTTGGGGCAACGGCGCTTGGGCAGGCGTTTTTGCAGTGGAAACAGCCGTTGTCCTATGTGGCGGCAGCGGTTTTGCTGGTCTTTGGTCTGCACTTTCTGGGCGTGATCAAAGTGGCGTTTTTGTACCGCGAAGCGCGGCTGGATGCGGGGACGCAGCCTTCGGGGATTGTGGGGTCCTATGTCATGGGGCTGGCCTTTGGCTTTGGCTGGACGCCCTGCGTTGGTCCGGCTTTGGCGGCGATTCTGATGGTGGCCAGTGGCATGGGCGATCTGTGGCGCGGCGCGAGCCTGCTGCTGGTCTATGGGCTTGCGATGACGCTGCCCTTTGTGATTGCAGCGTTTTTTGCGCAACCCTTCTTGGGCTGGGTCGGGCGCAATCGCAAATATCTTGGCTATGTGGAAAAGATCATGGGCGCGATGTTGATCGTTTTTGCCCTGCTGATCGCGACAAATTCGGTCAGCTATCTGGCTGATTTTATGATCCGTCACTTTGATTTCAGCGGCACGCTGCAATAATTTCGGGAGGTTTTGATGAAACGCTTGGTTCTTTTTTTGGCGCTGATCTTGGGGTTTGGCCTGCCTGCGGGCGCGGTCACGCTTGGCGACGATGGCCTGCACAAGACGGAATGGCAGCATGAAACCTTCAAGGATCTGCGCGAAGATCTGGCCGAGGCGACGGCGCAGGGCAAGCGGCTGTTGATCATGATTGAACAGCGCGGCTGCATCTATTGCACCAAAATGCAGGAAGAGGTTTTTCCCGATCCGAGCATTGATGCCATGCTGAAAAATGACTATTTTGTCATTCAGATCAATCTGTTCGGCGATGTCGATGTG
The DNA here is from genome assembly GCA_913062925.1 of uncultured Pseudorhodobacter sp. Lineage (GTDB taxonomy): Bacteria > Pseudomonadota > Alphaproteobacteria > Rhodobacterales > Rhodobacteraceae > Cypionkella. Next base: position 13,252 of record CAJXWJ010000006.1, on the reverse strand, counting down.
ACGGATTTTGACGGCACAGTTCTGGCGGAAAAAGACATGGCGGTGCGCTGGGGGGTGATGTTTACCCCGACGCTGATCTTTTTGCCCGAAGAGGTGCCAGCCGATAAAACTGCGACACAGGCGGCGGTTGTTTCGATGCCCGGGGCCTTTGGCAAAGGCACCACCCGCGCGCTGCTGCAATGGGTCAAAGATCACGGCTATGATGGGCCCGAGCCGTTTCAAAAATACCTTGCAGGCCAGATCAACGCTGGAAATTGAAAAAGAATATTCAAAGATACAAATATACTTATTGCTACAAGTGACCTCCTTGTCTTATCGTAAAGTCAGGAGAGACCAGGGAGGACAATAATGCAAAGCAAAGTCATGCTCGGCTTGGTGCTGGCCGCGTTTGCGGCGCTACCCGCCGCAGCCCAGACGGCTCCAGCCGACGTTAGCTATGCCGAAGGCGCAATCGAGGCGAGCCTGACCGGCACCGCCGGCGATGCCGCTTCCGGTGCAAAAATCATGGGCAGCCGTGCGATGGGCAACTGCGTCGCCTGTCACGTTGTGACCGCACTGCCCGAGGCTGCCTTCCAAGGCAACATCGGCCCAGCCTTGGATGGGGCGGCCGACCGTTGGTCGCAAGCCCAGCTGCGCGGCATCGTTGCCAATGCGAAAATGACCTTTGAAGGCACGGTGATGCCCGCCTTCTACAAGACCACCGGCTATGTCCGCCCCGGCGATGCCTATACCGGCAAAGCCCCGACTGCGGATTTGCCACCGATTTTGGACGGCCAGCAGATCGAAGACGTCGTCGCCTATCTGATGACGCTGAAAGACTGAGGCAGGCGCCACAATGAACGAGGAGAAAACCATGAAACTTTCAAGACGTGATGCCCTCGCGTTGGGCTTTGGCGGGATCGCGGCAAGCTTGCTGCCGATGCCGCTTTGGGCCGAAGCGACTGACGAGGCCATCGCTGCCTTTACCGGCGGGGCCGCGATTGGCACCGCTGGCGTGACCCTGACCGCGCCCGAAATCGCTGAAAACGGCAATACCGTTCCGGTTTCGGTCAGCGCTCCGGGTGCCACTGCGATCATGCTGTTGGCCACGGGCAACCCCACTCCGGCGGTTGCGACCTTTAACTTTGGTCCTGCGGCCGGCTCGCAAAACGCGGCCACCCGTATTCGTTTGGCCAAGACGCAAAAGGTTGTCGCCATCGCCAAGCTGGCTGACGGCAGCTTTGCACAGGCCGAATCCACCGTAAAAGTGACCATCGGCGGCTGCGGCGGCTGATCGGGTCTGGCAAGGAGAGAGTTATGAACGACGTCAAACCCCGCGTGAAAGTTCCGAAATCGGCAGCTGTCGGTGAAGTGGTCACGCTGAAAACCTTGATCAGCCACCCTATGGAATCCGGCCAGCGCAAGGACGGCGAAGGCAAGCTGATCCCGCGTGAGATCATCAACCGCTTCACCTGCGATTTTAACGGCGCAAACGTGATCGACATCGCGATTGATCCAGCGGTTTCGACCAACCCCTATTTCGAATTCGACGTCAAAGTCGATGCCGCAGGGGAATTCGTCTTCACTTGGTATGATGATGACGGATCGGTCTACGAGGACAAGAAATCTATCGAAGTCGCCTAAGGCGGATATGCGGACTGACCCATCGCCACACAGGCGGCGGGTCTTCAAAAGGGAGGAATAACAATGCGTCTGCGTCTAGGCAGAACTTTAATCGCCGCCGCCGCAATGACCGTTTCGGTCGGCACTGTGGCCTATTGCGATGCCGTTGAAGGCGTCGATCTGGTTGTAAACGACGAAATCACCCTCGTGACGCGCACCGCTCCGGCGGCTTCGCTTGACGGGGCCTTGCCCGAGGTTCTGTCGGGCTGGCTGTTCCGCGAAGGCGAGACACGCACCATGCAGATGGACGATTTCTCGAACCCTGCTTTGGTCTTTGTCGATCAGGGCATGGATATGTGGAACACGGTCGATGGCACCGAAGGCAAATCTTGCGCCTCTTGTCACGAAGACATTGCCAGCCTGAAAGCCACCCGCGCCACCATGCCAAAGATGAATCCTGCTGGGGATGATCTTTGGTCGATGGAGAACTTCGTGAACAACTGCCGCACCACCCATATGGGCGCGGAAGAGTGGAAATGGAGCGGGAACGACATGAAAAACATGACCGCCGCTATTTCGATGGCCGGTCGTGGCGAGCTGGTGCATCCGGCAATCGACGGGGCGGCGGCAGACTGGTGGCAGAAGGGCAAAGACCTTTACTACACGCGTTTTGGCCAGCTCGAGCTGTCTTGTGCCTCTTGCCACGAGCAGAACTACGGCAAAATGATCCGCGCTGATCACCTTAGCCAAGGCCAGTTGAGCGGCTTTCCGGTTTACCGTCTGAAAGATGCCGGTTTGGTTGGGATTCAGCAGCGTTTCAAAGGCTGTGTGCGCGATACCCGTGCGGAAACCTTCAAAGAAGGCTCTGCCGAATTCCGCGCGCTAGAGCTTTACGTCGCCTCGCGTGGTGACGGGCTTTCGGTTGAAGGTGTGGGCGTTCGCCCCTGATTGATCTTTGGCGCGGGGCAAGCCTCGCGCCAAACCCTCGGCTGCGGCCGACACATCCGCGCCGACCTTGCGCGCGAGATGCCAGACGGTTTGATATGGAGAAGACCAATGATTTCGCGCCGCGAGTTTTTGCAGGCCTCTGTTGCCGCATCTGCGATCTGGGGTGCCTCTGGCATCGGCAACTGGTCGCGCCTTGCGGCGCAACAGGCGCTGACCCAAGATCAGCTGTTGCAGTTTGATGATTTTGGCAATGTAACGCTGATCCATATCACCGATATTCACGCGCAGCTAAAGCCGATCTGGTTTCGCGAACCTGAAATCAACATCGGTGTTGGCGATGCCCACGGCAAACCGCCGCATGTGACCGGCGCCGATTTTATTAAGATGTTCAATCTGACCAAAGGCTCGCCCGAAGCCTATGCACTGACCCATGACGACTTTACCGCTCTGGGCAAAACCTATGGCAAGATGGGCGGCATGGACCGCGTGGCGACCGTGGTGAAATCTATCCGCGCCGCGCGGCCTGACAGCATTTTGCTGGATGGCGGCGACACTTGGCATGGCTCGATGACCTCGCTTTTGACCAAGGGTCAGGACATGGTCAATGTGATGAACAAACTGGGCGTCGAGGCGATGACCAGCCATTGGGAATGGACCTATGGCACCGAGCGCGTCAAAGAGATCGTCGATGCACTGCCCTTCCCGTTCTTGGGCGCGAATATCTTTGATTCTGAATGGGATGAACCCGCGTTTGAACCCTATAAGATCTTTGAAAAGGGTGGCGTTAAGGTTGGCGTGATCGGACAGGCCTTCCCCTATATGCCGATTGCCAACCCCAAGTGGATGTTTCCTGAATATTCGTTCGGTATTCGCCAAGAGCGGATGCAAGAGATGGTGGACGAGCTGCGCGCCAAGGGTGTCGATCTGGTGGTCTGCCTGTCGCACAACGGCTTTGACGTCGACCAAAAGATGGCAGCCCAAGTGCAGGGCATTGATGTGATCCTGACCGGCCACACCCATGACGCGATTCCTGAACCTGTTTTGGTGGGGCAAACCATTCTGATCGCCTCGGGGTCGAACGGCAAATTTGTCAGCCGCGTCGATCTGGATGTGCGCGATGGCCGCATGATGGGCTTTCGCCACAAGCTGATCCCGATTTTCGCCGATGTGATCACACCGGATGCCGAGATGGCGGCGCTGATTGACGGCGAACGCGAACCCTTCAAGGCGCAGCTGGAAGAAGAGATTGGCACCACCGAAAGCCTGCTCTATCGCCGCGGCAACTTTAACGGCACTTGGGATGATCTGATCTGTGACGCGGTGCGCTCGGAACGTGATGCGCAGATCGCCATGTCGCCCGGCGTGCGCTGGGGGCCTTCGGTGATGCCGGGAGAAGCGATCACGCGTGAGGCGATTCACAACGCCACATCAATGACTTATGGTCAGGTCTACCGCACCGAGATGACCGGCGAGACCATCAACACCATTCTGGAAGATGTCGCCGACAACCTGTTCAACACCGACCCCTATTACCAGCAGGGTGGCGATATGGTGCGGGTTGGTGGGCTTGGCTATCATATTGATGTCTCAAAACCTATTGGCAAGCGGATCAGCAATATGACCCTGCTGGCCACCGGCGAAGGCATTGATGCCAGCAAATCCTATACTGTCGCAGGCTGGGCCAGCGTCAACGAAGGCACCGAAGGTCCGCAAATCTGGGACGTTCTGGAAAGCCATATCCGCAAAATCGGCACGGTGAAAATCACGCCAAATACCTCGGTTGTGGTGACGGGCGCGTAAGCCCGCACCCACAGGAAAAGTCCCGTGAAGGAGAAAGACCCCATGACGGAAAAACCAACTGACACCGCAGACTTCGGCACCACGCGCCGTGGGTTTTTGCGGGCAAGCGTTGCAGGTTCGGCGCTGGCGGTGACCGGCGGCGCCGGCATGGCGCAGACGCCTGATCCGCTGATCACCACAGTGCAGCCTTGGGCGCAAAGCTTTGGCGATGGCGTCGATGCCACGCCCTATGGCCTGCCGATCCGCTTTGAAACCGACGTTGTTCGGCGCAACGTGCCTTGGCTGACGGCGGATGTGACCTCGTCGATCAACTTCACCCCGATCCATGCGCTGGATGGCACCATCACGCCGCAGGGCTGCGGGTTTGAACGCCACCACTCTGGCGCGATCGAGCTGTCGAAGGATGATTATCGGCTTATGATCAATGGCTTGGTCGATACGCCGCTTGTGTTCACCTATGCCGATCTGGAACGCTTTCCGCGCGAAAGCCGGGTGCATTTTCTGGAATGCGCCGCCAATACCGGCATGGAATGGGCCGGCGCGCAGCTGAACGGCTCGCAGTTTACCCATGGCATGATCCATAACATGGAATATACTGGCATCCCGCTGCGGCTGTTGCTGGAAGAGGCGGGCGTGCAGCCCGAGGGCAAGTGGATCTTGGTCGAAGGTGCCGACGCCTCGTCGAACGGCCGCTCGATTCCGATGGAAAAGGCGCTGGACGATTGCCTTGTTGCCTTCAAAGCCAATGGTGAGGCCCTGCGCAAAGAGCATGGCTATCCGGTGCGCTTGGTGGTGCCCGGCTGGGAGGGCAATATGTGGGTCAAATGGCTGCGCCGCATCGAAGTTGGTGATCAGCCTTGGGAAACCCGCGAAGAAACCTCGAAATACACTGACACCATGGCCGATGGTTCGGCGCGCAAATGGACATGGGTGATGGATGCGAAATCCGTGGTCACCTCGCCCAGCCCGCAAATGCCGATCAAACATGGCACTGGGCCGCTTGTGATCACAGGTTTGGCTTGGTCGGGTCGCGGGTCTATCACGCGGGTCGATGTGACGGTGGACGGCGGCAAAACCTGGCATGAGGCACGGCTTGCGCCGCAGGCCAGCGACAAGGCGCTGCATCGGTTCTATTTCGATCATGTCTGGGACGGGTCGGAAATGCTGCTGCAATCGCGCGCCACCGACAGCACCGGCTATGTGCAGCCGACAAAGGCCGCGCTGCGTGCCATTCGTGGCCTGAATTCGGTCTATCACAACAATTGCATTCAGACTTGGTGGGTCAAGTCGAACGGGGAGGCCGAGAATGTCGAAATTTCCTGAACTTCTATTAGGTTTGACGCTGGCCACTGCTTTGACCGCCCCCGCCTTTGCGGAAAAGATCGGTCTGGGCCGCGCCGCTTTGCCTGAGGAAATCGCCGCATGGAACCATGATGTGCGCCCCGATGGCCAAGGCTTGCCCGAAGGCTCGGGCGATGTGACCACCGGCGAGGATCTGTTTTCCGAGCGTTGCGCGGTTTGCCACGGCGAATTTGCCGAGGGCGTCGACAACTGGCCAAAGCTGGCCGGTGGTCAGGGCACTTTGGCCGATACCGACCCTTTGAAAACCGTAGGCTCCTATTGGCCCTATCTGTCGACAACCTTTGACTATGTGCATCGCTCGATGCCCTACGGCAATGCGCAGACGCTAGAGCCGAACGATGTCTATGCGATTTTGGCCTATATCTTGTATTCCAACGATCTGGTGGATGAAGATTTTGTGCTGTCGAAGGAAAACTTTGGCGAGATCAAAATGCCCAACGCCGAGGGCTTCTTTGTCGACAATCGTGACACAGTGGAGCTGGCCGAGTTTTCAAAACCGGCTTGCATGGAAAACTGCAAGGATAAGGTCGAAATCACCGCCTATGCTTCGGTGCTGGATGTGACGCCGGACGAGGGCGCGGCCAAGGCCGAAGCGGTGGCCGAACCCGTTGCCGCCGAACCCGCTGCGCCTGCCGCGCCTGAACCTGCCGCCGTTGATCCTGCGATGATCGAGGCGGGGGCCAAGGTGTTCAAGAAATGCGCCGCCTGCCACAAAGTCGGTGATGGCGCCAAAAACGGCGCGGGTCCGATGCTGAACGGTGTTGTTGGCCATAAGGCGGGCAGCGTCGAGGGCTTTAAGTATTCGCCAGCGATGTTGGCCGCAGGCGAAGCCGGGCTGATCTGGGATGAGGCCAGCCTTGACGCTTATCTGGCTGATCCGAAAGCGGCTGTTCCAAAGAACAAGATGTCTTTTGCCGGTCTGAAAAAGCCAGAGGATCGCGCGGCGTTGATCGCCTATCTTTCCAGCTTTTCTCAATGATTTCAGCCTTGGGCGGCCGCGCGCCGCCCAAGGGTTTCGATAGGATGCGAAACCAATGCCGCTTGACCGCCGCCATGTTCTAAAGGCTGCATTGACGGGGGCCGCTTGGCTGTCCGCACCGATGTTGCAGGCCAAGGCTGGGCTGCATGTGGTGGTGATCGGCGGCGGTGTTGGTGGGGCCACCATGGCGCGGCTGTTGGCGAAAGCGGGGCTGCGGGTCAGCTTGGTCGAGCCGCATCCGGCCTATCACACCTGCTTTTTGTCCAACCTTTATCTTGGCGGTCTGCGCGATTTTGACAGCCTGACCTTTGGCTATCAGGCGCTGGCAGGCGCGGGTGTACAGATTTTGCAGACAACGGCCACAGCGGTTGATCGCTCGGCCAAGACGGTCACGCTTGGGTCGGGCGAGGTGCTGACCTACGACAGATTGGTGCTGTCAACCGGCATCGATTTTGTCGAGGACGCGCTGCCGGGGTGGACGCCAGAGGCGGCGCAGATCATGCCGCATGCGTTCAAATCCCCCGACCAAACCCGCTTGCTGCGCGATCAGATCGACGCGATGCCACAGGGTGGGGTCTTTGCGATGATCGCGCCGCCCGCGCCCTATCGCTGCCCACCTTCGCCTTATGAGCGGGTCTCGATGCTGGCGCATCGGTTGAAACAGACCAATCCGACCGCGAAAATCCTGATCTTTGACCCCAAGGATCATTTCACCAAACAGACCCTGTTCGAGAATGCTTGGGGCAAATATTACAATGGCATGATCAGCTGGATCGGCCCCGACTTTGGCGCGGAAGATCTGGAAATCCGCCCCGAAGCGATGCAGGTCGTGATCGACGGCGAAACCGTGGCCGTCGATGTCTGCAACGCCATTCCCGCCCAGCAGGCTGGCCGGATTGCAGCGCTTGCTGGCGTGACCGATGCCAGCGGCTGGGCCCCCGTTGATGCCTTTACCCTGCAAAGCCGGATGGATCCGCAGGTCTATGTCTTGGGCGACAGTGCCGCTGCGGGCGATATGCCGAAATCGGCCTTTGCTGCGCATGGTCATGCCTATGCCGCCGCTGCCGCCCTGCTTGCCGAAGCGGCAGGCGTTGCGCGCACGGACCCAAGCTATGCCAACATTTGCTGGTCGCTTTTGGCCCCCAATGACGCAGTGAAACTAAGCGAAAGCTTTCATCCGACGCCGGAAAAGTTCCAATCTGATAGTTTGATCATCAGCGCCCCTGATGAAAGCCCGCAGACCCGCAGTGAGACCGCAGCCGAGGGTCTAAGCTGGTACGAGCAGATCACCACTGACATATTTGGCTAGGCCGCAACGGGCCTGACTGCGGCACTTGCCACAATTATGCCTTAATCTGTGTCTTATTGGCCAAGATTTTTAGCTTAGTGGCGCTTATCGAGCCAAATTGTGTCCAATTTTAGTAAGAATTTATAGACAACGCCCCCTCGAGCTGGCTCTATACTAAAGATAAGAGTTCGATACCAATGGATGTCGAACCGCAAAAAAGAGCAGTCAGGCCGCAAAGGCCAAATCAGGTGTGTTTTTCAGGTTGAAAAGGCAGCTTTGGGCTTTGCCCTGCTGGTCTTGCCTTGCGCGTCACTGCGCAAACAAGCTGTTGGCACAAGCGGGGCGAAATGGCGACGTTTAACGGCACAAACAACAGCGATACCATTACCGGCTCTTCGTCGGGTGACCAGATCTTTGCCGGTGCGGGCGATGATATGGTCTATGGCGGCCGGGGTAATGATCTTATCAACTATGGCGCTGGCAACGATACGGTCTATGCCGGTTCTGGCAACGACACCATCGATGACGCCGGCGGGGCTCCGATTTTACCGGGCCAAAACCTTGTCTATGGCGGCTCGGGCAATGATCTGGTCTGGGATGGCTCGGGCAATGATACCTATTTCGGTGGTTCGGGCGATGATTCGCTTTGGGGCGAAAATGGTGGCGACGATCAGTATTTTGGTGACTCGGGCAGCGACAGCCTGTTTGGAGGCGTTGGCTGGGATCTGCTTGACGGCGGCACCGGCGATGACACGCTTGATGGCGGCACGGGCGATGACACGCTTTTGGGCGGCGATGGCTTTGACAGACTTTTTGGCGGTGCTGGCAATGATGTGCTGGACGGCGGGATTAATGACGACACGATTTATGGCGGCGATGGCAATGACGTCATTCTGGCCAATTTCGGCGTCAACGAAGGCTATTACGGTGGCGCGGGCGACGACACCTATCAGATCGCAGGCTCTGCGGTAGATGCCTATTCCTATAATTTGAATCTGGAAACCGGCCAGGATCAATACGGCAGGGTGCTTTCCAGCATTGAAACCGTGCTTGGCGGCAGCGGCACCGATACGATCACAGGGCGCAACGACACCTCTGAATTGCTGGATGGCGGCGCGGGCAATGACATTATCAGTGGCAATGGTGGCAATGACACCCTTTTGGGCGGCCTTGGCGAAGATTCTGTTTACGGCGGCGACGGCAACGACCTGCTTTATGGCGGTGCCAACAATGACCTTATCGTCTACGGCACGGGCAATGACACCGTTTACGCGGGTGACGGCGATGATACCATTGATGATGTCGGAGGGATTGCGAATAACACCGGCAGCAATCTGATCTATGCCGGCTCCGGCAACGACTTCGTCTGGGATGGCGCAGGCAACGACAGCACCTATGGTGGCGCCGGCGCGGATACGATCATTGGTGACAACGCTGGCGATGATTTTGTCGATGGCGGTCAGGGCGCAGATTATATCACAGGCGGTGCGGGCAATGACACGCTGGACGGCGGCACCTTCGATGGTGAGGCCGATACGATTTACGGTGACGGTGGCAATGACGTCTTGTTCGGCGGCACCGGCGGGTCGGATTTGCTTTTTGGCGGCGCAGATAATGACACGCTGAATGGCGGCCTGGGCACCGATGTGCTTTACGGCGACGCTGGCGATGATGTGCTTTATGGCGATATGCAGTTTGGCGGTGTGTCGGGCGCGGAGGCAGATACGCTTTATGGCGGCATTGGCAATGACTCGCTTTTCGCCAATCCAAACGCCAATGCGCAAGGTGCTTTCCTTTACGGCGGCGCGGGCAACGACTTTGTTCAAGGCAGCGGCCAAGCCGATTACATCGAAGCTGGGGATGGCAATGACGTCATCGTGGCGGGCGCTGGTGATGACATTGTCTTGGGCGGTGCGGGGGATGACAGTCTTGCGGGCGGTGCCGGCAATGATCTGATCTATGGTGATACAGGCGGTTCGGCTCTGATCGGCAACCGCATCACCAATGGCGATTTTAGTGCCGGCTTGACGGGTTGGACGATCGGCAACCCAACGGGTGGCGCAGCGCCGATGGAATACGGCGATGGCCGAGCTTCGTTCAACAACAACGAAGAGGCAGTCTACGGCGATTCGATCCGGCAGACATTTCAGGCGGCGGTTGGTCAGCAGCAGACCCTGACCCTGGATCTGCTTGAAAATGGCAGTGGTGTTGGCAACCATACCTTCCAGATCGACATTCTAAATGCAAACGGCACGGTCATAGCCACCACGACGCAAACCGTGAACAATGCATCGGTGCTGCCGGTCAGTCTGAATTTCACCCCTGCGACAACACTCAACACCCTTGTGATCACCAACACCACCTCGAGTTCTGGTGTGGTGTCTGATGGTCAGGTTGACAATGTGGTCATTCAGTCCTCGGGGCTGCTTAACTCGGATTTTTCGGGCAACGGCAACGATAGCATTCAGGGCGGTGATGGCGCCGATACAATCTATGGTGGCGCGGGTAATGACACCATTTCCGGCGATGCCGGCAATGATCTGATCTATGGGGATGTCGGAGACCCTGTCTTGACAGGCAACCGCATCACCAATGGCAATTTCAGCTCGGGGTTGTCGGGCTGGACGATTGGCAACCCAACCGGTGGCGCAGCGCCGATGGAATACGGCGATGGCCATGCCTCGTTCAACAACAACGATGAGGCCGCCTACGGCGATTCGATCCGGCAAAGCTTTCAGGTCAATGCGGGCCAACAGCAGACGCTAAGCCTCGATCTGCTGGAAAACGGCTGGGGCGTCGGCAAACACACTTTCAAGATCGAAGTTCTGGACGCATACGGCACGGTTATCGGCACAACAACCCAAACTGTGAACAATGCATCGGTGCTGCCTGTCAGCCTGACCTTCACCTCTGCCACGACAAACAACACCTTGGTGATCACCAATACCACTGCGACCGCCACTGTTGCGACCGATGGTCAGGTTGACAATGTGGTCATTCAATCCTCGGGTCCATTGCCTGCGAATTTTGTGCCCAGCGGAGATGATAGCCTTCAGGGTGGCGACGGGTCTGACGCCCTGTTTGGCGGCGCTGGAAATGATACGCTGGACGGCGGTGCAGGAGCCGATACGCTGACAGGGGGCGCGGGGGCGGATGTTTTTGTCGTCCAGGGTGCCGATACAATCACCGACTTTACCACCGCTGATTTTGTCGATCTTTCGCAGTTTTACAACGCCACCACTTTGGCGGCGCGGAATGCGGCTAATCCGGGCAATACCTATAGCACTGCCCTAACGTGGCTGCGCGCAGATCAGGCCGATGGAATTTTACAATCGGCCGGTGGCTTACAAATCCTGAATGGCGGCGTGGCGGTGGATGCCACTTTGCTGACAGTGCAAGACACCGCTGTGTGTTTTGTCAAAGGCACGCGGATCACCACTGCCAAAGGCAAGCGCCCTATCGAAATGCTCAAGCGCGGTGATTTGGTTGAAACTGCTGACCATGGCTTGCAGCCGATCCGCTGGATCGGCTCGATGACTGTCGCGGCGCGGACAGATTTGGCGCCGATCTTGATCGAAGCCGGAACCCTAAGCAATCGCCGCGATCTGCTGGTGTCGCCCTTGCACCGGATGGTGGTGCGCGGTTGGCAGGTTGAGCTGCTGTTTGGCGAAGAGGAGGTGTTGGTTCCCGCCAAGATGCTGGTCGATGGCGGGGCGATCCGCGCCGTGCCGATGGCCCAGGTCACCTATTTTCACATCATGTTCGACTCACATCAGATCGTCTATGCAGAAGGCACGCCCAGCGAAAGCTTTTATCCCGGCGAGGAAGGCTTTGCCGCGCTGAGTTCGGCCTCGCGGGCGCAAATCTTTGCGACCTTTCCTAATTTGCTGCGCGACGGTCTGGCCAGCTATGGTGCCTCGGCGCGGCGTAGTTTGCGCGCCCATGAGGCGAAGTTGTTGCAGATCTCTGACGGGCCGTATGTCTGGCGCGAACCGATGCGACTGGCGGGTTAAGCGCCAGAGGCCACGCGCGGTCAGCCTGTGACACTCAATCCTGGCTTGGGCGTCACAGGCAAAGGCATCAGGCGCGCACCAGCTTTTCGTAATCGGCGGAGATTTGCTGCGTCAGGGCGCCAACTTCAAAATTGTAATCCCCGATCTGACCAACCGGCGTCACCTCGGCTGCGGTTCCCGTCAGCCAGCATTGCTGGAAATCTTCCAATTCAGCGGGCATGATAACACGCTCGTGAACTGTGATGCCCTTTTCGCGCAGCATACCAATCACGGTCTGGCGGGTGATGCCGTTCAAGAAAGCGTCGGGCTTGGGGGTATGCACTTCGCCGTCTTTGACAAAGAAGATATTCGCGCCTGTCGCCTCGGCAACATAGCCGCGATAGTCAAACATCATCGCATCCGAACAGCCCTTGGCTTCGGCTGCATGTTTCGACATCGTGCAGATCATGTAAAGTCCGGCGGCCTTGGCAGCATGCGGAATGGTTTCGGGCGAAGGCCGTTTCCACTTGGCGATGTCAAGCTTGGCGCCTTTCATCTTGGCGTCGCCGTAATAGTTGCCCCAAGACCAAACCGCGACCGCCATGCGGATCGGGTTGCGCTTGGCGGCAACGCCCATGTCTTCGCCCGCACCGCGCCACGCGAGTGCCCGCACATAGCCGTCGGTCAGGTTGTTGGCCTTGAGCGTTGCTTCTTTTGCGGCTTCGATTTCGGCCACCGAATAGGGCAGCGGCATGTCCAAAAGCTCGCCCGATTTGCGCAGGCGTTCGGAATGCTCGACCGATTTAAAGATCTTGCCGCCATAGCAGCGCTCGCCCTCGAAAACCGAAGAGGCGTAATGCATGGCATGGGTCAGGATATGCACCTGAGCCGAGCGCCATTCCACCAATTTGCCATCCATCCAGATGAACCCGTCGCGATCGTCATAGCCAGCCATGTTCGACTCCAATTTGCATAAGTTGCGCGCAATAGGTCCGAAACGGGCATAAAGTTGCGCGAAATCGTGATTTGGCTAAACCTTATGACTTGGAATGTCAACAAGACTGACGTAAATTCGCTGCAAAGGGAGACACCGATGGCCGAGACACCTGCCGGCGGCGAAAGCCTGCTGTTTCTAACCGATGAGAATATCCGCAAGGGTGTCGAGGCGATGTTTTTCGCCTATCGCGGCTTTACCGCTGACCCTGACCGCATTCTGGAAGGCATGGCATATGGCCGTGCGCATCATCGCGCGGTGCATTTCATCCACCGCTCGCCCGGCAC
>CAJXWJ010000005.1 GCA_913062925.1 uncultured Pseudorhodobacter sp. | reverse complement strand
CGACAGCCGCATCGCGCTTTGGATCACCACGCCCTTTGACGCAAGCCGCCCCGCCAGCCATGGCAACGGCGCCATGATCGCCTTTCGCGCACCAAGCCGCGCGGCAGTGGCCGATTTTCACGCCGCAGGCTGCGCCCATGGCGGCATAGACGACGGTGCGCCCGGTCTGCGCCCCTATGGGCCAAACTTTTACGCCTGCTATCTGCGTGACCCCGATGGCAACAAACTTTCCGCCGTTTGCGAGGCGGCAGTGCCATAATCGACAAACCTAGGGCGCTATTTGCACAAGGACCCAAGCCAAGCCGACCGAAGGGCTTGCACCCGTGGCTGCATCCGCCTAGATAGGCGCGTCAGTCAGGAAAGCCCGCCCGTATGGAAAATGTTCTTCTTACCATCCACCTCATTCTTGCGTTGTTGTTGATCGGCGTGGTGCTGTTGCAGCGCTCTGAAGGCGGCGGCTTGGGCATGGGCTCGGGCGGCGGCGGCGGTGGCGCGATCTCGGGTCGGGCAGCCGCGACAGCCTTGGGCAAGATCACTTGGGCGCTGGCGATTGGCTTTATTATTACTTCGATCAGCATGACCATCCTTGCGGCTCGCGATTCCACTTCGGCTTCTGTCATCGACCAATTTGGCGGCGAAGTACCACCCCCTGCGGCACCAAGCGCACCGTCGAGCTTGGGTCTGGGCGCTGTGCCTGCTGATCTGCCTGCAACCGATGCCCCCGTGGCACCGCCCGCAGCTGCAACACCGCCAGCGGCTCCTGCAACGCCTGCACCTGCGTCGAACTAACCACTATCGCTTGCTATAGCGACTTAAGATCCGACAGCATGTAGCGTTCGGGTTGCGCGACAGCTTTGACTAGGCTACTGCTCAACTCCCGTGATGCTGTGATTCCTAAGACGCGAATCGCATGCCGAAAAACCATTACGGGAGGCCCCATGGCACGCTACATTTTCATCACCGGCGGCGTGGTGTCTTCTCTGGGCAAGGGGCTTGCCTCGGCAGCCCTTGGTGCCCTGCTTCAGGCGCGCGGCTATACGGTGCGGCTGCGCAAATTGGACCCCTATTTGAACGTCGATCCCGGCACGATGTCGCCCTTTGAACATGGCGAGGTTTTTGTCACCGATGATGGCGCGGAAACCGATCTGGATCTGGGCCATTACGAACGCTTTACCGGCGTGCATGCCCGCAAGACCGATTCCATCTCTTCGGGGCGGATCTATTCCAATGTCTTGGAAAAAGAGCGTCGCGGCGATTACTTGGGCAAAACCATCCAAGTTATTCCGCATGTCACCAATGAGATCAAAGACTTCCTGCGCATTGGCGACGAAGAAGTTGATTTCATGCTCTGCGAAATCGGCGGCACTGTTGGCGATATCGAAGGCCTGCCCTTCTTCGAATCGATCCGCCAATTCATCCACGAGCGTCCGCGCGGCCAATCCATTCTGATGCATCTGACCCTGCTGCCCTATCTGGCGGCCAGTGGCGAGTTGAAGACCAAGCCCACCCAGCATTCGGTGAAAGAGCTGCAATCCATCGGCCTTGCGCCTGATGTGCTGGTCTGCCGTTCGGAACATCCGATCCCGCAGCGCGAGCTGGAAAAGATCGCGCTGTTTTGCAATGTGCGCAAAGAGGCCGTGGTGCCGGCCTATGATCTGAAAACCATCTACGAGGCCCCCTTGGCCTATCACCGTGCCGGGCTTGATCAAGCCGTGCTGGACGCTTTCGGCATCACCCCTGCGCCCAAGCCAAACCTTGCGCGTTGGGAAGATGTGATGGACCGGCTGACCCATGCCGAAGGCGTGGTGCGTGTCGCCATTGTCGGCAAATACACCCAGCTGGAAGACGCCTATAAATCCATCGCCGAGGCGCTGACCCATGGCGGCATGGCCAACCGCACCCGCGTTAAAGCCGAATGGATCGACGCCGAGATTTTTGACCGCGAAGACCCGGCCACCTATCTGCAAAACTTCCACGCCATCCTGGTTCCGGGCGGCTTTGGCGAGCGCGGCACCGAGGGCAAGATCAAGGCCGCCCGCTATGCCCGCGAAAAGGGCATCCCCTATCTGGGCATCTGTCTGGGCATGCAAATGGCAGTGATCGAGGCTGCGCGCAATCTGGCCGGCATCGCCGATGCAGGCTCCGAGGAATTCGACCACGAGGCCGGCGCCAAGCGCTTTACCCCCATCGTCTATCACCTGAAAGAATGGATCCAAGGCAACCATGTGGTCGCGCGCAAAGTCGGCGATGACAAGGGCGGCACCATGCGGCTTGGCGCCTATGACGCGACGCTGAAAGCGGGCTCGAAAGTGGCGCAAATCTACGGCACCACCGCGATCGAGGAACGCCACCGCCACCGCTATGAGGTGGATGCAAAATACATCGCCCAGCTGGAGAAATGCGGTCTCAGCTTTAGCGGCATGTCCCCCGACGGCCGCCTGCCCGAGATCGTCGAGATCAAGGACCACCCTTGGTTCATCGGCGTGCAATTCCACCCCGAGCTGAAAAGCAAACCCTTCGCCCCGCATCCCCTGTTCGCCGATTTCGTGCGAGCCGCTAAGGAAGTGGAGCGGTTGGTTTAAGGGGGCGAGTTACCCTTAAATCATATTAACGATTAGCCACCGTAGGGTGGGTTTCCAACCCACCCACCATCCCATCAATCGCAAGCTGCGCCACCGTAGGGTGGGTTTCCAACCCACCCACCACCCCATCAATCGCAAGCTGCGCCGCCGTAGGGTGGGTTTCCAACCCACCCACCACCCCATCAATCGAAAGCTGCGCCACCCGTAGGGTGGGTTTCCAACCCACCCTCCCCGCATCCGCATTCATTGCGCACCACCCCCCTAGACCGCCCCGCCCCTGCCTGCTATCCCTGCGGCCATGCTGTCATATCAACACCTGTTTCACGCCGGAAATCTGGCCGATGTTCAAAAGCACGCGCTGCTGTCTTGGACGCTGGATTACCTGATCCAAAAAGACAAACCGCTGTCTTATATCGAAACCCATGCCGGGCGCGGGCTTTATGATCTGGGCGCGGATGAGGCGATCAAGACCGGCGAGGCCGAGGCGGGCATCGCGGTGGCCGAGGCTTTGTTTCCAAAGCTGCACCCCTATCTGAACCGGCTGAACGAGGTGCGCGCCAGCTATGGCCCGCTTGCCTATCCCGGCTCGCCGCTGATTGCGGCGCTGTCGTTGCGCGATCAAGATACCATTCATCTGGCCGAGCTGCACCCGCAAGAGCAGCAGCATCTGCGCCATGCGATGAACCCTTGGGACGCCCATATCTATCAGCGCGACGGGTTTGAAACCGCCATAGCGCTGACCCCGCCCAGCCCGCGCCGGGGCATGATGCTGATCGACCCCTCTTACGAGGTAAAGGCCGATTACGAGGCGATCCCCAAGCATATCGCCACCATCGCGCGCAAATGGAACGTCGGGATCATAGCGCTTTGGTATCCGATTTTGACCGGCGGCAGTCATGGGCCGATGCTGACAGCGTTGCAAAACCAGTTCCCCGAGGCGCTGCGCAGCGAAGTGCGGTTTCCGCCGGTGCGCGAGGGCCACCGGATGGAAGGCTCGGGCATGTTCGTGGTCAACCCGCCTTACGGCATGGCCGAAGAGGCCGCGCGCTTGCAGGCGATATTCAAGCGCTTGACCCATGTCTGATCCGCAAGGTGCAGATCAGTTCACGATCCCGAATGCCCCCCTTGGCATCGGGACAGCACGGGCATAATCTGGGCTGATGTTTGCAGATATCCTTCGCGGCCTTTTGGCCCCCGCCCCCAAACGCCTGCCCGACCCGGATGCGCAGCTTGCTTTGGCCGCACTTTTGGTGCGCGTGGCCAAAAGTGACGGGCTTTACGCCGCCGAAGAGGTCGAGCGGATCGACAAGATCCTGATGGCGCGGCACGCCCTGTCGCCCTTTGAAGCGGTTGCCTTGCGCGCGCGCGCCGAAGCCTTCGAGGCCGAAGCCCCCGACACCGTGCGCTTTACCCGCGCGTTGAAAGAAGCCGTGCCCTTTGAAGACCGCATCGCGGTGATCGAGGCGCTGTGGGCGGTGGCACTTGCCGATGGCAGCCGCGACGCCGAAGAAGATCAGATGCTGCGGCTGTTGGCCAATCTGCTGGGGGTGACGGATATGGAAAGCAGTCTGGCGCGCCGGCGGGTCGAGCGGCAATGATCGCCTCGCTTGGCATGTATGATCGCGCCGAGACAGCGGGCGCGAATGATCGGCTTTGGGCTTTGATCCGTGACGCGCTGCGCAGCGCGGGCGAGGCTGCGCCAGATGCCTTGACGCGGGGCGAGGCGGCCTATTGGCCCGCTTGGCAATCGCCAGATCTGGTGTTTTCGCAGACCTGTGGCTTTCCCTATCGCGCGCGGCTGCATGATCATGTCACGCTGATTGGCGCCCCCGATTACGGCATCGCGGGCTGCCCTGCGGGGCATTATGTCTCGGTCTATGTGGTGCGCCGCGATGATCCGCGCGCGCTGGCTGATTTTGACGGCGCGGGCCTTGCCTATAATGACGCCCTGTCGCAATCGGGCTGGGCGGCACCGCAAAACCACGCAAGCGCGCTTGGCCTGCATTTTGCTGCCGGATTAGAGACTGGCGGGCATCGCGCCTCGGCGCTGGCTGTGGCCGAAGGGCGGGCGGAGTTCGCCGCGATTGACGCGCTGACATGGGATTTTCTGACCGCATTCGAGCCTTGGACCGCAGGGCTGCGGGTGCTGGGCCAGACCGCGCCCGCGACCCCTGCCCTGCCCTATATCACCGCCAAAGGCCGCGACGCGGATCTGTATTTCCGCGCAACCGAGGCTGCAATTGCGGCGCTGACGGCGGCTGATCGGGATCTCTTGCGGATAAGGGGGCTGGTGCGTCTGCCGCCAGCAGCCTATCTTTGCGTGCCAATCCCACCGCCGCCTGCGCAAATTGCGCATATAAAATGATCAAACCGTCAAAGCCCGCGCGGGCGTCGTCATAAATGCCGTTGCAAAGCGTTGATTTCTGCGCCCTATTTGTTCGACCCACTCTAACCAAGGCCGATCTGTGACCCAAAGCCCCGACACGCCCGTTATTGCGATCCATGATCTGCACAAAGCCTATGGCAGCCTCGAGGTGCTCAAAGGCGTCGATCTGATTGCGCCGCGTGGCCATGTGGTTTCGCTGATTGGCTCGTCTGGCTCGGGCAAATCGACCTTGCTGCGCTGCTGCAACCTGCTGGAAGACAGCCAACAGGGCGAGATTTTGTTTGAAGGCGAGCCGGTGCGCTGGAAAGGCCAAGGCCTTGGCCGCCACCCCGCCGACCGTTTGCAAGTCACCCGCATGCGCACCAATCTGTCGATGGTGTTTCAGCAGTTTAACCTGTGGTCGCATCTGACGATCTTGCAAAATGTGATGGAAGCCCCCGTCACCGTGCTGAAACGCGACCCCAAAGAGGTCGAGAAAAGCGCGCGGATGTATCTGGAAAAGGTTGGCATTGGCGATAAGGCTGATGCTTGGCCGGCGATGCTTTCGGGCGGGCAGCAGCAGCGTGCAGCCATCGCACGCGCGCTTTGCATGGAGCCACGCGCTTTGCTGTTTGACGAACCCACCTCGGCGCTTGACCCCGAGTTGGAGCAAGAGGTTATCAAGGTTATCAAGGCCTTGGCCGATGAGGGGCGCACCATGATTTTGGTGACCCACGACATGAAACTCGCCGCTGATGTGTCAGATCACGTGATCTTTCTGCATCAAGGCAAGATCGAAGAGCAGGGCGCACCCGCCTCGCTCTTTACCAATCCGCAGACAGAGCGCCTGCGCGGCTTTCTGTCTGCAGGCGCTTAACCGCAACACTACCATCAACAGGGAAACACAATGAAAAAACTTCTTCTTGCAACCACCCTTCTGGCGCTGAGCGCGGGCTTTGCTTCGGCAAATGTTGTGCGTCTTGCAACCGAGGGCGCTTACCCTCCCTTTAACCTGATCGACGACAAGGGCGAAGTCGGCGGCTTTGAGCGCGAGTTTGGCGACGAGATCTGCAAGCGCGCGGCGCTGGAATGCACCTGGTCGACCAACGAATGGGACAGCATCATCCCGAACCTTCAGTCGGGCAACTATGACGTCATCGTCGCCGGCATGTCGATCACCGACGAGCGTAAAAAAGTCATCGACTTTACCCAAGACTACTATCCACCAACGCCTTCGGCTTTCGTGGCGGCCTCGGCAGATGCCGATTGCAAAACCGGTGTGGTCTCGGCGCAGGTGTCGACCATTCAAGCCGCCCATGTGGCAGAAACCGGCATGAGCTTGCTGGAATTCCCAACCCCAGACGAGACTGTTGCAGCTGTGCGCAACGGCGAGGCGCTTTGCGTCTTTGCTGACAGCGACTATCTGCGTCCGCTGGTCAACGAATCGAACGGCGCGCTGATGTTTGTGGGCGAGCCGGTCGCTATCGGTGGCGGCGTTGGCATGGGTCTGCGTCAGTCGGACCAAGAGCTGAAAGGCAAAATGGATGCAGCGATCACCTCGATGAAGGCAGATGGCACGCTGAACACCATGATCGAAACCTACTTTGGCCCAGAAGGCCTGAAGTACTAATCGCCCTTCCCTGCCCCCCGCGCACAAGCTGCGCGGGGGGTATTCTTTTTCAAGACAGGCCCGCGGCATGTTCGAAATCTGCGCAGATCCGAAATCCATTGAAGGCCTGACATGGCTTGGCTGCTACCTAAGTTCGGGCAAGCACCTTGATTTCTATATGTCTTTTGTCACCGTGCTGGCACTTTTGGCCGTGACCGCCCCCACGGCGATGCTTTTGGGCTTTGGCGGTGCGATGGCCAGCCGGGCGCGGCTTGCGCCCCTGCGCTGGTTGGGCAAGGGCTATTCGGCGATGGTGCGCGGCGTGCCTGATATCGTCTATTTCATGTTTTTTGTGATCGCGCTGGATCAGGGCTTTGAATATGTCAAAAGCCGCTTTGTCTGCGAAGATCTTTCCGCCCCGGTGTTCCAAGGGCTAGAGTTTCACGTCTGCAATGCGGCCAAGGTGCCGCTGGCGACGGCCTCGCCCTTTGCCTATCAGGCCTATGGCTTTTTCCTTGCGGTGGTGACATTCGCCATCGTCTTTGGCGCCTTTGTCACCCATGTGCTGTCGGGGGCGATGCAAGCCGTGCCGCGCGCGCAG
This sequence comes from uncultured Pseudorhodobacter sp., assembly GCA_913062925.1. GTDB lineage: Bacteria > Pseudomonadota > Alphaproteobacteria > Rhodobacterales > Rhodobacteraceae > Cypionkella. The sequence goes on along the minus strand of CAJXWJ010000005.1, from coordinate 77,168 downwards.
CTGGAAACCGCCGAGGCCTATGGCATGACGCCACGCCAAGTTTTTCGCCGCATTCTGGTGCCGCAGATGTGGGTCTATGCCCTGCCCGGCCTGACCAATCTGTGGATGGTGCTGATCAAAGCCACGCCGCTGCTGTTTTTGCTGTCGGTGAAAGACATCGTCTATTACGCCCGCGAATTGGGCGGCACCAAGACCTCGGCCTATGCCTATGCGCATCCAGATTGGCGGCTTTATTACTTCCTTGGGCTTTTGGTGTTTTACCTGCTGATGACCAAAGGCTCTGAAATCGTGCTGACCCGCATCTCGGCGCGGCTGTCCAAGGGTCAAGCCACCGCCGCAGGCGAAGCGCAGCGGAGGGCTTTGGCATGAGCTGCATCGACACCATCGCAGACTATGGCCTGCGCTCGATCGGGATCGGGGCCAAGCTGTTGCCGCGCACCGATTTTACCCTGTGCCAACAGTTCACCCTGATCGGATCAGGGCTGATCTGGAACGTCTATTTCGCAATCTTGGCGCTGTTCTTTGGCTTTTTTCTGGCCAATATGCTGGCGCTTGCCCGCATTGCCCACAGCCCCTTGCTGCGCAAACCGGCCGATTGGTTTGTGTTTGTGTTTCGCGGCTCGCCCTTGTTTATCCAGTTCTTTTTGGCCTACGAGCTGCTGGTCTTGCTGCCACGCTCGGGCGTTCATCTGCTGGGGCTGACGGTGGAAACCTCTTGGCTGACGCGGGCTTGGGCGGGGGCGCTGATCGTGTTGTTTCTTAACACTGCCGCCTATTCGGCCGAGATTTTCTACGGCGCGCTGCAATCGATTCCCAAGGGCGATCTAGAGGCTGCCGAGGCCTATGGTCTGACTGGATGGAAGAAATTCACCCGTGTGCAATGGCCCACCATGCTGCGGCTGGCTTGGCCCAGCTATACCAACGAAGCGATTTTCATGCTGCAATCGACGACGCTGGTGTTTTTCTCGGGCTTTCCGGCCTTTGGGCAGATGGGCGATGCGCTTTATTACGCCAACTATTTTGCCGATAAGACCTTTAACCCCTTTATCCCCTATCCGATCATCGCGTTTTACTTTGTGATCCTGACGCTGATCGTGATCTGGGGGTTTGGTCGGGTGAACCGGCATTTGAACCGACATTTGCCGCAAAACGAGCAAAGCAGAATTCGCTTGCGTCCGCAGTTGCTCCGATAGTAAGCTATTTTTGATCAAATTGCGGGACTGCTACAACGGCAGCCGCCGGGATCAATGCAAAAGGATAGGGTCAAGGGCATGATCCAAACCTTCCGCTGGCCGGTTTCGGCATGTGTGGCAGGTGGCGTGCTCTCCTGGAAAACATGATGAAAGATTGGCTGAGAAAGCATCCCGACGTGCGCACAATTCGTGTCGCTGCGGCGGATTTGAACGGGCAAGCCCGCGGCAAACGCGTGCCCGCCCGCTATGCAGATAATGTGGTTAAGAACGGCACCCGCTTTCCATTTTCGGTGCTGAACCTTGATATTTGGGGCGAAGATATCGACGACAGCCCTTTGGTTTTTGAACAGGGCGACCAAGACGGCATCCTGCGCCCAACCGAGCGTGGCTTTATGCCGATGCCTTGGCTCGAGGCGCCAACAGCGCTGCTGCCGATCTGGATGTTTCGCGAAAACGGCACGCCCTACGAGGGTGATCCGCGCCATGCGCTGCGGGCTGTGGTTGACCGCTATAAGGCGCGCGGGCTGACGCCGGTTTGCGCGATCGAGCTGGAGTTTTTCCTGATCGACGATTCCGGCAAGACCATGCAGGTGCCGGCAAGTCCGCGCTCTGGCAAGCGCCGCAAGGCCGCAGAGACGCTGTCGATCCGCGCGCTTGACGCTTTTGACACCTTCTTCACCGACCTTTACGACGCCTGCGAGGCGATGGACATTCCCGCCGACACCTCGACCTCCGAGGCTGGTTTGGGCCAGTTTGAAGTCAACCTGATGCATTGCGACGATGCCCTGCGCGCCGCCGATGATGCCTTGTTCTTCAAGATGTTGGTGAAAGGTCTGGCGCGCCGCCACGGCTTTGCCGCCAGCTTTATGGCGAAACCCTATCCCGAGTATTCGGGGTCGGGTCTGCACACGCATTTCTCAATATTGGATGAGAAGGGCGAGAATATCTTTGACAGCGGCGGGCCCAAGGGCACGGCTGCGCTGAAACATGCGGTTGCGGGCTGCTTGAACGCGATGCATGATTCCGCGCTGATCTTTGCACCGCATCAAAACAGCTACGAGCGTTTGGTGCCGGGCAAACACGCCCCCACCGCCATCGCTTGGGGCTATGAAAACCGCACCGCGGCCATTCGCATTCCCGCCGGCAACCCCGCCGCGCGCCGGATCGAGCACCGCGTGGCAGGCGGCGATGTGAACCCCTATCTGATGCTGGCTGCGATCCTTGGCTCGGCGCTTGACGGGATCGAACATCAGATGGAGGCGCCATCGCCGATTGTCGGCAATGCCTATGCCATCGACGGTCTGCCCGAGATTCCAACGACTTGGGCCGCAGCCATCGACGCGCTGGAACAAAGCACCATCGTGCCGCGCTTTCTGCACCCCGAGTTGATCAAGAACCTTGTGTCGACCAAACGGCAAGAGCTGCACTATACCGCCGAGTTGAACGCGCAAGAGCTGATCGAACTTTATCTCGATACCGTGTAACCTCGACAAGCATCTTCCCCCCTTGACCGCAAGGGGGGAGGCTGCGTTAGCTAAGACGACCTTGCAAAGCGGAATTCCTATGCTGATCGGCATCCTTCAAACTGGCCAAGCTCCCGATGTTTTGATCGAAAAATCGGGAGATTATCCCGATATGTTCGAACGGCTGCTGGCGGGCTACGGTTTCGCCTTTCGCAGCTTTCGCGTCGTGGACGGAGAGTTTCCCGCCGATGTGCAGGCCTGCGACGGCTGGCTGATCACCGGCTCGCGGCATGGCGCCTATGAAGATCACGCTTGGATCCCGCCGCTGGAGGCCTTTATTCGCGACGCCTACGCAGCCCATGTGCCGCTGGTGGGGATTTGCTTTGGCCATCAGATCATTGCCCAAGCCATGGGCGGGCGGGTCGAAAAGTTTGCCGGCGGTTGGGCGGCAGGGGCGACCGATTATGATTTTGAAGGCGAAAAGATCACGCTGAACGCTTGGCACCAAGATCAGGTGACGCAAAAACCCGAAGCCGCGCGGGTGGTGGGGCGCAATGCCTTTTGCGAAAATGCGGCCCTGCTTTACGACGACCGCGCCTTTACGGTGCAGGCGCATCCCGAATTTGAATCCGCCTTTGTTGATGGTCTGGCGCAGACGCGCGGGCGCGGCGTGGTGCCGCAACCGCTGCTGGACAGCGCCACCGCACGGCTTTCCGACCCTTTGAATTCTGCCACCATGGCCGCCCGCATCGCGGCCTTCTTTCAGGCCAAACGCAGCTAAGCCCTTTGCCATCAGGCCAAGGGTAACCCGCAAAAATAGTGTGACCCATGTCGAAATGGACCGACCAACTGCCCGAGGCAGCCCGAGACTACATCGCAGGCCGTCGTGTGGACGAAGTGGAATGCGTGATCGGCGATATCGCCGGCGTGGCGCGCGGCAAAGCCATGCCTGCTGCGAAATTCGCGCATCAAACCAACTACTTCCTGCCAAACTCGATCTTTTTGCAGACCATCACGGGCGAATGGGCCGACAGCCCCTTTGACGCCTTTACCGAACCAGACATGATCCTCGAGCCTGATTTTACCACCGCCACAGCAGCACCTTGGACGGCGGATGTGACCTTGCAAGTCATCCATGACGCCAAGGATCAGCAAGGCAATCTGGTGCCCTTTGCGCCGCGCAACCTGCTGCGCCGCGTGATGCAGCTTTATGCCGATCAAGGCTGGACGCCGGTTGTCGCCCCCGAGATGGAGTTTTTCCTGACCGCGCGCAACATCGACCCCAACCAGCCAGTGATCCCGCCAATGGGCCGCTCGGGCCGCAGGGCTGCGGGCAAGCAGGCCTATAGCCTCTCGGCGGTGGATGAATACGGCAAGGTGATCGACGACATCTATGATTTCGCCGAAGCCCAAGGCCTTGAAATCGACGGCATCTTGCAAGAAGGCGGCGCGGGTCAGATCGAGCTGAACCTTGCCCATGGTGACCCGATCCGGCTGGCCGATGATGTGTTCTTCTTCAAACGCCTGATCCGCGAGGCCGCGCTGCGCCACGATTGCTTTGCCACCTTCATGGCAAAACCCATCGCCGGAGAGCCGGGTTCAGCCATGCATATCCACACCTCGGTGATCGACAGCAAAACCGGCAAGAACATCTTCTCGGACAAAAAAGGCGAAGAGACCGAGGCGTTTTTACACTGCATCGCCGGCATGCAGAACCACCTGACCGGCGCCATCGCCCTGCTTGCGCCCTATGTGAACAGCTACCGCCGCTATGTGCCCGATTTCGCAGCCCCGATTAACCTTGAATGGGGCCGTGACAACCGCACCACAGGGCTGCGGGTGCCAATCTCGTCCCCCTCGGCGCGGCGCATCGAAAACCGCCTGCCGGGGATGGATTGCAACCCCTATCTCGGCATCGCAGCCACGCTGGCCTGCGGCTACCTAGGCCTGATGGAGAAAAAGCAGCCCCGCCCCGAATTCAAGACCAACGCCTATATCGACAGCGACGATATCCCCACCAATATGGCCGACGCGCTGGATCTGCTGCAAGAAGACGCAGCGCTGTGCGAGGTGCTGGGGGCAGATTTTGTTAAGGTCTACACCTCGGTCAAGCGCAATGAATACAAAGAGTTCTTGCAGGTGATCAGCCCATGGGAGCGCGAGCATCTGCTGCTGAGCGTCTAAGATGAACCTTCTGCACGCCAATGACGACGCGGGGCAATACCCCAAGTCCTATTACGCCGCCACCCGCAGCGATCTTGCGCCCTTCCCGCAGTTGCAAGAGGCTGTCAGCGCTGATGTCTGCATCATTGGCGCGGGCTATACCGGCCTGTCAGCCGCCCTGCATCTGGCGCAAAAGGGGCTGCGGGTGGTGGTGCTCGAAGCGCATCGGGTCGGATTTGGCGCCTCTGGCCGCAACGGCGGGCAGGTTGGATCAGGCCAGCGCCAAGATCAAGACTGGCTGGAAAACACCATGGGGGTGGACGCCGCCCACAGGCTCTGGGATCTGGCGCAAGACGCCAAAGCACTGGTGCGCGATCTGATCACCACCCACGCGATGCCCGTCAGCTTTCACCCAGGCGTCGCACATGCCTGCTGGAGCGAGGCCGAGGTGCGCCACTCCCACGCCTATGCGGCGAAACTGGCGAAAGACTATGGCTATGACCAGATCGAACCGCTGGACCGCAGCGCCATCCGCAGCCTAATCGGCTCACAGGCCTATCAAGGCGGCGATCTTGATCATGGAGCGGGCCATATCCACCCGCTGAACTTTGCCATCGGCCTGGCCAAAGCCGCAAAAGATGCGGGCGCGCAGATCTTCGAGCTGTCCGAAGTCCTCGCACTGGACCAAGGCCCACACCCCTTGGTGACAACCGCGCAGGGCCAAGTCAGCTGCAACCATGTTATCCTCGCAGCCAATGGCTATCTTGGCGGGCTCAACCGCGAGGTCGCGGCAAAAGTGATGCCGATCAACAACTTCATCATCGCCACCAAACCCTTGGGGGCGCAGGCGGCGCAGATCCTGTCGCAGCCCATCGCCGTGGCCGACACCAAGTTCGTGGTGAACTATTGGCGCCTGTCCGAAGACAACCGCCTGCTGTTTGGCGGTGGCGAAAGCTATGGCTACCGCTTCCCTGACATCTTGAAAGCGGTGTCAAAACCGATGCTTGCGGTCTATCCGCAGCTGCGCGACACCCCCATAGACTATGCTTGGGGCGGCACGCTCGCGATTACTCTCAACCGCATGCCCTGCTTTACCCAGCTTGCGCCAAATATCCTCTCAGCCTCGGGCTATTCTGGCCACGGTGTCGCCATCGCCACGCTCGCCGGTAAACTCTTGGCCGAGGCCACCCTCGCCCCATCCGCAGGCTTTGATCTGATGGCAAGCCTGCCACAACCGCGCTTCCCCGGTGCAGGTGGTCTGCGCTGGCCCTTGTTGGTGCTGGCGATGACCTGGTTTTCGCTGCGTGACAAATTAGGGCTCTAAGCCTTTCATCTTGGTTAAAATATCCCCGCCGGAGGCTCCTTGCCTTTGCCGCAGAAGCCTCCGGCGGGGATATTTCGACCAAGATGAAATCGGCGGAAATCAACGCAGTGTTAATTTTGTCATTGGCCTGTCATGCGCGCAGTCTTTAAGAGATCCTGAAGATGATTTTAAGGATATCTACAATCATGACGCCAGATGGTCAAAGTCTTGCCCCGAACACCTATGATGCCGAACCGATCCCGCAGGCCGCGCGGGCGGAGATTGATCGGTTGTTAAGCTCTGGCGACCTGTTTCGCTACACGGCTGCAGCAGGGGCGCCAGTGGCGCTTTTAGAGCAAGAGTTCGCAGCGCTTTTGGGCGCGCGTTATGCGCTGGCAGTGTCCTCCTGCTCAGCAGCTTTGTTTTTATCCTTGAAGGCGCTGGATTTGCCACGGGGCGCACGGGTTTTGATCCCGGCATTTACCTTTGCGGCGGTGCCTTCGGCGGTGGTGCATGCTGATTGCCTGCCGGTTTTGGTCGAGGTGGGCGAGAATTACCGCGTTGATATCGGTGATTTTGCCGCCAAGCTTGAGGGGGCGGATGCGGTTTTGATCAGCCATATGCGCGGACATACCTCAGATATGGATGCGATCATGGCGCTATGTGAGGCGCGCGGCATTCCGGTGATCGAGGATGCGGCCCATAGTCTTGGCACCGAGTGGCATGGCCGCGCGATTGGCACGATTGGCAAGATCGGCTGTTTTTCCTTTCAATCTTACAAGTTGGTGAATGCAGGCGAAGGCGGCATCTTGATCACCGATGACCCTGAACTTGCCGCCCGCGCTGTGATCATGTCGGGGGCTTATGAGAGCAATTGGAAGAAGCATCCGGGCATGCAGAACAGCTTTATGCTGTGGCAGAACAAATTGCCGCTTTACAACATGCGGATGCAGAATCTTTCGGCGGCGGTGATCCGGCCGCAATTGCCCGAGGTGGCGCTGCGGGTGGCAAAGGGGCGTGCGGGCCATGATCGGGTGGCGGCGCAGCTGAACGGCTCGGCGCATCTGCGCGTGCCGCCTGCCCTGCCCCCCGAACAGCGCGCGCCTGATTCCATTCAGTTCAACCTCAGCGGTGATTGGAGCGATGCGCAAGCGCTGGCCTTTCAGGCCGAGGCGAAAAAGCGGCAGATCTCGGTGCAGGTTTTTGGTTTGTCAGAGGGCAATGCCCGCGCATTTTGGAACTGGGAATTCCTTGGCCCGGCCCCTGATCTGCCGCAAACCCGGGCAATGTTGATGCGGGCTTGCGATGTGCGCTTGCCCACCCGGCTGACCGAGGCCGAGTTGGATTATATCGCCCAAGGCCTGATTGAGGCGGCAGAGGTGGTGCGCGGATAAATCCTTTGGGCCTATGCATTTTTGCTCTTGCAAGGGCGGTGCTGCTCGCTTATCTCACGGCCATCCGATCGGTGCGGGCGTAGCTCAGGGGTAGAGCATAACCTTGCCAAGGTTAGGGTCGGGCGTTCGAATCGCCTCGCCCGCTCCAGTATCAAATCGGCCGTCCTTCGGGGCGGCCGTTTGCATTTTCAAGCTGGCGCCAAGCTGGCTTTGTGTGTTTCCCCCCTTGCACCCCTCGCCGCTTTCCCCTATTCCCTCAAGACGTTGAGGCGGGTGGGCAGGCAGGCTATGCGCTGGATTGCAAATCCATGTAGATCGGTTCGATTCCGATACCCGCCTCCAATTTAACCTGCAATCACCTTAGCTTACCATGGCGCAAGCGGCATCAGACCTTGATCTGCGCGCTCACAGATCGCCGTGGCGATGGCCCTGCGCATCCAGCCACCAGCAGCGAATTTGATCACCATCGCGGCTTGGATCGGCGGCGTCGGCAAGCTCCTTATGGCACATAAGCCCTGCGATCTGCATTTGGCCCAGCGCGCCGTAGCCAAGCTTGGCAGTGATCACCTTATCAATCAGAAACGGGCTCAGCTCGTCTGCGCGTGCGCAAGACGGATCGGCGACGATGCAGGCCAGCCGGTCGCGCTTGGCGTCCTCTTCGGCCAAAAGCTGCGCCACCTCGGCGAGAAATGCGGCCTCAGTCGCGATATAGGCCTCAAGCGCTGGCAGTTTTGCCACCGCAGGTTTCTTCAGCTTGATCCGCCCCTCACGATAAAGCGCCAGCAACAGCCGCGCCCCGATCGGCGAGATCAGCTGCACAGGCCCGTCAAAAAACGCAACCTCGCGCTCCTCTGGCGTCAGCCGCAGCGTGGCACAGCGCCCATCCAAAGCCGCCCGCCGCAGCGCCGCCAAAGCTGGCGTGCGATGCACATTCGGGATCATCTCGATCACCGTCAGCGCCGGTTTCAGGCGCGCACGAATACTCCACAGCATGGCGATGTCTCCTTAGGTTTGCGGCAAAAATCGCCCGCACTCGGCCCGCCTGCCCCAAGCTACGTCAGAGCTGTGGGATCGGTGGTACGGGCGGTGGGACTCGAACCCACACGGGCACAAGGCCCAACAGATTTTAAGTCTGGTCTGTCTACCATTCCAGCACGCCCGCACAGCGCATCAGGCAGCAGGCGCTGCCCTGACCTTTCCCTAGCCTGTTCCTGCGGCCTAAACAATATCCTGCCTGCACGCCGCAACACTTTCGCCAAAGCGGCGGGGAAAACCCGCCTCGCCGCAGCGCAGCGATTGACACCGCCCCATTCCCTGCTTTTATGACCACCAGAGTTTGCGGAGGACGCACATGAAGAAAATCTACCCCACGGCTGCGGCGGCCCTCGATGGGCTGTTGTTTGACGATATGCTGATCGCGGCGGGCGGCTTTGGCCTTTGCGGCATCCCCGAACTGCTGATCGCCGCCATCCGCGACGCGGGCACCAAAGGTCTGACCGTGGCCTCGAACAATGCAGGCGTTGACGGCTTTGGCCTTGGCGTGCTGCTGGAAACCCGGCAGGTCAAGAAAATGATCTCGTCTTATGTCGGGGAAAACGCCGAATTCATGCGCCAATATCTCTCTGGCGAGCTCGAGCTGGAATTCAACCCCCAAGGCACGCTTGCCGAACGCATGCGCGCAGGCGGTGCCGGCATCCCCGGATTTTACACCAAAACCGGCGTCGGCACCGTGATCGCCGAGGGCAAAGAGGTGAAAACCTTCGACGGCCAGGACTATATCTTGGAACGCGGCATCGTCGCTGACCTCTCGATCGTCAAAGCCTGGAAGGCCGACCCTTCGGGCAACCTGGTGTTCCGCAAAACCGCGCGCAACTTCAACCCGCCTGCCGCCACCTGCGGCAAGGTCTGCGTCGCGGAAGTCGAAGAAATCGTGCCGCTTGGCGCGCTTGACCCCGACAGCATCCACCTGCCCGGCATCTATGTGCACCGCATCGTGCAAGGCGCACACGAAAAACGCATCGAGCAACGCACTGTGCGCAAACAGGAGTCCGTGTAATGTGGGACCGCAACCAAATGGCGGCCCGCGCCGCGCAAGAGCTGCAAGACGGCTGGTATGTCAACCTTGGCATCGGCATCCCGACGCTGGTGTCAAACTACATCCCCGAAGGCATCGAGGTCACCCTGCAATCGGAAAACGGCATGCTCGGCATGGGCCCCTTCCCGCTTGAAGGCGATGAGGACGCCGATCTGATCAACGCCGGCAAGCAAACCATCACCGAACTGCCGCAAACCGCCTTCTTTGATTCCGCGCAATCCTTCGCGATGATCCGCGGCGGCAAAATCGCCATGGCGATCTTGGGCGCGATGGAGGTGGCCGAAAACGGCGATCTGGCCAATTGGATGATCCCGGGCAAGCTCGTCAAAGGCATGGGCGGCGCGATGGATCTGGTCGCAGGCGTCGGCCGCGTGGTGGTGGTGATGGATCACACCTCGAAACACGGCGAAAGCAAAGTGCTGAAAGCCTGCACCCTGCCGCTCACCGGACGCGGCGTGGTTGACCGCATCATCACCAATCTCGGCGTGCTGGATGTCGTCGAAGGCGGGCTCAAAATCGTCGAATGCGCCGAAGGCGTCACCGAGGCAGAACTCCGCGCAGCCACCCTCGCCACCATCCTCAACTAACCCAGCCCCTTCCCCCTTCATCTGTCTAAAAATATCCTCGGGGGGAGGGCTTTGGCCAAAGGCCAAGGCCCGTGGGGGGCAGACAGCCCCCCGCCACGCCTGACCTACTCCTCCACCGCAATCACCTTGAACACACAAGGGTCGCTCACCAATTCGGGCGGTGTCAAACACAGCCCCTGCGCCACCTGCCAAGCCGCCAGCACCTTGGGAACATAGTCGCGGGTCTCGGCAAAGGGCGGCACACCGTTGTTGGCTGCCACCGCCCCCTCGCCCGCATTATAGGCCGCCAACACCATCACCGGATCGCGATTAAAACTGCGCATCAGAAAATCCAGATAGGCCACACCGCCCTTGATGTTCTGCACCGCATCCAGCGAATCGCGCACGCCAAAGCGCGCGGCGGTCGCGGGCATCAGTTGCATCAGCCCCTGCGCCCCGGCCTGGCTTTCTGCGGTGGTCTCACCAGCGCTTTCGATCCCGATCACCGCCAGCACCAGCGCAGGCGAGACCTGCGTGCCAATCGTCGCCTTTAAAATCTCGGTACCATAGCGCTGCGCCAGCGCTTGCATCTGCTGCAACCGCGGCGCGGCAACCTGCGCGCCCTCTGGGCCGCGTGCAAGCTGCGCCAGCGCAAGCTCAAACCGCCCCGAAACCTGATCCCGCTCGGGGGCCACAGCCTGCCAAAACCAATCATAGCGCGCCAAGGCCTTTGCGGGTGGCGCTGGCGCGACGGGCCCCAAGGCGGCCTGCGGGGTGCTGACGGGCTTTGATTGCGCACGCGACAGGGCTTGCAGCACACGGGCCTGCTCTGCCGGATCAATCTGCACGGTGATGCGCTTGCCCGCCGCGATCTCACCAACCTTGATGCGTTTAAAGCCAAAGCCCGCGCCCAACGGCTCTTGGCCCTGCGCCCCAAGCGGCGCAAGGCTGAACAGAATCATCGTGGCCACCGCCAAACTGCCTCGCACCACCTTGGATGCCGCCTGTCTTGTTATCCTTGATACGTTTTTCGCAGAGCGATGCGGAAATTTCTACGGAATTTGCCCCAGATTGCGGCAATTTCGCCCAAATCGGCGCAAAGGACACGCCGGAATTCAACGTCAAGGCCAGGTTAACCCAAAAATAACCTATATCCTTCAGAGTGTTATAAAATACTTAAGAATATATTGATTGTCCTTAAATTGTCCCGCGCAGGCCGAAGTCTGGCCACGTTTAGAGGTGCATATAGGGGCATACCGAACGGCAGCGACGAAACAGAGAGCGGCGCAGAACCAACCGGATCGGTATAGAAAAGCAAACCTTGGAAAGGGACTTATTATGATGACTTTGAAACTCCGCAAACTGTTCAAGAACTTCAAATCCGACGAGTCGGGCGCTGTGACGGTTGACTGGGTCGTTCTGACCGCAGCCATCGTTGGCCTTGGCATGGTTGTGATGAAAACCGTTGGCGGCGGTATCAGCACCCTGGGCGACACCGTGGTCACTGACTTGTCGGCGCGGTCCTCGGGCTATGAAGCTGCAAGCAAGTAAGCTTTGAACATCACCTGACACAGGTGCAGGCCGCATCCGGGACGGGATGCGGCCTTTTGCTTGCAAGGCTTTTGAGCGGCAGCATTGCCAGGACAAAAGCTGTCGCGAAAACTCCTTAGCTGTGCCGCAATCGGGCCACCTTTTACGCGCAGTCTTCCAAAGCAGCCCCTTTGGGCAAGTCATGAGGACCAAATGGTGAACCCCATCAAAGTGTTTCAAGACGACGATAGCGGTGCCGTCACCGTCGATTGGGTCGTGCTTTCGGCAGCAGTGATCGGCATGGGACTGGTCGCGCTCAAGCCGATTGCCTTTAGCACCGAAAGCGCAACCAGCAAGGTTTCGGCTGACGTCAGTTCGGTGCCCGTGGGCTTTGAAAATCAATAATCACGCCAAGCCGCCAGGCGGCAAGCTTTGCAAGAAAGGGTAGCAAATGCGGATGATCTTTGGGCTTGTGCTGGCCGTAGGGCTCGCTTTGGCGGGGGCCGCGGTCTATGTCGTACAAGGCTTTATCAACAAGAACCAATCAGCGATGCAGCAAGAACAGGCAATTCTTGCCAAGACAGGCGGGCTGGTCGAAATCTATGTCGCCAACAAGTCCAAGGACTATGGCGAGATGCTGACGCCCGATGATGTGCAGTTGATCTATTGGCCGAAAAATGCCATTCCAGACGGGGCTTTCTTTAAGAAATCAGAACTTTTTCCCGACGATACCGCCAATTCAACCCGCTTTGTGCAGCGCCAGATCGAAAAGTTTGAACCCCTGCTGGCGGTCAATATCACGGCGCCAGGCGAACAAGTGGGCCTGAACGGTTCGATCGCCAAGGGCGAACGCGCCTTTGCTATCGAAGTGAAGGCCGCTGACTTTTTGCAACCGGGCGACCGCGTCGATGTCTATTGGACAGGGTCGGTCTCTGGCAATTCCGGTGACATCACCCGCCTGATCGAAAGTCAGCTTCGAATCATCGCAGTTGATCACAACTCCAAGACCAAACCGTCCAGCGGCGAGATCCAGAACCGCACCGTCACCGTCGCCGTCAGCCCCGAACAGGTTGGCCGTCTGGTGCAAGCCCAAGCCACGGGGCGTCTGGTGATGTCACTGGTGGGGCATGGCGATGACACCGTTACCGGCCAGATTGATGTCACCACCGAAGGCATGTTGGGCATTGTTCCAGCCTTAACCGTCGCAGCCCCAATGGTGGTGCAGCCGCTTGCGAAAACCTGCTCGATCAAAACCCGAAAAGGCGCAGAAGTGATCGAAATGCCGATCCCCTGCACCAATTGACGCCGCAGCCGATAGTTGTGCGACCACAACGACTTGTGGTCGCCAGCACAAGGCCAGCAAAACTTTGCGCCATCAGACCGGACGCTTACATAAGCTTCGGTCTGCAACCATTTGATTATTGCAAAAAAAGATCAAATGTAGCATCTTAAGGATAGGAAAAGCGCAAAATGACTTCTCCAGACGCGTGATCGAAAAGGCAGGCTCCATGAGTATAGGACGCATCTTCGCGGTGGGATGTTTGGGCGTGGCCCTGGCATCGGCGTCGCTTTCGCTGGCGCAGGCGCAAACGCTGCGCGTGATGCAGGGCTCGACGCCGCAGCCGCTTGAGGTGCCGCTGAACCGTGCCGTGGTGGTCGAAAGCGACACGGCCTTTGCAGAGCTTTCGATCGCAAACCCCGGTATTGCCGATATATCCACCCTGTCGGATAAGACGATTTACGTTCTGGGCAAGGCCCCCGGCCGCACCACGATGACGCTGCTTGGCGCTGATGGCAGGCTGATTTCAAACGTCGATGTCAGCGTCTCGCCCGATGTGGCCGAGTTCAAGGAACGTTTGCAGCAAATTCTGCCCGGCGAGCATATCGAAGTGCGCACCGCCAATGATGGCATTGTTCTGTCGGGCACGGTTTCTTCGGCGGCAAAGCTGGACCGCGCCTTGGATCTGGCCGCGCGCTATGCCCAAGACCGCGTCTCGAATCTGATGAGTGTCGGCGGCACGCAACAAGTGATGCTGAAGGTGCGCTTTGCCGAAATGCAGCGCTCGGTGTCGAAAAATCTCTCGGCCTCACTGGGGATCTCGGGCGGCTCGACCAGCGGGCTGATCGGCGGCACCGGCCAATTGGCGCAAACCTCGAACCTGACTGCGCTGCTCAATGGCGGCGCCTCCTCGACACTGACCTCGGCCAACCAAGCGAGTGGACGGATCTTATTGGGTGGTGGTCTCGGGGGGCTTGAATTTGGCGTTCTGCTGGAAGCGCTTGAAAGCAAAGGCTTTGTCCGCACGCTTGCCGAGCCCAATCTGACTGCGCTTTCAGGCCAAGAGGCCAAGTTTCTGGCAGGCGGCGAATATCCCATTCCGGTAACTCAAAGCTCTGGCGCGGTCAGCGTCGAATATAAGCCCTTTGGCGTCGAGCTGAACTTTACCCCCTTGGTGATTGAAGATGGCAATATCAATCTGACCATCAACGCCGCAGTGTCTTCGATCGACACCACCACCACCCTCACCACCGGCGGCGTCAGCGTCAACGCCTTCAAGCGCCGCGAAACCTCGACCACAGTCGAGATGCGCGACGGCGAAAGCTTTGCCATCGCGGGGCTGTTGCAAGATGATTTCACCGATCTGGCCAGCCAAGTGCCTTGGCTGGGTGATATTCCGGTGCTGGGGGCGCTGTTCCGCTCGGCTGATTACGCGCGCAAGCAATCCGAATTGGTGATCATTGTCACACCGCATCTGGTCACCCCCACCCGCGGCGAGGCTTTTGTGTTGCCGACCGACCGTGTCAAAATCCCCTCCGAGCGCGATCTGTTCCTGAACGGCCAAGTTGCGCGGCCTCAGAAAGGCGCTGCGGGCGAAGTCGCGCGGCAAGATTTCAGCGGCTCTTACGGCTATGTGATGGAATAGATGATGAAGTTGCGCCCCTTTGCTCTGATTGCGCTTACCTTTACCACGCTTGCCGGATGCTCTGCCGCCAGCTTTGACCGCGAGGCGGGCTATGAGGTGGATGAGGGCGGATTTGGCAATCCAAGCATGCTAAACAGCCAAATCATGTCCGGCCAACGCAACTTATCACAACAGCTGGCGCAGCGCTTTGCCGCAGAGGTGCCAAATACCATTACCTTTGCCACCAATTCGGCCGAGCTTAGCGCCGAAGCCCGCGCCGTTCTGGCCCAACAGGCAAGCTGGATCCGTCAGTTCCCCGAAGTGCGCTTTCGCGTCTATGGCCATACCGATCTGGTCGGCTCTGCGCGCCAAAACCAAGCCTTGGGCCTGCGCCGCGCTCGCGCCGCTGTCAGCTATCTGACTGGCCTTGGCATCGGCTCGGCACGGCTTGAAGCGGTGGCCTCTTATGGGGAAAGCCATCCTCTGATCCAAACCACCGCCCCCGAAGCGCGCAACCGCCGCACGGTCACTGAAGTCACCGGCTTTGTGGCGCGCAGCCCCGACATCACCAGCGGCAAATTCGCAGCCGTTGTGATGCGCGAATATGTCGAAAGCGCGACTCGGGCGCATCCGAACAATTCCGAAACCACCTCGGCGCTGAAACCCGCAGGCGGCTAATCGCGCTAAAATCAAAGATTGACGCGATTTTAGCCCCAATCTCGCCACCTTCGTCAACGATCTTGCAGTCACAGGAAGCCAAGTGCTGCGGCCATGCAGTCGGCACCCTCGATGGCAAGATAGGAACGATGTGACGATGACAAACCTTGCAACTTTGCAGCCCGAGCCCGCGCCGATTTTGGCCTGCACGATCTCGCGGGATGTGCAGAATTTCGAGATGTTGATCGACGAAATGGAAGATGCGCTGGGGGAAAACTGGGGCGATCTTAGCTTTGATCACGCGTTGAGCTTTCTTGAGCAACCCGAGGCCGCGACGCTGCGCTTTGTCGCGCTTGCGGTGAATGCTGCCGACGAGACCGATCTGGCGCTGATTTCCGACATCCTGCGCTGTGCCAAATCCAAAGCAATCAGAGCGATTTTGGTTGTCGATCAATTGGGTCCGGTGGCTTTGCATCAGCTGTTGCGGCTGGGGGCCGAGGAATTCGTTCCCTATCCCTTGCCCCAAGGCATGTTGCAAGAGGTGATTGCGCGGTTGCAAAGTCCAGCTCCCGCGCCCAGCGCCGCCGCAGCCCCGGTTCATGCAGCCGCTCCCCCCCCGCCCGAAACCGGCGCCAGCTTTAAGGCCAAGGGCGACCGGAATGCGGTGGTTTTACCTGTTCACGGGCTGGCGGGGGGCTGCGGGGCCTCGAATTTCGCAGTTAATCTGGCTTGGGAGCTTGCCTGCGTCGAGAAGGCAGAGCCGCTGCGCGTCTGCCTGTTGGATCTTGATTTTCAATATGGTGCGGTTGCGACCTATCTGGATCTGCCGCGCAAAGAGGCAGTGTTCGAGCTTTTGTCAGATGTTGCGAACGCTGACAGCGACTCGCTGGTGGCCGCGATGCAGACCTTTAAAGATCGGCTGCATGTGCTGACCGCCCCTGCCGATATGCTGCCGCTTGATATTGTCAGCGCCGAGGACATCACCCGCCTTTTGGATATGGCGCGTGCCAATTTTGATTATGTCGTGATCGACATGCCCAAAACCATCGTCGCTTGGACCGAAACCGTGCTGGGGGCGGCGCATGTCTATTTTGCGCTGATGGATCTGGATCTGCGCTCGGCGCAAAACGTGCTACGGCTGAACCGCGCGCTGAAGGCCGAGGGGCTGGCACATGAAAAGCTGCGCTTTGTGCTGAACCGCGCGCCAAAATTCACCGATCTTTCTGGCAAATCACGCGTCAAACGCATGGCCGAAAGCCTGGATATCTCGATCGAAGCGCAGCTGCCCGATGGCGGCTCACAGATCAGTCAAGCCAATGACCACGGCCTGCCACTGGCTGAAACTGCCGCGAAGAACCCACTGCGCAAAGACATCGCAAAGCTGGCCAAAACGCTGGTTGATCTGAACAAAATCGCGGAACAGGCCAAGGCATAAGCGCACAAGCGCACAAAGGGGATTACGATGTTTTCGCGTTTCAAAAAGCCAGAACCACAGGGCGGCGCGCCTCATGGCGTTGTAATCAATGCCGCGGTTGCGGCACAGACCGCGGCTTTGGTAGCGCCACAGCCAAAACTTGACGCGACAGCGGCCAAGCCCGTCAGCGCACCGGCACGCCCCACGGCCGAAGTCACCGCCGCAGACAAAGAGAAAAAGCGCAAAGAACGGCTGGGCCAGCTAAAGCAAGAGCTGCACAAGCGCCTGCTGGAAAATCTTAACCTTGCCGCGCTCGAGACCGCCTCTGAAGCCGAACTCAAGGCCGAAATAGCCGCAATCTCGGCCGAGGCCTTGGAAGAGCTTTCGGCGGTGCTGCCGCGTGAAGACCGCAATCTGTTGAACCAAGAGCTTTATGACGAGGTGATGGGGCTTGGCCCGCTGGAGCCTTTGCTAAAGGATGAGACGGTTAACGATATTCTTGTGAATGGCCCAAACCGGATTTTTGTTGAACGGGCGGGCAAGCTAACATTGACCGACATCACGTTCAAAGACGAACGCCATCTGCTTCGGATCATTGATAAAATCGTCTCGGCTGTCGGGCGGCGGGTGGACGAATCCAATCCCTATTGCGACGCGCGCCTGCAAGATGGCTCGCGGTTTAACTGTATGGTGCCGCCGGTGGCGGTGGATGGCAGTCTGGTCTCGATTCGTAAGTTCAAGAAAGAGAAACTGGGCATCCCTGATCTGGTGCGCTTTGGCGCTTTTACCGATGCGATGGCGCTTTATCTGCAAGCGGCGGTCTCGTGTCGGCTGAATGTCATCGTCTCGGGCGGCACCGGTTCGGGCAAGACCACGACGCTGAACGCACTGTCGTCCTTTATCGACAACACCGAGCGGGTTTTGACAATCGAAGACACCGCCGAACTTCAGCTGCAACAGATCCACGTTGGCCGGATGGAAAGCCGCCCTGCCAACGTCGAAGGTAAGGGGGCTGTCACCCAGCGCGACTGTCTGCGCAACGCGCTGCGGATGCGGCCTGATCGCATCATCGTGGGCGAAACCCGTGGCGAAGAGGTCATCGACATGCTGCAAGCGATGAACACCGGCCATGATGGCTCGATGACCACGATCCACGCCAACTCGGCGCGCGATGGCATCTCGCGGCTTGAAAACATGGTTGCTATGGCCGGGATCGAGATGCCGCTCAAGGCCGTGCGCTCGCAAATCGCCTCGGCGGTGAATTTGATCGTGCAGGCCTCGCGCTTGCAAGACGGCTCGCGCCGTATGGTCTCGATCACCGAAATCACCGGCATGGAGGGCGAGGTGATCTCGATGCAAGAGGTGTTTCGCTACGAACGCCTGGGCGTCGAGCCCAATGGCACTATCATCGGCCGCTTTAATGCCACCGGTGTGCGCTCGCATTACGCTGACCGCTTTCGGCAATGGGGCTATGATTTACCCGCCTCGATTTACGACCCCATTTTGTAAGGTTTATCATGACATTAGAAGCCGCTCCGCTGATCTACCTTCTGATCTTTGCCGCCGTGCCCATGCTGGTGGGCGCGCTTTATCTTGCGGTCTTTGGCAATTCCATCAACCTAAACAACCGCGTCAATCGTCGCTTGGCGCTCCTGGAAAAATCCAACAACAACCGCGCACAGGTGCTGGAACAGCTGCGCAAAGAGATCAGCCAGCATATGAATTCGCGCGGCATCCCGCTGTATTCATTGCTGGCGACCAAGGCGCAAAAGGCCAATATTGCCTTTACCCCTCTGCAATTGGTGATGATTATGGCAGCCATCAGTGCGGCCAGCTTTGTTGGCTTTAGCATCGCCACCTCGGCTTCGGCGCCAATCTGTGCAGGGGTTGCGATCAGCCTTGGCGTGGGCGGCGTGTATTTCTGGGTTAATGGCAAAGCCAAAAAGCGCATCGCCTTGATGGAGGAGCAACTGCCCGATGCGGTCGAGCTGATGGTGCGCTCGCTGCGCGTCGGCCATCCGTTTTCCTCTGCAATCGGCATTGTCGCGAAAGAGGTGTCCGATCCTTTGGGCACCGAATTTGGCCTGATTGCCGACGAGGCCGCCTATGGACGCGATATTGCCGAAAGCCTCAAAGCCTTTGCCGAGCGGATGGACAACCAGGATCTGCGGTTTCTGGCGGTGGCGGTGAACATCCAACAGACCGCCGGCGGCAATCTGGCAGAAATTCTGGAAGGTCTGGCCAAGGTAATCCGCGCGCGGTTTAAACTGTTTCGCCGCGTCAAAGCCATCACAGCCGAGGCGAAATGGTCTGGCGGCTTTCTTTCGGCCTTTCCGCTGGGGGCAGTTGTCACCATTAAAATGCTGAAACCCGACTATTACGATGCAGTGCAAGACAGCCCCTATTGGATACCGGCGCTGATCACTGTTGGGGTCTTTTTGGTGATCAACATGATCTTCATGCGGATCATGGTAGATATCAAAGTATGAGGCCGCTATGACGTTCTTGGGCACAGTTTCCGACAGCTTAACCACCTTGTTTGGCGATATCGGGCCGGTAATCGGACTTTTGGGGCTGGCAGTGCTGCTGATTGCAGGCTCGCTGCCGGTGTTGTTGAAAAAGCCGGTCGAGCCTTTTGACAAGATCAAAGCGCTGCGGCAATCGGCCGATAAAAAGCCGTTGGCGCTGGATCGCGCCAGTCTGCGCGCGGGCACCAAGGCTGATAAGCTAGAGAAATTCGCCAGCTTTCTCGAGCCGCAAAACGCCGAAGAGATGTCGGCGGCGCGGATGAAAATGGTGCGCGCAGGCTATCGTAACAAAAACGCTGTGCGCACCTTCCATTTTGCGCAGATGGTGCTGGGGGTCAGCTTTTTGCTGCTGGGACTGATCTATACACTGCTTGGCAATGGCGACGCCGCCCCCTCTACGCAATCTATGGTGATGACCACGCTGATTCCGGGTGCTGCGGGCTATTACCTGCCGATGTATTGGATCACCAAACGCGCGCAAGAACGGGAAAAGGAAATCGTCTCGGGCTTTCCTGACGCGTTGGATCTGATGCTGGTCTGTGTCGAGGCGGGGCAATCTCTGGATCAATCGGTCAATCGCATCGCCAAGGAAAGCCGCGCGGGCTATCCTGCCCTTGCCGATGAATTCGACATGGTCTCACAAGAGGTCAAGGCCGGCAAAGAACGCGCCAAAGTGCTGAAAGACATGTCGGATCGCGTCGGGATTCCGGATATTTCGTCTTTTGTCACCACGCTCATCCAATCAGCCACCTTCGGCACCTCGATGTCGGATGCGCTGCGGGTCTATTCTGCCGAAATGCGGGACAAGCGGGTGATGCGCGCCGAAGAATTGGCCAACAAACTGCCCGCCAAACTGACCCTTGGCACTATGTTGTTTACCTTGCCGCCGCTGCTGATTATCCTGATCGGGCCCGCAGTGGCAGGTATTTCAGCGAGTTTCAACGGGGGGGGCTAAGTGATCGCACCACAGGCACTGGCTTGGGCCGTGATGATGCTTTCGGCCCTGACAGCCTGCCAAAGCAGCCAAGGCCTAGGGGCCTCGGACGTCGAGCGCAACACGCCCTACGGCACCAATGGGCGGGCCAAAGCGGTCGATGGGCTTTTGGTGGGCCACCGTCTGATGGCTGCGGGGGAATATGACCTGGCGCTACGCGCCTATCTGCGCGCCGCCGCCGAACAGGGCATGAGCGCAGATGTGCTGGCCTCGATTGGCACCGCTGATCTGCATCTGGGTCGGCTGGGTCAAGCCGAGCAGATCTTGCGGCGCGCCGTCGAAGCCGATCAAACTCTGGTGCCCGCGCTGAACAATCTGGGCGTGGTGCGGATGGAGCAGGGGCAGATCGGCGAGGCAAGGGTGCTGTTTCAACGCGCCTTCGCGCTCGACAGTGGCGAAACAGACTCGATCCGCGAAAATCTGAAGCGTGCTATCGCCCAAAGCGAGGCCGAGGTCTATACTTCGGGCAATTTGAAAAAGCCCGTGATGAAACTCGTTAGGCGAGGGCAAGGTACTTACGTCCTGCTCTCGCAATTATAACACCCGAGCAGCAACGCCAAAGGACGCAAAATGCGCCAGATCCCCTTCCTTGCCCCCTGCCTGTGCGGCGCCTTGGCGCTTGCCGGATGTGTCGGGGCAAACAGCGACGCAAAATCCAAAGCCGCCCTGCATTCGGTGAATTTGACCGACGACTCCAACCTGTCAGAGATCATGCTGACCGTTGGCGATCCCTCCGAGGCCGTCGCCTATTTCAGCAAAGCCGCCGCCGAAAACCCAAGCCGAATCGACCTCAAACGCGGTTTGGCAAAATCGCTGGTGCGCGCGGGCAAAGCCGATCAGGCGATTGCGGTTTGGGCGACGATCATCGCCTCGCCCGAAGGCAGCAATGAAGACCGCGTCAACCTTGCCGATGCCCAGATCCGCATCAACAATTGGGCGGCAGCAGAGGCCAGCCTGAACAGCGTGCCGCCCACCTTTGAAACCTTCGAGCGCTATCGCCTTGAAGCCATGGTTGCGGATTCGAAAAAGAACTGGAAGAAGGCCGACAGCTTTTATGAAATCGCCGCGGGGCTGACCACAAGGCCCTCGGGCGTCTATAACAACTGGGGCTTCTCCAAGCTGACGCGTGGCGACAATGCCGGGGCCGAGCGCTTGTTCTTGCAGGCCCTGACCTATGAGCCGCAGCTGTTCACCGCGAAAAACAACCTCGTCCTTGCCCGCGCGGGCCAACATAAATACGATATGCCCGTGGTCAACATGACCCAACAAGAACGCGCGCAGCTGCTTTATACCGCCGGTCTTGCTGCGGTCAAACAGGGCGATGTCAGCGTTGGCAAAGACCTGTTGCGCTCGGCCGTCGATACCGCCCCCAGCTATTTCGAGGCCGCCGAGCGCAGTCTCACCGCCTTGGGAGGCTAATTCAGATGATCAGCCCACTTGCCGCCGCAGCCCTGCTGCCCTTTGCGCTTTTCATCGGCTTTTGGGTCTCGTTCAGCGACCTGAAATTTATGCGCATCCCCAATCAAGCCTCGCTGGTGATGCTGGCAGTCTGGCTGCTGGTCGGGCTGCTGGTGGTGCCGTTCAAGCTTTGGGCGCTGGGGCTTGGCCTTGGCGCTGCGGTGCTGGTGGTGACTTTTGTGATGAATGCAGCCGGGCTGATCGGCGGCGGCGATGCGAAATTTGCCGCAGCCATGGCACCCGCCTTTATCCATGCCGATCTGGCGCGACTGTCGATGATCTATGTTGCCTGCTCGCTTGGCGCTTTTGCCGCCCACCGCCTGCTCAAGGCCATCCCGCCGTTTCGCAAGGCAACCCCCGATTGGAAAAGCTGGACCCATCCGGGCTTTCCCTTTGGCACCACGCTTTCGGCGACACTTATCTTCTATCTTTTGGCCCTAGTCTTGCCGCTTTTCTAGAGTTTCTTACGGCTCTGCCTCATCGCTTGTGATGGGGCAATCCGCATAAGAGGCCACAAGATGACCCTGCACACTCCCCTTGGGGTTCAAGCCCCGTCGCAACCGCGCAGCCTGTCCGAGACCGGCATTGCTCCGGTGATGATGCGCAACATCCTGCTGAAAACCATGTTCCGGATGAACCTCGATCTGGTCAGCGACCTTGCCCGTGCCATCGCCTTGCCCGTGAACCTGACACAAGAGCTGATCGACGCCGCCCGAGGCCAACGTCTGATCGAAGCCAAGGGCACGCTGAACGCCAGCGCCACCACTGCCGAGATGGGCTATCAGCTGACCGAAGCCGGCAAAGACCGCGCGCTCGACGCGCTGGCGCAATCAGAATATTATGGTGCCTTGCCGGTGCCGCTTGCGGCCTATGCAGCACAAATGCAGCGCCAATCGGTGCGCGACATCAAACTCACACGGGCGCAATTGCTGCAAAGCATGGGCCATCTGATCCTGCCCCCCGATCTGATCGCCAACCTCGGCCCCGCTGTCACCTCTGGCCGCTCGGTGCTGATGTATGGCCCACCCGGCAATGGCAAATCCTCAATATCCAACGGCATTCGCGCCGCTTTGGGCGATAAGATCTACATCCCCCGCGCCATCGACTACGCCGGCCAAGTCATCACGGTTTACGATCCCATCGTGCATTCACGCGCAGAATCCTCGGTCGACGACCCCAATGCCCTGCGCCGCAGTGGCAACCGCTACGACAACCGCTATGTGCTTTGCGATCGCCCCTCAGTGATCACCGGCGGCGAGCTGACCCTTGATATGCTCGATCTGAAATACAACCCGATCGCGCGCACCTACCAGGCCCCTTTACAGCTCAAAGCCTCTGGCGGCGTTTTCATCGTCGACGACCTTGGCCGCCAAGCCGAGCCACCGCAAAAGCTGATCAACCGCTGGATCGTGCCGCTCGAGGAATCCCGCGACATCCTTGCCTTGCAATCGGGCGAGAAATTCACCGTCCCCTTCGACACATTGGTGATCTTCTCCACCAACTACCACCCCAATGAAATCTTCGACGGAGCGGCGCTGCGCCGGATCTTCTTCAAAATCAAAATCGACGGACCCAACCAAGAAATGTTCCTGAAAATCTTCGCCATGGTCGCCAAGAAAAAGGGCATGGCGCTGGATGAGGCAGCGCTTTTGCACCTGCTCAAAAACAAATATCCCACCATCCAAAACACTTTCGCCAACTATCAGCCGACCTTCCTGATCGATCAGATGATCGCAGTCTGCGATTTCGAGGGTCTGCCCTATCACATGAGCCCCGAGCTGATCGACCGCGCTTGGAACAATTTGTTTGTCAAACAAGAACATATCGCCAAATAGCCCCAAAGACCGCGTCTGCGCGCGCCTTTCATCTGTCCTAAAATATCCCGGGGGAGGGGCGCAAAGCGCCCCGGGGGCAGAGCCCCCTTCTTCCCCTCACAGCGGCAGAGCCCTGTTCTTGTTTAAACAGCAGCCTCACCCAAAGCGCAAAACCCCCAGCTCCGTCACCATCGCATCCAAGCGCTGGTCATAGCTGTCAATCGGCACCTCGCCCAATTGCTGTGCGGCAAAGCCAAAGCCCACCGCCACAGCCCCGCGCCGCGCCCGAAGGCCCTCAAGACTGCGGTCATAAAACCCGCCGCCATAGCCCAGACGGTAGCCACGCGCGTCAAATCCAACCAAGGGCACGATCAAAACCTCGGGCTCAATCCAGGCCCCCTCAGCGGGGATCTGCGCGCCAAATTCGCCCACCACCATCTCGCAGCCCGGCGTCCATTGCCGAAACCGCAAGGCCTGCCCCGCGCCCACAATCACCGGCACGCAGACCGGCCCTTCATGCGCCCGCATTGCCTCGATCGGGTCGGCCTCGGTACGCATCGCCATATATCCGGCCAAAGCCAAACCGCGGTAAGGCGCCAGATAATCGGCCAAAAGTGCTCCCGCCTGCCCCTGCCCCGCCGCAAAAGCCAGTTTGCGCGCGGCAAAGGCCAGCTTGCGCGCCGCAGCCTTTTGCGCGTCCAAATCCAAAGCCGCCGCACTCATAGCAAAACCTTCGAGGCCAGCCCCAAAAAGGCGAAAAACGCCACCACATCGGTGACCGTGGTGACAAAAGGCCCCGAGGCAAGGGCCGGATCAATCTCAAACCGCTCCAGCGCCATCGGGATCAAAATCCCCCCCATGGCGGCGGCCACCAGCGTGAACATCATCGCAAGCCCGATCACCAGCGCCAGCATCGGCACGCCAAACCACAGCCCCGCCACCCCCGCCAGCACCAGCCCAAACACCAGACCATTCAGCGCCCCCACCAGCACCTCGCGGCGCACCACGCGGCCGGCGTTCTGCGCCGTCAAGTCCCGCGTCGCCAAGGCCCGCACCGCCACCGTCATCGACTGGGTGCCGGCATTGCCCCCCATCGAGGCGACAATCGGCATCAGCACCGCCAGCGCCACCATCTTATTGATATCGGCCGCAAACAACGAAATCACCCCCGAGGCCAAAATCGCCGTCAGCAGATTGACAAACAACCAGACCGCCCGGCCCTTTGCGGCCTCCCAGACCGTATCCGACAGGCTGGATTCGTCGTTCACACCGGCCAGACGCAGCATGTCGGCCTCGTGTTCCTCGTCCAGCACATTCATCGCGTCATCAATGGTGATCACCCCCACCAACCGGCCGCCATCATCGACCACGGGGGCGGAAATCAGGTGGTATTGGTTGAACAGATAGGCGACATCTTCCTCGGCTTCGGTCGCAGGCACGGTGCGAAAGGTGTCTTCCAAAATCGCGCGCAAGCCCACCACGCGGCGGCTCGACAGCAAGCGGCCAAGCGTCACATAACCAACCGGCTTCATCCGCGGATCAACCAAAATCACATGGTAAAACTGATCGGGCAGGCTCTCAGCCTCGCGCAGAAAATCAATGGTTTCGCCCACACTCCAATGCTCGGGTGCCACAACCACTTCGCGCTGCATCAGACGGCCTGCGCTGTATTCAGGGTAAGACAGCGCCTGCTGCACCGCCACCCGGTCAGCCAATTCCAGCGCGCCCAGAATCAGATCCTGCGCGGGCCGCTCCAGATCTTCCAGAATATCGACGACATCATCGGTATCCAATTCGCGCATGGCCTCGGCCACCACCTCGCGCGGCAGCGAGGCGATCACCTCTTCACGGATCGACTCGTCAATCTCGGATAGGATCTCGCCGTCGATCTGACCCGACCAAAGCTGCAACAGCGCGCGACGATCAGACCCACCGATTTGCTCCAAAAGGTCAGCAATATCAGCGGCATGCAAAGGCTCCATCAGCTCGGTCACCCGATCTGCTTGGCCTGCTTCCACAGCCTGAAGAATGGCGCCCACGCGATCTGCGTGCACCTTATCTTCGTCCATCACTGCCATCTCGTCGCTCATCACACCCCCAAGCAGCCTTCGATCCGCTCCTTATCAGCAGGTTCAAAACGCTTTATTGACCCAACCTTAACGAAAGCTGTTTCTGACAAACAGGGGCAATGGGAAATTTACCCTCAGCCCAGAACGCTTTAGTGTAAGCGAAACAGAAAACAGGAGCGTCAGATGAGCGACATTTTGCTAGGCCAAGTGCTGTCGTTTGACGCAGACCCCTTCACCGCAGGGCTGCAAGCCGCACGCCATGAAACCCGTGGCGCTGTGGTGGTGGAAAACGGCAAGATCCTTGCCCATGGCCCAGCGGATGCTTTGCGTGCAGCCCACCCCACCGCAAGGGTGACAGATTACGGCAAATGCCTGATTTCAGCGGGCTTCATCGACGCCCATGTGCATTATCCACAAACCGCCATCATCGCCTCTTGGGGCAAACGGCTGATTGATTGGCTCAACAGCTATACCTTCCCCGAAGAGATGCGCTTTGCCGATCCCGCCTATGCGGCCCAGATTTCAAACCGCTATCTGGATCTGGCGCTGGCGCATGGCACCACCTCGATGTGCAGCTATGCCACCATCCACCCGCAAAGCGTCGAGGCCTTCTTTACCGCCGCCGCCGCCCGCGGGCTGCGCGCCTATGCCGGCAAAACCTGCATGGACCGCAACGCCCCCGCAGGCCTGCAAGACAGCGCGCAATCGGCCTATGACGACAGCAAAGCGCTGTTGCAGCGCTGGCATGGCGCGGGCAGACTGTCTTATGTGATCACGCCGCGGTTTTCGCCAACCTCCAGCCCCGATCAACTGGCTGCCCTCGGCGCGCTTTGGGCAGAACACCCCGATTGCCTGATGCAAACCCATCTCAGCGAGCAGATCGACGAAATCGCCTGGGTGCGCGATCTTTATCCAGCAGCCCGCGATTACCTTGACACCTACGAGGCCCATGGCCTCTTGGGCTCGCGCGGGGTCTATGGCCATGCCATCCACCTGACAGAGCGCGAAAAACACCGCCTGCGCGAGGTGGATGCAAGCCTGGTGCATTGCCCAACCTCAAACACCTTCATCGGATCTGGCCTGTTTGATATCACCCTCGCGCAAGACATCCGCGTCGGCCTTGCCACCGACACCGGCGGCGGCTCGTCGTTCTCGATGCTGCGCACCATGGCTGCGGCTTACGAGGTGGCACAGCTGCGCGGCAAAGCCCTGCATCCGGCCGAACTTTGGTGGCTTGCCACCGCAGGCTCAGCACGCGCGCTGCATGCCCAAGACCAGATCGGCAATATTGCCAAAGGGATGGAGGCTGACCTCACCATCCTCGATCTCGCCTCAACCCCCGCCATTGCCCAGGCCAGCGCACGCGCCGAAGACATCTGGCAAGCGCTGTTCCCCACCATCATGCTCGGCGACGACCGCGCCATCCGCGCCACATGGATCGGCGGCAAACCCAGCCCATAGCCCCGCCCCTCGGGGCATCGAGCCCCTCGCTGCGGGTTTGCCCGCGGCGCGGCCAAACAGGCGCCTCTTCTGCCGCTTTCATCTTGGCTCAAATATCCCCGCCGGAGGCTCCACCGCCCCCCCCCGGGCACGCAAGCCCGCAAAATCAGCCGGAAGGCTTAATCCGCCAATTCCCAGCCATCGGGATAAAACTCAAACGGCAGCACACATTCCGTGGCCAACCGCTCCCATTGCCAAACCGTTTCTGCCTCAATCGCAATCGGCCCGATCCGCGCTTCCAAGACATCGCCAGCATGGGTGGTGCGAAACCCCTTGGCCCGCAGCGCCTTTTCGGCCGCCGCCCAATTGGTTTCCACCTCTTCGGCAATGAATTCAAACACCACCACCGAGGTTTTTGGCAGCTTTACCCCGCGCCCAACCTTGGCAAAGGTCTCGAAAGTATCCGCCCGCTGTTCGCGAAAGTCATGCATCCCACATCATCCTTTTCTTGGCGACCCTGCCGCCTGCCCTTGCGATCCGCCGTCCCTCCCCCTATCTGGGGGCGAGGAAGGGCTGTCAATGCTGCACTTTCAGCCCATAACCGCCGCGCGAATCAAACCGGCCGCTTGATCTTATTGCGTCCCGCTTGTATCCCACGCCATCCCGAATAGAATAGGGGTCAAAGGCCAATGCTTGGCCCCTCAACCGGAGTTCGCCATGTCCTGGACCGACGAGCGTGTCGAAACGCTCAAGAAAATGTGGGCCGAGGGCCAGTCTGCCAGCCAGATCGCCAAGGAATTGGGCGGGGTCACCCGCAATGCGGTGATCGGCAAAGTGCATAGACTGGGCCTGTCCAACCGCGTCGCCGCCGGCGAAGAGGCTGCCGAGGCAGCCCCCGTGGCCGCAGCCGCCGCACCCCCAGCCCCCCGCGCAGAACCTGCCGCGCGCGCAGAGCCTGCCCCGCGTCCGACCCCGGTCGAACGTCCGGTGGCGGCCGAACGCCCCGCGCCTGCACCTGCGCCTGCCGCAGCCCCTGCGGCCTCTACCGCCGTGGTGCTGCCTATTCCGATGCGCAAGGCGATCATCCCCGCCGGCCAGCCACTGCCACCACAACCTTCGGCCAATGAAATCTCGCCCGAGGCTCTGGCTTCGGTGCGCGAGGTCGAAAAGCACGCCAAAAAACTTTCACTGATGGAGCTGACCGAGCGCACCTGCAAATGGCCGATCGGCGATCCTGCGACGGAAGACTTCTGGTTCTGCGGCCTGCCCTCGCAACCGGGCAAGCCCTATTGCGACGCCCATGTTGGCGTGGCCTTCCAGCCGATGAGTGCGCGCCGCGACCGCCGTCGCTAGGGCGGCTTGGCTTGCACATTCCAAGGCGCGCCCCTCGGGACGCGCCTTTTTCACATGCCAAACACCGCACGCAGCCCTCAGGCACGGCCAAGGGTTTAAAACCGCAAGCAAATATTTGCCCCTAGGGTCTGAACACTGGGGTTAAACGCGCAAGACCAGGCGCTATGTGCTGATCTTGTTTGGCCTTGATTGGAAAAACAGCAGCGTATTTTGGGGCGCCATCCGTTAAACCCGACCGTGAATTACAAAAATTCATTTGCATTCCGCCTACGACATATAAAGTTTCCAGCTCTGGGCACTGTAATTTTAGAATATCGCGTCGCAGCACAGACAATCCAATGCTAAGAACTCTGCTTTGTTGCAGCCTCAGTAAGGTCGTTTCTTTGACCGAGCGGCCCCTGCAAAGGCCCTACCGCCCTAATCTGCATCAGGGCACGCGGGCGATTGCGGGTCTAGGCTTGAGCAGCAAAGAAGGAGAGCGACATGCAAGGTTTTGTTGCGCCACTGGAAAAGCTGGCAAAAGACAATGATGACTTTCGGCGGGTGCTGTTCACCTCGGGCCAGATGCAGCTGGTGCTTATGTCTTTGAAATCAGGCGAGGCAATCGGCTCCGAGATTGACTCGGCCCACGACCAGTTCTTTCGCATCGAAAAAGGCAAAGGCCAGATAAAAATTGGCAAGGCCAAGATTTTGGTCAGCGCCGGCGATGCCATTGTGGTGCCCGCCGGTCTGCGCCACAATCTTACCAATATTGGGAAAAAACGCCTCTGCCTTTACACGATCTATGCCCCACCCAACCACGCAAAGCCACTGATGGATGCACGCACATCAGCAGGCCCCGCTGAGGAAGGGCGCAAAGAAATGATCAACGAAGGCTCTCCGGTGCAGGCGCCTTAGGGCCCCGCCTGACAGGTCGAGGTCACCATTAGAAAAAAATATCGTCCAATTCCGGCAGCTTAGCCGGAGCTGGCACCGACAGCGGCCGCCCCAGCAGTAGGTCGTGGGTGTCACGTTCGGCTTGAATGGTGTAGCTGTCATAGATGGCTTGCATGTCCGGCCAGCTGACCGGAGTGGCGATCCCCGCAGCAAGGCGGCTGCCAAAGGCCCGCAACTCTTGTACAATTTGCGTCAGATTTTGCGCAGTTTGCTGGCACTCTTTCACCATCACCTGCAAATGGCCGATCAAAGCAGAGACAGCCTCTAGCGTGCCCGCAAGGCTTTGACCGCGCGCTTCACTTTGGGTCAACTCGGTCTGGCACAGATCAAAGGCGGCGCCGAACCGTTCGACGCAATCGACCAACCGATCCAACATGGCGACGTCTTGCACCTCGGCAACCTTGGTCAGTGCCGCAGAGGATTGCCGCAGCAGATCTCGACAGGCGCGCGCGCCCTCCATCACCGCACCAGACAAAAACGCCATCGCGGCGCGGGCTTTTTCTTCGCGGGCCGCCCGCACACGCGCATTGATCGCGGCAAGATCCATCACACCGCTCAGGCCAACCAATGCCTCAAAGCTATGATTACACTGGCTGATTTCTGCAAGTACCAAGCGCGAAGAGGTCACAGCAGTTGAAATCCCCGGCAGCGCCTGCTCCCGCGAAGTCAGGATCGCGGCAAATAGGTTTTGCAGCGCGGCATTTCCCTGCGACCCCATCTGGCTTTGGGCGGCAAAATCCCTGGTAAACTGCCCCATATTGGCCGACTGCTGCTGAAGTGCCGATAAAATCTCGTGCACCGTCTCCTCGCCTTGCTGCGCCAAAGCCTCAAGCTGGCGCGCGGCCAACAGGCGCACCGCAGGGCCAAGCTCTGCCTCAAAGGCCAGCATCCGGGCGATATGATCCAGCCATTGGGCAAAGAAATCAGAGTATTGAAAGCCGCGCACCAGAGCTTTGGTTTGCTCCTGACTTTGGTTTAGAAAGCGGTTTCCGATCTCCTCCAGCGCATGGCGCGACTGTACAATCTGACGAAAGGTCGCTTTCGATGCCCGCTCATGCGCGGCGAGTGTGTCGCGCGCCTGCTCCATCACGCCCAACCCTGCGCGCGCCGAGACCACGGCGGCATCGACCGCCTCATCCACCGTGGCCATGCGAAATTGCAGCATGCCGACGGCCTCGCGAATCTGCTCAGGCACCGCGCGCAGCTCTTCGATAAACCCCTGCATATCGGTCGTACTGGCGCTGGCATTGATCGCAGTCAGCGAGGCCACGACCCGAAACTGGACGCCAATCTTGTGAAAATCAACCAGATCGCGGCGTATTTTGATCGAGTTTTCGCTGACCTCGCCAGCCTCGGTGCGGGCAAGCCAATGGTCCAGAAACTGACACAGCTCTGCGATAACGCCGCCCAAAGTTTGCAGTCTTTCCAAAGCGCTATCAGCCGCATTCAGCTCCAGCATCCTGCGGCAGAGTTGCGACAGCTGTTCTGTCTCTGAAGACAGCGTCGAGATGCTGTTCGAAAACGCCGCCATCGCATCGACGCCCGCTGACTGCATGCGGAAGGCTTCGTCTTGCCACATCACTGTTCATTCCACCCGTTCTGCAAAAACAAGCCCCCGCAGGCATCAGCCTTTTATATCCTCCGCCCAAACTGCCCGAATTTCTTGAATGGAAGGTTAATGCGGACTCTAAAAAATTTTAGCGAAAATGCAGGGAATTCAGAGGGATCAGATTAACCAATTGGGAAGAATCTGCGGCTAGATCTGGGAAAGACAGCCGAGTTTGTGACCAAGAGGAGGGTAGATTTTGCCGCCCCAGCCGACCTTAGATATTCCAGCGGATCTGGAGCCGCAGCAGGCAAAAGAGGCCTGTGCGAGCTTTGCGCGCAGGCTTGCAGAAAGGCTGCCGCTTCAGATCGAATTTGACGCGGAAAATCCAAATGTTTTCGCGCTGCAAATCGCACTTTCCTGCAAACGCAGTCTGGAGGCTGAGAGCTGCTTCCTCGGCTTTGGTCCAAAGGCTTTAAGCGCTTTGGGCACAGCCCTGCGTACTTAATTTCTAAAAAGGTGGCCCAGTGATGGCAAAAACCATTTTGACGATAGACGACAGCAAGGCGATCCGAGACATGGTCGGGCTGACCCTGCGAGGGGCTGGCTACCGAGTGATCGAAGCGGCAAATGGGGCGGAGGGCATCACCCAATTGCAGGCAGAAACCGTCGCGCTGGTGATCGTCGATCTGAACATGCCGGTGATGAATGGCATTGATTTTATTCGCAACGCACGGCGCGACCCCAAGGGGATTGGCGTGCCGATTGTGATGCTGACCACCGAAACCAAGGCCGAGCTGAAGGCAGAGGGCAAGGCCGCAGGTGCAACGGGCTGGCTGAACAAACCTTTTGACGCCGACATGCTTTTGGCTGTCACCAAGAAATTGGCGGGCTAAGCCATGGTAGATCTTAGCCCAGCTGTAACTGCCTATGTGCAGGAATCGCGCGATATTCTCGAGGGGCTGGAAGAGGCCCTGCTGGATCTGGAAAAACGCCCCGATCCCGAAACCGTCGATGCTGTCTTTCGCAGTCTGCATACGCTCAAAGGTGGCGGTGCGATGTTCGGATTTCGCTTGATGGCAGGGTTTATCCATCATTTCGAAGATGCCTTTGACCGGGTAAGATCCGGCGATCTGGCGATCAGTCCAAAGCTGATCAATGTGGTGCTAAAGGCCCGCGATCAGATGATGGCGATGCTCGATTGCGGTGGTGATGGCCCCGAGACCGCTGCGCTGGTGACCTCAGCGCCCCTCGTGGCGCTCCTGACCGAACTGGACGCCGCGTTAGACAATGGTGTGCCGCTGACCCCGCTGGTTGCCCCCACACGGCTTTGGCATATCAGTTTTCGTCCTGCCGCGACTGCTTTGCAAAACGGCATGCGGCCAGATCGGCTGATCGAAGAGCTTGTGGCGCTCGGTCAGGCCGTGGTGACGATCAATGCAGAGGACGTCCCGCCGCTTGACAGCTTTGACCCCTCCGTCAGCTATCTTGCCTGGCAGGTGGCCCTGACAACGGCGCAGCCACGTTCGGCGCTTGAAGCCGTGTTCATCTTTGCCGATGATGCAGATCTCGACATTCACGAGGTTGAAGGCGAAGCCTCGGGCAGCCCTCAGCCCGATCAGCGCGAAGACAAGCCAACCGAAACCGTCGCAGCGCCCCCGCAAAAGCATGACACCGCAGGCGACAGTGTGCGGGTCTCCTCGGCCAAACTTGACGAAATCCTCGATCAATTGGGCGAATTGGTAATAGCACAGGCGCGTCTGCGTCAGATTTCCAACAGCATCGACGAGCCCGCACTTGAAGGCTTGGTCGAGGAGGTGGAACGCCTTGTCACCGGCCTGCGCGATGCAACACTTTCCGTGCGCATGCTGCCGATCGAAATGGTATTTGGTAAATTTCGCCGCGTTGTCCGCGATTTATCCGCCGAACTTGGCAAAGAGATAGAACTGGAAACGCAGGGCGGCGATACCGAAATCGACAAGAATGTGTTGGATCGACTGAGCGAGCCGCTGGTGCATATGATCCGCAATTCGATCGACCATGGCATCGAACTCCCCCAAGAGCGCAGCGCCAGCGGCAAACCCGCCAAGGGGCGCCTCAGGCTTTCAGCGCGCCAAGAGGCCGGCGAGATTTTGATTTCGATCGAGGATGACGGCAAGGGTCTTGATGCTGAAGCCATCCGCAAGAAGGCGGTTGACCGCGGTTTGATCAGCACCGAAGACGAGATCAGCACCGCCGAACTTCACAAACTTATCTTCGCACCCGGCTTTTCCACCGCTGCCACAGTGTCTTCGGTTTCGGGACGCGGTGTGGGCATGGACGCTGTCCTGACCACGGTTTCTGCCCTACGCGGCTCGGTTGACGTCAAATCCTACCCCGGCCAAGGCACCCGCGTAACCCTACGCCTGCCGTTGACGCTGGCCATCATCGACGGGCTTTTGGTGCGGGTGGGCGCGGCAAGCTACGTCATCCCGCTCGCCTCGGTCGAGGAATGTGTCGAATTCGACAGTATCGAACACGGTCGAGAAAGCGGTCGAACCATGCTGCAAATCCGCGAACATCTGGTGCCCTTCATTGATCTGATTGACGCTTTCGACGACCTGCCCGGCCATGAACAACGCCGCCGCGTGGTGATCGTGAAGGCGGAAGGTGTGCGGGTTGGTTTGGTGGTTGACGATATTCTTGGACAAAATCAAACCGTTATCAAATCACTTGGCCCCTATCACGGCGGGCTCGAAGGGTTTGCCGGTGCGACCATCTTGGGCAATGGCTCGGTTGCGCTGATCGCCGATGTTGGGCTCTTGGCGCGGCGGGCTTGGGCCGCACAAGAGCATCTGCGCAATGCCGCATAAAAAGGGCGACCCGATGGATATGCAACAGACGTCCCGCACACAAAGCCCACAGATCGCCGCGACCAGCGAAACCGCCGAGATGGCGCTTATCATGCGGCTCTCGGGAGAGGCCTTTGGCCTTCCCGTGCCCATGGTGAATGAGATCATAGATCCGATCCAGATCACACGCGTTCCCAATGCCTCGGCCTTCGCGCCCGGTCTGATCAATGTGCGCGGCGCCGTGGTGCCGCTGCTTGACCTGCGCCACCGCCTGCGGATGGCGCCCGCCGCACCGGGCGCCACTGCGCGTATTGTCGTTGTTGAGACCACGATCAAGGACACGCCAACCCGCCTCGCCTTTTTGGCGGATGCGGTGGAAGAGGTCATCGACGTTGAGCTTGGCAAACTGGAACCGGTGCCCAAACTCGGAGCGCCCTGGCCCGACACCTATGTGCTGGGTGTCCTGCGCCACACCAAAGGTCTGGTTGTCTTGTTGAACGCCAGCACCCTCTTCCAACCCGAACCCTCGCCCACGGCCAATGCGTGACCCCAGAAGGGCGAAAGAAGGATTTTACCCATGCGTCTAAGTATCAAAACCAAACTTGGAGCCACATTTTTCGTGGTCCTCGCCATGCTGACGGGCCTCTCTTGGCTGGCTGTAAACGCGATGTCAGCTTCCAATGACACCATCGCCTATCTGGTCAACAACCGCGCCGAACAGGTGCTGCAATCTGGCAAGGCCCAGCGCAATATGTTACAAATTGATGTGCTTTTGGCAAAGCATCTTGCGGCAACAAATGGCGTCGAGAAGAAGACCTACGAAGACCAGATCAGAACCCTAAACGCTGAAACAGAGCAATCGCTTCTGGCGATCTCGAAACTGGCGAAGGAAGAGACTATCCCGAAAGTTGAGGCTATCAAGGCAAATCTTGCGCGGATGGAGGAGTTCGAAGCCACGGTACTCGATCTGTCGCGGCAGGGTACATTGGAGCAGGCCCGTCAACTTTCGATGGATATTCTGCCAGCGCAATTGATGCAATTGGACAAGGATATGACAGCCCTGATCGACAAGGCCCGCGCCAATGCCATGGTCATGCCCGAAGGACTGCAAGCAGAATTGGACACGATCAATGTCGCATTGGGTCTGGCCCTGATCTCGGAAAAGGATGCCATCCTTGAACCAATCGATGGGGTCATTCCTCAGCACATCGGCAAGGCGCAAGAGCAGCTGGCCCGCATCAAGACGAGCTTGAACACAATGAGCAAGATGATCGGCTCTGGCAGCGCACAAGAATTTGCAACCTTGCAGCAGACTCTGGCTGCAATAGACGAGCGCACTCAGAAATCACTGGAACTCTCACACCAGAACACCGAATTCCGCGCAAAAGATCTGCTGGAAGGCGCGCTTGGCGATACCCTGTCGACGCTGCAAACGGCAACGGACGAGTTAAGCCTGACCAGCTTGACCGATTTGCACAAGGCTCGCGACTTGGCCGATGCAGATTTCGCCTCAAAACGCATGTTGTTCTTCACGATACTGGGCCTTGCGATGGCAATCGGCATTACTGGCGCGCTCTGGGTCTCGCTTGGGATCAGCCGTGGCCTGTCGCGCGCGGTGGATGTTGCGCGCAAAGTGGCTCTGGGCGATCTGTCTGCGGATACATCCACAAACAGCCATGACGAGATCGCCGATCTTCTGGGGGCCATGGGCAATATGAGCGAGGTGCTGCGCAAAATAACCACTGTCGCCGAACGGATCAGTGCCGGCGATTTGACGGTGCAGACCGAGCGGCGCTCGGATCAGGATTCGCTGGGCATCGCGCTAGAGGTGATGCTGGTCAAATTGCGCGAAGTCGTCTCCGATATGAGCTCGACCTCGAATTCTGTCGCCACCGGTGCCCATGCGATGTCGGCTACTGCCGAGCAACTCTCCTCGGGGGCCACCGAACAGGCTGCCGCCGCCGAGCAGGCCTCGAGTGCGATGGAAGAAATGACCGCCAATATCCGTCAAAGTGCGGATAATGCGGCCCAGACCGAAAAAATCGCCACCCAATCGGCGCAGCAGGCCATAGACAGCGGCAAAGCGGTCGACGAGGCAATGAAGGCGATGAAGACGATTGCAGATAAGATCACGATTATTCAAGAAATCGCACGCCAAACTGACCTTTTGGCGCTGAACGCTGCGGTCGAGGCCGCACGCGCAGGCCAACACGGCAAGGGCTTTGCTGTCGTCGCCTCCGAGGTGCGCAAACTGGCCGAACGCAGCCAACAGGCGGCAGGCGAAATCAATGCGCTCTCGGGCAAAACCGTCGAAGTCAGCCAAAAAGCTGGCGAGATGCTGCAAGTTTTGGTGCCAAACATCCAGCGCACCGCCGATCTGGTGCAGGAAATCTCGACCGCCATGCGCGAGCAGAACACCGGCGCCGATCAGATCAACCAAGCAATCCGGCAACTCGACTCTGTCATCCAAAGCAATGCGGCCTCAGCCACCGAGGCGGCCTCGGTTTCCGAGGAACTCGCAGCGCAATCAGAATCGCTGCATGAGGTGATTGGCTTTTTCGAGCTTGGCAAAGACGCGCAAGCCTCTGGTGCAAAAGCAGCCAAGCGTCAATCTGCGGCAAACAAATCGGCACGCTCTGGCGGCGCCGCGGGTCCTAACAAACGCCGCGAGACTGAAGTCGCCACAAGCGTCGTGGCTTCAAGCGCAGGTGGAAAGCGCAACGGGACCAATGGCATCCTGCTCGACCTCGGCCCGGAGTCGGTGTCAGATCAAGAGTTTGAACGCTATTGATCGATGCGCGGGGGTGCCGATTACGGCCCCCCTGCCCCCTAATCCCTGATCTTCACGAGTGTTTCATGACCGCAGCTCCCTCCATCGCAGCACAAACCTCAAGCCCCTTCGGCGGCTTTGGCGACCAAACTGACACGGCATCGACCGCTTCTGAACCGATCACAACCTATGTGACCTTCGATATTGGCGATCAAACCTTGGCCACCGATGTCTGCGATGTTCGCGAGATTTTGGATATGCAGCCCGTGGCTCCCCTCCCAAATGCGGGGATGGAGCTTTTGGGAATGATTGATGTGCGCGGCGAAGGCCTTGCGGTGCTTGACCTGCAAAACAAACTGGGGCTGGCCGCGGATCCTGCCTCGCCCCATCGGCGGATCATTGTTCTGGAAATCGGATCCAGCAGCAAAGCCCCGATCGGGATCATCGCAGACAAGGTGCGTAATGTCACCGATATTGCCGCGGACCGAATCGAACCAGCACCTGCGGCGCTAGGCGCCTGGGACGCCTCTATCTTGGACGGCGTCGCGCGGATTGATGGCCGCTTGGTTTATGTCCTCTCTTTCAGCAGGCTTCTGGCCAATGATCTGCGCGGTCCCTTTGATTTCGACTAAACCATGCGCAACCAAGAAAACCGCACGATCCAAGAGATGATGGCACAAAGCCAAACCTTGCAGCAGCCAATCGCTGCGCGGGATGCCTTGCAGATTGTGGGCACGGTGAAACGGCTTTCGGGGATCAATGTCGATCCAAACAACAGCGGTTTTCTGCGGCTACGCGTCAACCGGCGGCTTAAAGAACTGGGTTTGACCGACACCGACGCCTATATTGCACGGCTCAACGGCATCCACGGTGCGAGTGAGGCTCAATTTCTGGTGGAATCGCTCGCCACTCATACCACGGATTTTTTTCGGGAACGGGCGCATTTCGATTTTCTGAAAACCACCGGCCTGCCCAATCTGATGCAATTGGGCGCAGGAAAGGAATGGCCGCTGGTGATCTGGTCGGCGGCCTGTTCCATCGGGTCAGAGCTTTGGACTGCGGGCATCGTGTTGCACCAGCTCTGCCTTTCGACTCCAGATAGGCTGCGCTGGTCGCTGCTTGGCACCGATGTCTCGCGTCGCGTGCTGGCCCGAGCGGCGAATGCAGTCTTCACATTGGAAGAACTGTCGGGGCTCAGCGAAGACTTGCGCCGCGCCTATATCTTGCGTTCGAAACCCGAGAGTCAGATCAGCGCAGGCGGCACACTGTTTCGCGTTACCCCCGACCTACGCGGCAAGGCCCGCTTCAAATGGGCGAATCTTGTCGATCTTGAGGTGGGTTTTTCCGAAAGAGCAGATGTCGTATTTATGCGCAACGTATTGATATACTTTAAACAAAAAGAAAAAGATGCCGCGATTCAGAACGTTTTGCGGCGCATTCGGCCTGGGGGGTATCTCATCACAGGCCATGCAGAGGCGATCTCGAACCTACCAGAGGATCTGACACAGGTGGCGCCATCGGTCTACAGAAAGGCATGCAATGCTAAATGAAAACAAGGGTGCAGGAATGCAGAAAAAAATCCGCGTGCTGATCGTCGATGACAGTGCCGTCGTGCGGCAATGCCTCAGCGAGATTATCAATTCAGACCCGAATTTGGAGGTGATGGCCGCCGCGGTTGATCCCTTTATCGCGGCCGAGAAAATGCGGCACGAACGCCCCGATGTCATTGTTTTGGATGTGGAAATGCCGCGGATGGACGGGCTTACCTTTCTGCGTAAACTGATGGCGCAACATCCGATTCCGGTGGTGATTTGCTCGTCTTTGGTCGCGGAAAAATCAGCAACCTATATTGAAGCCATGGCAGCGGGCGCGGTGGATGTGATTTGCAAGCCGCAAATGGCTGTCAAATCCTTTCTAAACGACAGCCACCGCACCATTATTGAGACGGTTAAGGCCGCAAGTAAGGCCCGCGTTTTCGCGCACCGCCCGCATAAAGTGGAATCCAAACACAGTGCCGATGTAATCCTTGCGCCGCCCGCCAATGCAACAGCGATGACACAGACCACTGAAAAAATCGTTGCCGTCGGCATTTCAACCGGTGGGCCCGAGGCGCTGCGGATCTTTCTTGAGGCGATGCCGCCAGATTCGCCGGCCATTGTCGTGGTGCAACACATGCCCGCAGCTTTCACCCGCGCCTTTGCCGAACGTTTGAACACCAGCTGCGCGATTACTGTTTCGGAAGCCAAGCGCGGCGACCGGCTGTTGCGCGGCCATGCTTTGATTGCGCCTGGAAACCAGCATCTCTTGGTGCAGCGCAGCGGCGCGACCTATCAGATTGATATTAAAGACGGCCCCCCGGTCTCGCGGCATCGGCCTTCGGTTGATGTCTTGTTTCGCTCGGTTGCGCGGGTGGCCGGACGCAATGCGATCGGGGTGATCATGACCGGCATGGGCGACGATGGCGCCCGCGGTCTGAAGGAAATGCGCGCCGCGAACGCCTATACATTCGGTCAGGATGAAGCGAGTTGCGTGGTCTATGGCATGCCGAAAGAGGCGAAAATCATCGGCGCTGTTGACGAAGAACTGCCGCTAGAGCGGCTTGCCGGCGCGGTTTTGCGGATCAGCCGCAGCGATCGTGCGGCCAAGGGCTGATGCAGTGCAAAACCGCGTGATCGGACAAGCTCTGCCCCCTTCGCAGGCGGGGGGCGGGCCTTAGACCAAGCGGCCCCAAAGATCGTATTCGCCCGCCTCATCGACACGAACCTTGACGATTGCGCCGGTTTGCAAGCCCTCAAAGCCTTCATCGATAAACAGGTTGCCGTCGATCTCGGGCGCATCAGCCATGCTACGACAGGTGGCGCCATCGGCGTCGACCTCGTCCACGATGACGTCTAGCACTTTCCCAACCTTTGCAGCCAGTTTTGTCTCGGAAATCGCTTGTGCCTTTTCCATAAAACGATCCCAGCGCTCTTGCTTGATCTCGGGCGCCACATGATCGGGCAACGCGTTTGACCGTGCGCCAGCGACGTCTTCATACTGAAAACAGCCCACCCGATCCAACTGCGCCTCGTCCATCCAATCCAGCAGGGTCTGAAACTCGGCCTCGGTCTCGCCGGGATATCCGACGATAAAGGTCGAGCGCAGGGTGATTTCAGGGCAGATCGCGCGCCAGGCCGCGATTTCGTCCAGCGTTTTGGCGGCAGCGGCAGGGCGGGCCATGCGTTTAAGAACCTGCGGGTCGGCATGCTGAAACGGGATGTCGAGGTAAGGCAGGATCAGCCCCTCGGCCATCAGCGGAATAAGGTCGCGCACATGCGGATAGGGGTAGACGTAATGCAGCCGCACCCAAGCGCCCAGCGATCCTAGATCGCGCGCAAGATCAGTGATATGGGCGCGGTGGCCACGATCGGTGGCATGTTTCAGATCAAGCCCATAAGCCGAGGTGTCTTGCGAAATCACCAGCAATTCGCGCACGCCCGATTGCACCAGCTTTTCAGCCTCGCGCAGCACGGCATGAGCGGGGCGGCTTTGCAACAGGCCGCGCATATCGGGGATGATGCAGAATTTGCACTTGTGATTGCAGCCCTCTGAAATCTTCAGATAGCTGTAGTGGCGCGGGGTCAGCGACACCGCACTTGCGGGCAAAAGGTCGATAAAGGGGTCGGGCTTGGCGGGCACGGCGCGATGCACAGCGTCCAGAACCGCCTCGTATTGATGCGGACCGGTCACGGCCAAAACCTTGGGATGCGCACCGGTGATATATTCGGGTTCCGCGCCCAGACAGCCGGTGACGATGACGCGGCCATTTTCGGCCAGCGCCTCGCCAATCGCTTCAAGGCTTTCGGCCTTGGCCGAATCGAGAAAGCCGCAGGTGTTGACGATCACCGCATCGGCGCCCTTGTAATCGGGGCTGATGGCATAGCCCTCGGCGCGCAGCCGCGTCAGGATGCGTTCGCTGTCCACCAGCGCCTTTGGGCAGCCAAGGCTGACCATGCCAATGGTCGGCTGGCCCGGGCGCGGCGTGTCGCGCAGGGTCAGTTTCGGGGCGAGATCGGGGCGGAGGCCAAGATTTGGCAGCGGAGGATTTTGCGACATGCCGCCGCATATATCGCGAAACATGAAAGCGCGATAGGGGGGCTCTCACAGCTGTTTACGCGCGAAGGGCTGCCGTTGCTGGGCAAGCGCTTGTGTTTTGAAGCCAAGGCCTTAGGCTAGGGTAGAAATCAATGAGGCTTGGTATGCGTTGGATTGTTCGGACTGTTTTTGCCCTGATTTTCGTGGTGGTTTTGGCGGTTGGTGCGCTGTTTGCGATCCCGACCGAGAAAATCGCCAGCCTAGCGGTATCGCAGTTTAACGCGCTGACCGGCCGCGATCTGGTCATTTCAGGTGCGGTGCGGCCCTCGTTTTACCCAACCTTGGGCGTGCAAACCGGGCCGATTTCGGTGTCGAATGCCGAGTGGTCAAGCGCGGGGCCCATGCTGTCGGCGCAGGCGCTCTCGATTGGGCTGGACGCGCGCGCGTTGATTGCTGGCGAGGTCAAGATCACCAGCTTGCAAGCGATTGACCCTAAAATTGTGCTGGAACGCTCGACCAAGGGGCAGGAAAACTGGGTATTTGGCGCCGCAGCTGCGGGGGGCTCGGGGGGCACGATCTCGACCCAGACACCCGGGGTGGGTAGCAGCTATAGCCTTGATCAAGCAATGATTTCTGGCGGCGAGGTGGTGTTTATCGACCATGCTGCGGGCACTAAAGTGGCGCTATCGAAGATCACGGCGCGGGCCAGCCTGCCAAGCTATACCGGACCTGCCAGCTTTGATTTGACCGCGCAGATGAACGGGCAAGATTTTTCCGCCAAGGGCCGCGTCGATGGCTTTCAGGATTTTCTGGATGGTAAAGTTGGCGGTGCGGCGCTGGATCTGAGCGCAGGGGCCGCGCAGATCAGCTTTCAGGGCCGCGCGGGCTGGGCGGGGCCGGTGGCCGAGGGCAATCTGCAAGCCGATCTTGCCGATCTGCGCGCGATTTCGGCGCTGGCGGGCATTGCCGCGCCGCAGATGCCCGCAGGTCTGGGCCAGCGCGCGGTGCAGCTGGCCGGGGCGGTGACGCTGACGCAAGCAGGCAGCGCGCATCTGCGTGGCGGCTCTGTGGTGCTGGACGGGGCAAAGCTGTCGGTCGATGCCGATTACACCCCCGGCGCGCGGGCGAAAATCTCGGCCAAAGTGGTGGCGGGCGCGCTGAATTTGGCCAGCGCCTCGGGCGGTGCAGGCGGCGGCGCGGGGGGTGGCGCACAGGCGCAGGGCTGGCCGCAAGACCGCATTGATCTTTCGGCGCTTTCAGCGATGGACGCCGATATTTCCTTGTCTGCCCAAGGGCTTGATCTGGGTATGGTCAAGCTGGGGGCGGTGCAGGCAGTGGTGCGGCTGGACAATGCGCGGCTGGTGATGGATGTCGCCAAGGCTGCGGGCTATGGCGGCACAATGGCAGGAAATCTGGTTGTAAACGGGCGTAACGGCGTCTCGGTTGCGGGCGATCTGGCGTTTCGCGGCATGGATTTACAAGCGCTTTTGCGCGATTTTGGCGGCTACGAACGGCTGCTCGGCACCGGCGATCTGACGCTGAAATTCCTGAGTTCCGGCAATACGGTTGATGCGATCATGCATAAGATGTCGGGATCGGGCGCGCTGTCGCTGACACGGGGGCAGGTTTTGGGACTGGATATTGCCGGCATGCTGCGCCGGCTGGACACATCCTATGTGGGCGCGGGGCAAAAGACGGTTTTTGACGCGCTGACAGGTACCTTCACGATCACAGGTGGGGTGTTGCGCAACGACGATCTGCTGCTCGCCTCGTCTGATCTGACGGCACGAGGGGTGGGCGAGGTCGATCTGGGCGCGCGCAGCCAAAGCTACCGCATCAAGGCCACAGCTTTGGCGGGTGCCGATGGCAGCGGCGGGCTGACGGCCCCTTTGCTGATCAGCGGCACCTGGGCCAGCCCGAAATTTGCGCTGGATTTACAAGCGATTGCCGATGAAAAACTGGCCGAGCAAAAGGCCAAGCTGCAAGCCCAGCTTGCGGCTAAAAAGGCTGATCTGGAAGCAAAGGCGCGGGCAGAGGTCGCCAAAAAGCTGGGTGTCACCCAAGCCGAAGGCGAGAGCGTGCAAGATGCGGCAAGGCGCGCGGCCGAGCAAGCCCTCAAAGATCAGGCCGCCAAGGCTTTGGGC
This sequence comes from uncultured Pseudorhodobacter sp., assembly GCA_913062925.1. Lineage (GTDB taxonomy): Bacteria > Pseudomonadota > Alphaproteobacteria > Rhodobacterales > Rhodobacteraceae > Cypionkella. Next base: position 34,530 of record CAJXWJ010000005.1, on the reverse strand, counting down.
AAGCTGCTTGGCGGCAATTAGCGCGCAAGATCCTGGCTTTTCTAGCGGTTGGTACAGCCAGGAAGGTTCAGATCGTTGCAGAAATAGCCGACCCCTGCGCCGATCACCGCCCCCGTCACCGGACTTGCGCCGACTGCGCCCGAAAGCACCGCACCGCCCACAGCCCCCGCAGCCGCGCGTTGGGTGTTGTTTTCCAGACAGCCCGCAAGCGCGAAAGCCAAAGGAATAAGCAAAAGGCTGAATTTGACAGTCATGGAAAGCTCCTATGAGGCTCTGGCCACGCGGGCCTTTTGGGCGATTGAAGCTTTGATCATGCCGCCAAAGCCGCGCGGCCATGCTGCTTTAGATCAATCCCTTGCGCAGAAACCTTGCCGCTCTGCGCGCTTTTGCACAAAAGAAAATGCCCGCAAGCCGTAAAGTTGCGCCATAGTGCCCCTGCATCCAGCCCAAAGGAAACCCGATGTCTGACGTTCCAAATATCGCCCAAAAAGCCCCCTTCCCTGTCGAGGTCGAGGCCGGAAAGACCTATTTCTGGTGTTCTTGTGGCCAATCGAAATCGCAACCTTTCTGCGATGGCAGCCATAAAGGCAGCAGCTTTGCGCCGACAAAATTCACCGCCGAGACCAGCAAGACCGCCTATTTCTGCGGCTGCAAAAACTCGAAGAACGGCGCGCTCTGCGACGGGTCGCATTCAGCACTATAACGCCCTAGCGGCTCTGTGCGCTGTGCAGGGCCGCGAAATAGGCGCGCACCGATGACACCACATGAGCAAAGCGGTCGCCACCCAGATGCACCCCGCCATACCAACGCGTCACCACCACGATATGATCGTAAAGCCCTTCGCGCTCTAGCATCTTTAAGATCACCGCCCCCGCGCCAGCCTCGCCGTCATCGGCCTTCACCGGCCCCAGATCGGAGAACACGCAGGCCCAAGTGTTATGGGTTGCCTTGGCGAATTTCTTCACCCGTTTCAGCTCGGCCACAAAGGCGTCGGCCCCCGCGCGGCCCTGCACCGCCCCACCCGAGACCGCATAGCGCGAGCCGCGGTCGCGCAAGACATCTTCGATCTGCAACACCGCCTAGCTCCTGCGTCGCAGCTGCTGCACAGTTTGTGCCACCAGCGCTTTGCGGGTGCGGTTGTCGGGGTGACTGCTGGCCTCGCCGTGATGTGGCTGCGGCAAGCGGTCAAAAAACGCCGCCCCCAGCAAGGGATCAAAGCCCGCGCGCAGGGCGATTTCGGCCCCCAAAGCATCTGCCTGCAACTCGAACAGTTTGGAATAGCCCTCGGTTGCTGCCAAGGCCGCCGCACGCTGGGCAGTGCGGATCTGGCGGCGGGATTGGCCCTGATCTGCGGCGGTCACGGCGGCGGCTTGGGCTGCGCGTTGCGCTGTTTGTGCCTGCTGCGCCAGATGGCCCAGAATGTGATGCGCGGCCTCGTGGCCCATCACAAAGGCAATCTCATCGGCGTCGCGCGCGTCACTCAACAAGGCCAGCGTAAAGCCGATCAAAGGGCGGCCGCTGTAATCGACGGTCTGATAAGCATTTTCGGGAAGCCGCAGCCTTGGATCAACGAAAATCTGAAAGTCGCAATTTCCAACAATCTGTTTTTCCAAGCAAATCTCTTTGGCCACTGGCGCGACCGCCGCCACCGTCTGCAAAAACATCTGCGCCTTTCGTTTGCCCTCGGCCTTGGCCTGAGCCATCTCGGCAGCGCGGGCGGCATTTGGCGCTGCGATGGGGCTTGCGGTTTGCACACAGCCCGCCAGCGTCAACGCAAGTGCCGCAGCACGCCAAATCCGCATTCCGCCGTCTCCTGTCCAAAAGTGCTGGTCGAGATCAAACACGCAAAAGCCCGTTTCGCAATGCAAAAAGCGGCCCAATTACAATCACAGCTTGTCACAACGCCAAGATCGCGCTTCACTTTCAGACGCCACCTCCAAAAGGAGAGCGCGATGTTCACGATCGAGCATGACTTTGACGCCACGGTGATTACCTTGGTCGACGAGGGTGTACAAACCGCAGCCCTGCAACAAGATCTGACGATCGAGGCCTTTGAAGATTGCGTGGTGCTGCGCCAGGTCAATCCGATCACCGATATGGTGGTCAGCATCACCCTGTCGATGGCGCAGCTGCAAGATCTGGCCGCCGCCTTGGATCTGCCCGAGGGCAGCTACCGCATCGCGTCCAAGGCCTGATCAATCCAGCCGAAACACCTTGTCGCGCGCCACCGCTCCGCGCAGCAGCGTCAGACGGGTTTTGGCCACCCCCAGCGCATGGGCCAGCGCTTCGGCCACCGCCGCCGTGGCGCGGCCATCTTCGGGGGCTGCGGTGACAGTGATACGGATCTGGCCCGCCTCGCGGCTGACCGCATTGCGCCGCGCGCGTGGGGTGACCTTGACGGAAAACTCCGCCCCCGAAACCGCCAGCTCTGCCCAATCGCCTTTTTTCATCGCGCCATGCTGCCCGCCTGCACCACCAAGAGCAAGGCCCCTTGACGCAAGCCCCATCACAGGCCACCTCTGAGCCAAAGGAGATTTCGATGCCCGCCAATCCGCAAGCCTTTGCCTTTTTGCAAAGCCGCCAATCCTCGCCCGCAAAGCTTTACACAGGCGAGGTGCCCGCCCGCGCCGAAGTGATCGAGATCCTGACCGCCGCGCTGCGGGTGCCCGATCATGGCAAGCTAGAGCCTTGGCGGCTGGTGGTGATCGAGCGTCCGGCAATGGCACGGCTGGCCGATCTGGCCGAGGCCCATGCCCGAACTCTGGGGGTGGATGCCGAGAAAACTGACAAGGCGCGCGGGCAGTTTGATCGCGGCCACCTTGCTGTGGCGGTGATCTCGTCGCCCAAAGCCTCGGACAAGGTGCCGCTCTCCGAGCAAATCTTATCAGCCGGCGCGCTGTGCTTGGGCGTGGTCAATGCCGCACTTGCCAAGGGCTGGGCGGCAAATTGGCTGTCGGGCTGGCCCAGCCATGACGCGGCATTTTGCGCGGCGGCCTTTGGCTGCACTGCGGACGAAAGCGTGGCCGGACTCATCCACATAGGCCAGGCGGCCAACCCGACACCAGACCGGCCGCGCCCCGATCTGGCCAAGCTGGTAACTTGGGCGCAGCCATGATCCTGACCGCGTTTTTGCGGGCGCTGGCGCAGCTGGGGGATCCGCGGTTTTTGCGGGTGATCTTTGGTGGCATCGCCCTTGCGGTGCTGTTGCTGCTGGTCTTTACTGGGGCGGTGATATGGCTGCTGGATGGCCTCAGCCCGACCAGCGTTACGCTGCCTTGGTTTGGCCCGATTGAGGGGCTGCATGGGCTGATCGGCTGGGGAGCGGCGCTGCTAATGCTGGCGCTTTCGGTTGTGCTGATGGTTCCACTGGCCTCGGCCTTTGTCGGGCTGTTTTTGGAAACCATCGCCCAAGCGGTCGAGGATCGCCATTACCCACATTTGCCACCGGCCTTTGAAACGCCCTTTGGCACCATGCTGATCGACACGGTGAACTTTGTTGGCCTGCTGCTTGCGGTAAATCTGCTGGCGCTGCTGTTCTATGGCATCGCGGGGCCGCTGGCACCGCTGCTGTTTTGGGTGGTGAACGGCAATCTTCTGGGGCGTGAGTATTTTGTTCTGGTCGCCAGCCGCCGCATTGGCCGCCCCGCCGCCAAAGCCCTGCGCCGTAGCCATTGGGCGCTGATCTGGACGGCCGGCACGCTGATGGCAGCACCGCTGACGGTGCCGCTTTTAAACCTGATTATTCCAGTTCTAGGCGTGGCAAGCTTTACCCATCTGTTCCACAGACTGGCACGCGATGCCGGCTCAGAAGCGGTTTTTCCATAGGCCAAAGACATCGACATCGGCGATGGTAAAATCCCCCATCGTGATGATGAGATAAAGCACCGCAAACACCACCAGCGACACAAGCGTGGTGATCTTAGCCTTGGCCGCGATATGGGCCTGTTCGGGGGCCGACGCCGGCGTGCCCACCTCGACCCGCCCCTCATCCGCCTGCGAGCGAAACCGCATCGGCAGGACGCAGAAAAACACCATCCACCAACAAACCGCAAACAACACCAGTGCCGCAGTGATCGTCATACTTGCTCCAATTCTACCAAACAGCCGTTGAAATCCTTGGGATGCAAGAACAACACCGGCTTGCCATGCGCACCAATCTTTGGCTCGCCCGAGCCTAAAACCCGCGCGCCACTAGCCAACAAATGATCCCGCGCGGCCAGAATGTCATCGACCTCATAGCAGATATGATGAATGCCGCCTGCGGGGTTCTTTTCCAAGAACCCCAAGATCGGCGAGGCCTCGCCCAAAGCTGCCAGCAATTCGATCTTGGTATTGGGCAGCTCGATAAACACCACCGTGACGCCGTGGTCAGGTTCGTCCTGTGCAGGACCCACCTTTGCGCCCAAGGTATTGCGATATTGCGCCGCCGCTGCCGCCAAATCTGGCACGGCAATCGCCACATGATTCAAACGTCCGATCATCGCCCTACCTCCGTCTTTGGCGCGGTTATGCGCGGCCAAACCAGCTGGGGCAAGAGGCCGATCCGTCGCAGCCGCGAAAATCGCAAGCAGACTTTACCGAATATTAGCGCAAGCGCGGTCAAATGGCGTAACCGCCCCCAGCCAAGGTTGCCCAATGCCCGCGCAAAATCCCTTTACCCCGCCAACGGCCAAGGCCTCTCCGGTCAAACCCTTGCCGCGCCAACCCCTGCTTTCCGCCGCCCCGCTGCCGCCCAAGGGCTTTGCTGCGGCAGAAGAAAAGTCGAAAAATCTGCTGCCCTTGCAGGGCGTTACCATCCTTGCGGTCGAAGACAGTCGCTTTGCCTGCGAGGTGTTGCGCCTGATGTCGATGCGCGCCGGTGCAAGGATGCGCCGCGCCACCACCCTGAAAGAGGCGCGCGCGCATCTGCGCGTCTATCGCCCAGATGTGGTGATTATCGACCTTGGCCTGCCCGATGGCCGCGGCGAGGCGCTGATTCGCGACCTTGCCCGCTCGAACAAACGCCCAAAGGTGATCTTGGGCACTTCTGGCTCGCCAGAGGGGCGCAGCACCGCGCTGGAAGCAGGCGCGGATGGATTTTTGGACAAACCACTGGAAAGCCTTGCCGCCTTTTGCCAAACTCTGCGCCAGCATATGCCAGGCCTTGGCCTGTCACAGATGGTCGAAGAAACCTTTATCCCCGACCCGCTGGCGCTGCACGACGATCTGGCAAGCGCCGCGCAATGGCTTGCCACCAACCCCGATCTGGCTGACCGCAGCTATGTTACCGCCTTTTTGCAAGGCGTCGCCCATCACGCCCGCGACACGGCGCTTGAACAGGCCGCAGGCCAAGCCGCCAGCCCGAATGCTGATCTTGGTGATCTGCTGCGGCTGGTCGCCAAACGCCTTGATGCACGGGAAGCCGGATTTTTCTCGACAGACGGCAGCTAAAGCGCCGGATCAGACCCCGCCCGCACCAGCCGTGTCAGATCGGACAGGCGTTCTTTCTGCCGCCCCGCCGCATCAAAATTCTGCGGCGCCAGCCAAGCCAAAAACGCCTCGCGCAGCGCAGGCCATTCCGCATCAATCACTGCAAACCAAGCAGTGTCACGATTGCGCCCCTTGACGACCCCCGCTTGACGGAAAATCCCCTCGTAAGAAAAGCCCAACCGCTGGGCCGCACGCCGCGACGGCATGTTGCAGGCATCGCATTTCCACTCATAGCGGCGATAGCCCGCCGCAAAGGCCCATTGCATCATCAAAAACATCGCCTCGGTGAAAGCGCGGCTTTGCGCCATCTCGGGGGCAATGCAGATATGGCCAACCTCGATCGACCCGGCCTCGGGGGTGATGCGCAGATAGCTGGCAACCCCGCCACAAAGCCCGGTATCAAGGTCGCGCAACACATAAAACGCAGGATCGCTGCCCGAAGCGGTGTCTTTGCAAAACCGATGATAGCCCGAGGCCGAGGAAAACGGCCCATAGGGCAGATAATCCCATAACGCGTCATGGCCCGAATAGGCGCGAAACAGATCCGCCGCATGGGCATCCGCCGCCATCGGCTCCAGCCGCACGGCCTGACCTTGCAAAACCACAGGCTCTGGCCGCCGCGGCACCGCCCAATCGCCAACCGGCGCGCCGAACCGTTTACCCTCTGCCATGCTGGCCCCCCTGATCTGTCGCCCAAACCTTAAGGTCAGATGCAAAAAAGGCAAGACGCGGGCTGCGCCTTGCCTTTTGCCGTACAGACCAAAGCGGCCTTATTCTTTCGGCACAACCCGCAGGTTCAACTCGCGCAGCTGCGCATTCATCGGTTCAGAGGGCGCGCCCATCAGCAAATCTTCGGCGCGCTGGTTCATCGGGAACATGATCACCTCGCGAATATTGGCCTCATCGGCCAAAAGCATCACGATGCGGTCGATCCCCGCCGCACAGCCCCCGTGCGGAGGCGCGCCATATTTGAACGCCTTGACCATGCCGCCAAACCGCTTTTCGACTTCCGAATTCGGATAGCCCGCCAGCTCAAAGGCCTTGAACATGATCTCGGGCTTGTGGTTGCGAATGCCACCCGAAATCAGCTCGTAACCGTTGCAGGCAAGGTCATATTGATAGGCGTAAACCTGCAAAGGATCGCCCATCAGCGCCTCCATCCCGCCCTGCGGCATCGAGAAGGGGTTGTGGCTGAAGTCAATCTTGCCCTCGTCGGTCTTCTCGAACATCGGGAAATCAACGATCCAAGCGAATTTAAAGCAATTTTGCTCGGTCAGCCCCAACTCGCGGCCAATCTCATTGCGCGCCCGCCCTGCTGTGGCCTCAAAGGCCTCGGGCTTGCCGCCAAGGAAGAACGCAGCATCGCCCTCGCCCAAGCCCAACTGCAACCGGATCGCCTCGGTACGCTCGGGTCCGATGTTCTTGGCCAAGGGGCCCGCGGCCTCCATGCCCGAGCCATCTTCGGCCTTGCGCCAAAAGATATAGCCCATGCCCGGCAGACCCTCTTTTTGCGCAAAAGCGTTCATGCGGTCACAAAACTTGCGGCTGCCGCCGGTGGGTGCGGGAATTGCACGCACCTCATTGCCGTCTTGCTCCAACAGCTTGGCAAAAATCGCAAAGCCCGAACCGGCAAAATGCGCCGAGACATCCTGCATCTTGATCGGGTTGCGCAGATCCGGCTTGTCGCTGCCATACCATTTCAAACTGTCGCGATAGGCGATCTTGGTCCAGTCAGAATAGGTCTTTTTCTCGGGCGCAAATTCCTCGAAAATCCCTTGGATCACCGGCTGGACGGCGGCAAACACATCTTCCTGCTCGACAAAAGACATCTCGATATCAAGCTGATAAAAATCGGTAGGCGAGCGATCTGCGCGCGGATCCTCATCGCGGAAACAAGGCGCGATCTGGAAATAGCGGTCAAAACCTGCAACCATGATCAACTGCTTGAACTGCTGCGGCGCCTGCGGCAAGGCGTAGAACTTGCCCGGATGCAACCGCGACGGCACCAGAAAATCCCGCGCGCCCTCAGGGCTCGAGGCGGTAATGATCGGGGTCTGAAACTCGTTAAAGCCCTGATCCCACATCCGCTTGCGCATCGAGCGCACGACGTTCGAGCGCATCATCATATTGCGGTGCAACTTCTCGCGCCGCAAATCAAGGAAGCGATAGGTCAGACGGGTTTCCTCAGGATAATCCACATCGCCAAACACCGGCATCGGCAGCTCTGCAGCCTCGCCCAAAACCGTCAAAGCGGTGGCGTAAACTTCAATCTCGCCGGTCGGCAACTTTGGGTTCACCAAACTCGCATCGCGCGCCTTAACCCGCCCGTCGATCTGCACCACCCATTCGGCGCGAACCTTCTCAATATCCTTGAACGCAGCCGAGTCGCTATCCGCCAAAATCTGCGTGATGCCATAGTGATCGCGCAAATCAATAAACAAGACCCCACCATGGTCGCGCACCCGGTGAACCCAGCCCGAAAGCCGGACCTCATTCCCCACATGAGCAGTGTTCAGATCGGCGCAAGTATGGCTGCGATAGGCGTGCATATTCTTCCCCTTTTCGAGGCGCTAACGGTTCGGCCCCGATACACCCCGCCGCAAGCCCGAAGTCAAGCCCAGCTGCTTTCATCTTGGTCTAAATATCCCCGCCGGAGGCATCTATGGCCAATCTCAGAAGCCTCCGGCGGGGATATTTAGACCAAGATGAAAGCCAAAGCCGCTAGGTCTGAAAGCGCGTGCGGATCAGACCGCGCAGGGAATTGCCGACCCAAAGCTGCACTTTGGGCAAATCTGCGGCCTGCAAGACCTCTTCGGGCAGGGCAAGTGCTGCGCGCAAAACGCCGGGGAGCAGGCCGCAGGCGAGTGGCGGCGTGCGCAGGCCTTGGCCGCGATCAAAGAAGACATTGGTGATGCTGCCGTCGCAGACCTCGTCGCGTTCATTGCGCAAGATGACTTCGTCGAGCCCTGCAGGCAGGGCGGCGCGGGCGGCGTCATAGGTGGGGCGGTGGCTGGATTTTATCGACAGCCAGGCATCGGTTGACGCCAGCCGCAGCGGTGACAGACCGACGCGCCAGTGATCTGCGGGCGCAGGCAGCGCCGCGCTTTGAACCTCGATCTGGCCGGCGCGGTCCAGCGTCAGGCGCAGCCGCGCAGGCTGCTCGGGCGTAACCGCCGCCTGCAGCGCTGTCTGGGCGCGGTCCAGATCGCAGTGCCAGCCCAGCTTTTCGGCCGAGCGCTGCAGCCTTTGCAGGTGCAGCGGCAAGCGCGGGGTAAAGGCAGTGCCATCCCAAGCCAGCGTCTCGATCAGCCTGAGATCTGCTGCACCAGCCCTTGCAGATAGCGTGCTTTCCACAGTGCTTCCTCCCATTCGCCCGCAGCCGTGCTGTCTTGCACCACGCCGCCGCCCACATTCAGCACAATCTGATCGCCGCGCAGCTGCAGCGTGCGGATCGCCACCGAAAAGCTTGATGCGCCATCTGGAGCCATCCAGCCGATGGCACCGCAATAGGCGCCGCGCGGATGGGCTTCGACCTCGCGGATGATCTGCATGGCGCGGATTTTTGGCGCCCCGGTGATCGAGCCGCAGGGAAACAGCGCCGCCATCACCCCGGCCATCGAGGGAGCTTGCTGCAACTGACCCACCACGCGGCTGACCATTTGGTGCAGCGTTGCGTAATGTTCCACCGCGAATAGCTGCGGCACCTTGACCGAGCCCACCTGTGCCACCCGGCTGATATCATTGCGCAAAAGATCAACGATCATCAGATTTTCGGCCTGTCCTTTGGCCGAGGCGCGCAGCTCTTCGGCCAATTCCGCATCGCGCACCGGATCGGCATCGCGCGGGGCGGTGCCTTTCATCGGCCGCGCCTCGATGCGGCCTTCGGCGCTGGTTTGCAAGAACAACTCGGGGCTGCGCGAGACCAGAACCTCTTCCAGCCCCAGATCCACAAAACTGCCATGGCCGACCGATTGACTGGCACGCAGCGCGCCGTAAAGCCCCAGCGGCGTGCCCGAAATCAGCTGTGACGTCAGCGGAAAAGTCAGGTTGATCTGATAGCAATCGCCCGCCGCGATATAGCCCATCACCCGCGCCATCGCCGCATCATACTCTGCGCGGCTGATCTGCGGGATCAGTGGCGCGACCGCCACGCCCTGCGCTTGGGCTTTGGCACGCTCTAGCACCGGGGTCGCATCGCGCGGGGCGTCATAGATGCCAAAGGCCAAAAGCCTGCCCGCGCGCTCCGGCATCTGTGCGGCAAGTGCCGGTTCCAGCGCATAGCCCGCCTCATAGGCGATCATGCCTGCCACCCATTTGCCAGCCGCGCGGGCGGCGTCCAGCTCGGCCAAGGCGGGGGCGACTTGCGCGGCGGTCTCGGCCAGCACCAGACGCTCTGCGCCATCAAACAGGGCTGGCCGCCCCTGTGGTCCGTCTTCGATCAAGATCACGCCGCACTCCCCGTCCTGATTTGCGCCACATAAGGCCAGCCTTGCCGCTTTCGCCAGATGGAATGCGGCTTTGCACCCCGCATTTGCGACCAGATAGCGCGGCAAAGCCGAATTGCAGCGGCGCTTGTGCAAAAACCGACCACCAACTGCATGGCAAAATCGGCCGAAATGCCCCTTGCGCCCAAGCGCGTGCTGGCTATAACCCCGAGAGTTTTGCGCAGATGGGGGCCAATCATGCCGAAAAGAACCGATATCAAATCCATAATGATCATCGGAGCTGGTCCCATCGTGATTGGCCAAGCTTGCGAGTTTGACTACTCTGGCGCACAGGCCTGCAAGGCGCTGCGCGAGGAAGGCTACCGCGTCATCCTGGTCAATTCGAACCCTGCCACCATCATGACCGATCCGGGTCTGGCCGATGCCACCTATATCGAGCCGATCACCCCCGAGGTTGTTGCCAAGATCATCGAAAAAGAACGTCCCGACGCTTTGCTGCCGACCATGGGCGGGCAAACCGGTTTGAACACCGCGCTGGCGCTGGCCGATCTGGGGATCTTGGACAAATTCAACGTCGAGTTGATTGGCGCCAAGCGCGATGCCATTGAAATGGCAGAAGATCGCAAGCTGTTCCGCGAGGCGATGGACCGCATCGGTCTGGAAAACCCCAAGGCCACGATCATTGCAGCGCCAAAGCTGGCTTCGGGCAAATACGACATCTCGGCCGGTGTCGCCGAAGCGGTGGCAGCGCTTGATTACGTTGGTCTGCCTGCAATCATCCGCCCCGCCTTTACCCTTGGCGGCACCGGCGGCGGTGTGGCCTATAACCGCGACGACTATGAAGCGATCTGCCGCTCGGGGCTTGAAGCCTCGCCAATGGCGCAGATTTTGGTCGATGAATCGCTGCTTGGCTGGAAAGAATTCGAGATGGAGGTGGTGCGCGACACCGCCGATAACGCCATCATCATCTGCGCGATTGAAAACATCGACCCGATGGGCGTGCATACCGGCGATTCGATCACTGTCGCCCCTGCCCTGACCCTGACCGACAAAGAATATCAGATCATGCGCAACGGCTCGATTGCCGTGCTGCGCGAAATTGGCGTCGAGACCGGCGGGTCGAACGTGCAATGGGCGATCAACCCTGCCGATGGCCGCATGGTGGTGATCGAGATGAACCCGCGGGTGTCGCGCTCATCGGCGCTGGCCTCCAAGGCGACCGGCTTTCCGATTGCCAAGGTCGCGGCGAAACTGGCCGTCGGCTATACGCTGGACGAGCTGGACAACGACATCACCAAAGTCACCCCCGCCAGCTTTGAACCCTCGATCGACTATGTCGTCACCAAGATCCCGCGCTTTGCCTTCGAGAAATTCCCCGGATCGGAACCAAATCTGACCACGGCGATGAAATCGGTGGGCGAGGTGATGGCCATCGGCCGCACCATCCACGAATCGATGCAAAAGGCGCTGGCCTCGCTGGAAACCGGCCTCTCGGGCTTTGACGAGATCGCGATTGAAGGCGCGCCCGAGCGGGCCGCGATCACCAAGGCGCTGTCCAAGCAAACCCCAGACCGTCTGCGCGTCATCGCTCAAGCCATGCGCCACGGGCTGTCGAACGACGAGATCAACCACATTACGTCTTTTGATCCGTGGTTCTTGGCGCGTATCCGCGAAATCATCGACATGGAAGCCGAAGTGCGTCGCTCTGGCCTGCCGCTCGATGCAGATGGCCTGCGCAAATTGAAGATGATGGGCTTTACCGATGCCCGCCTTGCCACCCTGACCGGCCGTGAAGAGGCGCAAATCCGCCGCGCGCGGCGCAATCTGGGCGTGGTCGCGGCCTTCAAGCGCATCGACACCTGTGCCGCCGAATTCGAAGCGCAAACCCCCTATATGTATTCCACCTACGAGGCCCCCGCGATGGGCGATGTGGAATGCGAAGCGCGGCCGTCGAATGCGAAAAAGGTGGTTATCCTTGGCGGTGGCCCAAACCGCATCGGCCAAGGCATCGAGTTTGATTATTGCTGCTGCCATGCCTGCTATGCGCTGACGGCAGCGGGCTATGAAACCATCATGATCAACTGCAACCCTGAAACGGTTTCCACCGATTATGACACCTCGGACCGGCTGTATTTCGAACCGCTGACGCTTGAACATGTGTTGGAAATCCTGCGGGTCGAGCAGGAAAACGGCACCCTGCACGGCGTGATCGTGCAATTTGGCGGCCAAACCCCGCTGAAACTGGCCAATGCGCTGCACGAAGAAGGCATTCCGATCCTTGGCACCACGCCCGACGCGATTGATCTGGCCGAAGACCGCGAACGCTTTCAGCACCTGTTGCAAGATCTGAACCTCAAGCAGCCGCACAATGGCACCGCACGCTCGCGCGATGAAGCCTTTGCCGTGGCCAAAGACGTCGGCTACCCGCTGGTGATCCGCCCCTCCTTCGTTCTGGGCGGCCGCGCGATGGAGATCATTCGCGACGATGCCCAGCTGGAACGCTATATCCGCGAAGCGGTGCAGGTTTCGGGCAACAATCCGGTGCTTTTGGACAGCTATCTGTCGGGCGCCATCGAAGTTGACGTCGATGCGCTGTCAGACGGGCACAACGTGCATGTCGCGGGCATCATGGAGCATATCGAAGAGGCCGGTGTGCATTCGGGCGATTCCGCCTGCTGCCTGCCGCCGCATTCGCTCTCGGCTGAAACCATTGCCGAGCTAAAGGTGCAGACCGTCGCCATGGCCCGCGCGCTGAATGTGGTTGGCCTGATGAACGTGCAATTCGCGATCAAAGACGGCGTGATCTTTGTGCTGGAAGTCAACCCGCGCGCCTCGCGCACCGTGCCTTTCGTCGCCAAAGCCACCGACAGCGCGATTGCCGCCATCGCCGCCCGCCTGATGGCAGGCGAACCGATGTCGAACTTCCCGCTGCGCGCGCCCTATGCGGCAGGCGTAGGCCCCGACACCGCCCTGCCCTTGGCCGATGCCTTCACCCTCGCCGACCCGATCACCCCTTGGTTCTCGGTCAAAGAAGCCGTGCTGCCCTTTGCGCGCTTTCCCGGCGTTGATCCGGTTTTGGGGCCAGAAATGCGCTCGACCGGCGAAGTCATGGGCTGGGATCGCTCCTTTGCTCTGGCCTTCCTCAAGGCACAAATGGGTGCAGGCGTGATCCTGCCCGAAGCTGGCCGCGTCTTTGTCTCGATCAAAGATATGGACAAAACCAGCGCCTTTGCCACCGCCGCGCGCGGTCTGGTAACGCTTGGCTTCGAGATCGTCGCCACCAAAGGCACCGCCGATTGGCTGAAGGCCGAAGGCATCAAGGCGACGCTGGTCAACAAAGTCTACGAGGGCCGCCCGAACATCGTCGATCGCTTGAAAAACAACGACATCGCCATGGTGATGAACACCACCGAAGGCACCCAAGCCATCGCCGACAGCCGCGACATCCGCCGCGTCGCCCTGATGGACAAGATCCCCTATTTCACCACCATCGCCGCCTCCATCGCCGTGGTCGAGGCAATGACCGCACGCGGTGAAGGCTACGGGGTAAGGACGCTGCAAGGCTAAGGAACGGCAGCGCCCTTCGCGCCGAGACAACGCTCAAGTAGAGCGTTTTAAGTCCCGACCGCCCGCACATACTTGTGCGGGCAGCTGGGTGCATGTTTGCTTGGTGAGTTTTCCCCTTTCCCACCCGCGTGCCGCGCCCGGCACAGGGGTGGGTACAGCCCTTGTTTTAGGGCCTTGGGTTTGTCATGAAGCGTCTAACGCCCCTGCATGATAAATATCTAAAATCCGCTAAACCGCGCACCCACCTGCAAGCCTACAGAAAACCTACGCTTGACATGTGCCCCGAAAACCCCCATTTGCAGCTCATCCATAGTGCCCGTGCCGCGTGAGCATGTGTAAGGCCATGGATACTGGTTCCCACCGCACGCAGGGGTTCCGCGACAGGAACGGTATCGGGCATTCGCCTGATGCGAGGGCGTGTCGCTTCCCACTGTCGGCCCCCGTCTTGCAAGGCGGTTGGGGCCGAAGGCGGCCAGCGGGCCGTCAGAAAGACTATGATGACCACCACTTTTGCCGATCTTGGCCTCTCGGATACCATTCTGAAAGCGCTTGAAAAAACCCAGTTGAAAATGCCTTCGCCGATCCAGGTGCAGGCGATCCCGCATATCATGGCGGGCAAAGACCTGATGGGTCTGGCGCAAACCGGCACCGGTAAGACCGCGGCTTTTGGTCTGCCCTTGTTGCACCGCATCCTTGATCTGGGCCACCCGCCGGCGCCCAAAACCGTGCGCGCGCTGATCTTGGCGCCGACCCGCGAATTGGTTAGCCAAATCGCTGATAACCTTGAAGTTTTCACCAAAGGCACCTCGGTTAAGGTTGCGATGGTTGTGGGCGGCGCGTCGCTGTTCAAGCAGGCCGAGCGGCTTAAGCGCGGCGCAGATATCCTTGTCGCCACCCCCGGCCGCCTGATCGATTTGCTGGAACGCGGCGATGTTTCGCTGCATGCCACCGGCTATCTGGTGCTGGACGAGGCCGACCATATGCTGGACATGGGCTTTATCCATTCGCTGCGCAAAATCGCCAAGCACATCCCGCTTAAGCGTCAGACGCTGCTGTTCTCGGCCACCATGCCAAAAGACATCGAAGAGCTGGCCGCCACCTATCTGCAAAACCCGATCAAAGTGCAGGTCGCCCCTCCGGGCAAGCCGGTCGAGCGCATCGTGCAGGGCGTGCATTATCTGCCCAACGGCGATAAGGCCAATATCTTGAAAGAATACCTGAACAAGCATCCGGGCGAACAGGCCTTGGTCTTTGGCCGCACCAAACATGGCTCGGAAAAGCTGATGAAATTGCTGGTGACTTGGGGCTTTAAGGCAGGCTCGATCCACGGCAACAAAAGCCAAAGCCAGCGCGACCGCACCCTGACCGAATTCCGCAAAGCCGAGCTTGATGTGCTGGTTGCCACCGATGTGGCAGCGCGTGGCATCGACATTCCGGGCGTGCGTTATGTCTATAACTTTGACATGCCAAACGTGCCAGAAAACTATGTTCACCGCATCGGGCGGACCGCACGGGCTGGCAAAGAGGGCACCTCGATTTCCTTCTGCGCACCCGCGGAAATGAGCGAGCTGCAAGCCGTTGAAAAACTGTTGAAAAAGGCGATCCCAGTTCTGGGTGGCGCGCCTTGGTCGGCCGATATGGTTGCCGCAGCGCCCAAGCCTGGCCAGAACCGTGGCCAGCGCCCATCGCAGGGTCGCGGCGGCCAAAAAGCAGGCTCGCAACCGATCCAACGCGCCGCCCCCGGCAAGCCGGGCGCAAAGCCAGCAGCCCGCCCAGCCAGTGCAAAGCCAGCCGGTGGCAGCTTTGCACCGCGCCGCGCAGGCGCGGGTGGCGGCAAGCCACAGGGGCAAAACCGTCGCCCTGACTAAGCCACATTCTGCGCGGTCCGCCCCACAGCGGACCGCGTCTTTCAGCTGGCTTCTTCTTCCAGATTAAGCTTCATCTGCAACAGAACCTGTTGAATTGCCAAGGTTTCCCGCAGCATCCGCTTGGATTCGTTGACCGAGATCACCCCGTCATCAATCGCAGCATTATATTCTGCCATCAGCATGCCAAAGCGCTGCGCCAAGGCCACTACATCTTGATTGACCCCCTTGCTGGCCGCATTGGCACGTTCGTGATCATAACTTAGGGTGACGCCGCGAAGATCGGCCAAGGCCGAGGTCACATGCGGAAACCGCGCCGCACCCTCCAACTGGGCCACCACATCCACCGGCATAAAACGATCACTGTGCTCCTCAGCATCGGAATAATAGCGCCCCAAAGTCGCCTTGGACTTGCCCGTTAGCGCGCAGGCAGCCTCGATCCCGACATCTTTGACCAAGGCTTCACAATGTTTCTTTAGATAGCTTTCGATGCTCATAAAACGCTCACTTGTACGGCCCCAAAAAACACTTGGGGAATTCACTATGCCTTTTCCCATTAATCAGATGGCAAGGATTTGTCATCATAAAGGTGTTCCAAACACAGGAACGGCTCTGAGTGCGAGTCAGTGTGAGTGACGTCAGCGCCCCCCAGCGCTGGCTTGTTAAGGGCCCGCTCTGACGTTCAGGGCGGGCTTTGATCAGGCGGCTTGCGGTTTGGTGGCCGCCTGTCATGGTAAATGGTTGATCACAGACGCTCTTTGGTTTGGGGTGTATTGTAAGCGGTATCGGCCATGGGTTACAAAAGACCCATGGCCAAGTTCTACTTCAACTATTCGACAATGAACGCGGGGAAATCCACCTCGCTGCTGCAAGCCTCGCATAATTATCGCGAAGGCGGCATGCAAACCTATTTGATCACCGCGCAGTTTGACAACCGCGCGGGTCAGGGCCGTATTGCCAGCCGCATAGGCATTGGCGAAGATGCCGATACCTTCGCCGCAGCGGATGATCTTTTTGCCAAAATTGCCGCCCGCCTTGCGCTTGGTCCTGTCGCTTGCGTCTTTATTGACGAGGCACAATTTCTGACCGAAGCCCAAGTCTGGCAACTGGCCCGCGCGGTTGATGATCTGGGTGTGCCAGTCATGTGCTATGGCTTACGCGTTGATTTTCAAGGAAAACTCTTTCCCGGCTCGGCAGCGCTTTTGGCTTGGGCGGACGAGATGCGCGAAGTGCGCACCATCTGCCATTGCGGGAAAAAGGCGACAATGGTGATCCGCCGCGGCCCCGACGGCCGTGCGTTGCGCCAAGGCGAACAGGTTCATATCGGCGGTAACGAAAGCTATGTCTCGCTGTGCCGCAGGCATTGGCGCGAAGCAGTTGGCGATTAGGCCGCGGCCTCTGCCGTCTTGGCACGCAGCGCAATCATCGAGCCCGCGGCCACAATCAGCACCATGCCGGCAATTTCCAGCGGCTTTAACGCCTGCCCCCAGATCACATAGGACCAGATCGCCGAGGCGGGCAGAATGACATATTCCAGCACCGAAGCGCGGCTGGCCTCGGTAATCTGATAAGCCCGGATCATCAGTCCGACCCCCAAAAGCGAGCCTACAGCCTGCACCAAGGTCCAGAAATAGAAGCTTTCTGATGGCCAAACCGCGCCGCGCTGCAAAAAACCCGCGGCCCCCTCGGGCACTGGCAGCGGCCAAAGCCATAGCGCCGCCATGCCGATCAGACCAATCAGCCCAAGGGCCAGAAAAAATCCAGCCAGCAACGTCACCGCCCCCTCTTGGGCGCACCATTCCCGCGTGGCGATATTGCCCATCGCATAAAGCACGCCGGCCAAAATCGGCAAAACCGCCGCCAGCGAGGCGCCCGCAAAGGCCTCAGGGCCTAAGACCAAGATCACCCCGCAAAAGCCCAAAGCAACCGCCGCGATCCGCACAGGCCCGATGGCATGACCATAGGCAAAGCGCGAAATCAGCAGCACGAAAATCGGTGAGGTGAACAGCCCAGCCGCCACCAAAGCCACCGGCAAAAATGCAAGCGCCCCAAAATAAATCACCATCGCCGCGCCATGCAGCGCCGAGCGTGCCAGCACCGCCCCAAGCCGCACCGGCCGCAGCCGCCAGCCCAGCGCAGCCGCCACCCCTCCCAGCAAAACCATCGCCATAGCGGTGCGGATGGCGTGAAACTGCCATAGCCCCGTCTCGGCCGCGATCACCCGCACATAGTTATCGGTAAATCCGATCAAGCCGGCATAGGCGCAAATCAATCCGGCAGCGGCGAGGGTTCTGTCTTGGGTCAAGGTCATGCTCCATTTCCCCCAGAAGGCCCGAGCCAGCGCTTTCTGCGCGCCCAAAACCGACATCTGCTTGCCGTATAAGTTGCGCAGCCGCCGAAAACCGCCACATCATGTTGTGGAACCGCAACCAAGGCGATAGAATACCCGCAAAAGCTTACGAAAAGGCATATCGAGCCGATGACGGCGTTGCGGAAATACCAAAGGCTGGAAAGCAGTGGCCTGTGGCGTGAGACGCCAGAGGCACGGCTGCAAGAGGTGCTGGTCGCCCTGCGTTCGACCACGCTGATTTTGGCCGATCCAAAAACCGAAATACCGCTGACGCAATGGTCGCTGCCGGCGCTGCGGCGGTTGAACCCTGCGCAGCTGCCTGCCGTTTATGCCGTGGCAGATGACAAGGGCGAGACGCTAGAGATAGAAGACCGCGATATGATCTTGGCGCTGGAGACCGTCAAGGACACGCTCGAGCGGCGGCGTCCCCAGACCGGACGGCTGCGCGGATCTTTGCTGGGCGGCACCGCGGCGGTTTTGCTTGCCTTGGCGCTGTTCTGGCTGCCCGGATCGCTGATTGACTATACCGCCAATATGCTGCCGCTGACGACCCGGGCGCAATTGGGGCAATTGGCCTTGGCGGATCTGCGGCGGCTGACTGGCTCGGCCTGCACCTCGCCTCTGGGCTCTGCCGCGCTCGAGCGGATGGCGCGGCGGATTGACCCGATCTCGCCACCTATGATCAGGATCTTGCGCGAGGGTCTGGGCCGCCCTGCCTCACTGCCCGGCGATCTGGTGCTTTTACCCGAACGGATGCTGGCGCAAAGTGATGGAGCCGATGCGATTGCGGGCATGGTTATCGCCGAGCGACGCCGCGTGGTTGGCCGCGAGCCGACCAAGGCCCTGCTGCATTACGCCGGACTATGGGCGACCTTGCGGCTGCTGACCAGCGGAAGCATGGCACCGCAAAGCCTTGCAGGCTATGGCGAAATCTTCTTGCAGACCGAACCCGCCGCCCTAACCGATGCAGACCTGATCTCGGCCTTCAAAACCGCGGCGATCACGACGCGCCCCTATGAAGACCTGCTGAACGCCGCCGTCAAAGCCGAACCACATCTGGCCGATCCGATGCCAAATGGCAGTGATCCTGTGGTGCTGGAAGACGGAGTTTGGCTTGGCCTGCAAGCGATCTGCCAATAGGCTGAAAAACAAAAAGCCCGCAAGAATGCGGGCTTTTCCAATATATCACGAAGCCTTAGCGCAAAAATGCGTCGCCAAATCCGGCTTGCCGCGCCAGCTGTAAGGCTGCTTTCGCCTGATCTGGCGAACCAAAGGGCCCCGCAAACACAACCTGCAAAGGTTTGCCAGCCTTGACCAAATGGCTTTTGGCCACCGGCAGCCCCAGCGCCTGCACCCGTTCCGCGGCACCTGCCGCATTCGAGGCGAGACCAAAGGTGCCAATCTGCACAAAACTGCGCGCAATGGGTTGAGAAGCTGCGCTCATGCTCGAGATCGTCACCCGCGACCGCAGGGCGACAGGTGCCGTTGCCGCTGTGACAATCTGGGCCGGCACCCTGCGGGTCCAGACGCGGTCTTGCGCCGCCTGCCCCTCTGCGGTGCCAATGCCACGTTTTGGGTTCAGCCGGTCATCTTTCCATGCCAATTTATAGCCGGCAGGTGGGGTAAAGATGGTCTGCGAGCTGGCTGCCGTTTGCAGCGGTTGCACGATTTTGCGCGCCGGCGCGGCCTTGGGCGTGGTGGGCTCTTGCACAGCGGCTGCGCGCAAAGAGGCTCCGGGCGGCGTGCCTGTCGGATAAGTCGGCGCGTGCCAGCCGTTTGTGGTGCCATCGCCTTTGGTACACATCACCCCAGTGCCGCCATTGCGCAAGCGTATGACTTCGACCACCGGAGCCGAGGTTGAACAGGCGATTTGCCCCTTGGCAGGGCCCTGCGTGGTGACGCGATCGTAACTTGAAACCGCAGGCGCCAAGGCTGCTACGGGCACCGCAACCGGTACGGCTTTGACAAGGGCTTCGGGCATCATCTTGCTGGCCACGGTCGCAAGCGGTGCTTTGAGCGGTGCGGTCGGCGGTTTTGCCGCCAGCACGGGCGCCACCATCGGCGCGGTCTCTGGCACGGCTGCCACTTCTGCTGTGGGGGTGGGGCCCATATTGCAAACGGGTTTGCGCTGCGCATCGACACGCGGATACCACTGAGCAGCACCCGAGCTTTCAACCCGCATAAAGACGCAGCCGCGGCTGTCGACATATTGTAGGCCTTTAAAGCTGGACGACGGACGCTCGGCTGGCCCGCCTATTTGCGCGATATTCTGCGCGCTGGCGCTGACTGGCCCAAGCAAAGCCGCACAAACTGCGGCCGAAAACATTTTATACAACATAAGCTACCCCCACGTAGGTGGGGGTAGAATGCGTCAAGATTATGGCAGAGTAAAGAGAAACAATCCCCTATTTAGTGCCAAACATCCGATCACCCGCATCCCCTAGACCGGGAACGATATAGCCGTGGTCGTTCAGATGGCTGTCAAGCGAGGCCGTGACGATCGGCACATCGGGATGCGCCTCTTTCATCCGCGCAACGCCTTCGGGGGCGGCCAGCAGACACAAAAAGCGGATATTCTTCGCGCCGGCCTGCTTTAACAACGAAATCGCCGCCGCCGAGGAATTGCCAGTGGCCAGCATCGGATCGACCACAATCGAAATCCGCTCGTCCAGATGATCGGGCAACTTGCAGTAATATTGCACCGGCTCCAGCGTTTCTGGGTCACGATAAAGCCCCACAAAGCCCACACGCGCCGCGGGGATCAGCTCTAGAATACCGTCCAAAAGCCCGTTGCCCGCCCGCAAGATCGAGATCAGCGCCAGCTTTTTGCCGTCAATCGTCGGCGCATCCATCGGTTCCAGCGGGGTTTCGATATGTTTGGTGGTCATCGGCAATTCGCGCGTGACCTCATAGGCCAAAAGCAGGCTGATCTCGCGCAACAGCTGGCGAAAGCTGGCGGTCGAGGTGTCTTTTTCGCGCATCAAGGTCAGCTTGTGCTGCACCAAAGGGTGCGAAACGACGGTCAAATGTTCAGCCATTGGCCTGCTCCAGTCTGCTTTGAATAAGGGTTTTGGTTTCGGCATCGCAAAATGCCGCCTCGATCGAGGTGCGGGCGATTTGGGCGAAAACGCCCTCGTCCCAGTCAAAGGCGCGGTGCAACATCTCGTATTCGCGCGTCATTGTGGTGTGGAAAAACGGCGGATCATCGGTGCTGATCGTGACTTTGACGCCGCGCTTCAGCATCTCGGCAATCGGATGGGCGCGAAAATCTTTGTAAAGCCCAAGCGCCACATTCGAGCCGGGGCAAAGTTCCAGCACGATGCCGCGCTCGGCGATTTCATCCACCAGCGCCAGATCTTCAATCGCGCGCACGCCGTGGCCAACGCGTGCGACACCCAGATCGTTGATCGCATCGCGCACAGACTCTGGCCCGCCCCATTCGCCCGCATGCGCCGTAATCCGCAGCCCGGCCTCGCGCGCCATATCGAAAGACCACGCAAAATCAGCGAGTTTGCCGATCTTCTCGTCGCCGCCAATGCCAAAGCCGGTGATAAAGCGCCCCGCCGTCTCGGCCGCACAGCGCGCGGTTTGACGCGCCTTTTCGGGGCCGAAATGCCGGATCGGGGTGATGATGCCGCGCAGGGTGATGCCAAAATCGGCCTCGGCCTTGGCTGCGGCCTCTTCAATCGCATGCAGATATTCGCGCCAAGCGATCAAATCGCGACCACCGCAGAAATCGGGCGACAGAAAGCATTCGGAATAAATCACGCCATTGGCGGCACTTTGTTCCAAGACCGCCAGCGTCAGGCGGTAAAAATCCTGCGGGCTTTGCAGCACCGTGGTGGCGGCCTCGTAGACCTTCAGAAAATCCCAGAAATCGGCAAAGCGGTAACCGCCGCTTTCGGTAAAAATTCCGCCAATATCAATGTGCTTTTCCTTGGCAAGCCCGCGCACAAAGGCTGGCGGCGCCCCACCTTCCAGATGCAGGTGCAGCTCGACCTTCGGCAAGTCTTTGATCGTCATAGAAAGCTCCTTCCAACCCCATGGCTGGCCACGCCCAAATGCTGCGCCACGCTTGCCCCAACATCGGCAAAGGCGCAATGGCCCAAGGATCCCGTGCCCGCGCCCGCGCAAAGCACCGGAACCCGCTCGCGCGTGTGTTCGGTGCCGCGCCAGGTTGGGTCGTTGCCATGATCGGCGGTGAAAATCGCCAGATCGCCAGGCCGAAGCCGTGCCAAAAAGCCGCCCGCGCGGGCGTCAAACCACTCGAGCGCACGGGCATAGCCCGCAACATCGCGCGGATGGCCGTAAAGGCTGTCAAACTCCACAAAGTTGGCAAAGGTCAAAGAACCTGCCTCGGCCTGCCCCGCCAGCGCATCTAAATGATCGAAAAGTGCAATATCCGAAGCGCCCTTGTGCAAGGCCCCAACCCCCTTCATCGAGAAGATATCGCCAATCTTTCCAATCGCATGCGTCGCCCGCCCCGCGTTTGCAACCCAGTCAAGCAGCGTCGGCGCAGGTGGGTCCATAGCAAAATCATGCCGGTTTGGCGTGCGGTAGAAATCGCCTACCCCGCCACGAAAGGGCCGCGCGATCACCCGCCCGACCTTCATCGCATGCAGATGCGGCGCCAGATCGGCGCAAAGCTTGAGCAAGCGGTCCAGCCCAAAGCTGTCTTCATGCGCCGCAATCTGGAACACGCTGTCGGCCGAGGTATAGCAAATCGGCCAGCCCAAGCGCTGATGCTCGGCAAAATGCCGCGCGATGATCGGCATGCCAGAGGCGTGGCAATTGCCCAAAATCCCCTTGGTTCCGGCCAGTTTGCAGACAAGCTCCACCAGATCGGGCGGAAAGGCGGGGCTTGTGTCGGGGAAATAGGTCCAATCCCAAGGCACCGGCACGCCGGCAAGCTCCCAATGCCCCGAGGGCGTGTCCTTGCCGCGCGACACTTCGGTTGCAGCCCCCCAGCGGCCCTGTGGGGTTGCCGAAAACCCCGCCGCCGTCTGCCCCGAGGCGAGTTTGATCGCGGCCCCTAAGCCCAAAGCATCCAGATGCGGCATCCGCAGCGGGCCTTGGCGGCCAATATCTGCCCGCCCTGCGGCGCATTCTGCCGCGATATGGGCCAAGGTATTGGCGCCTGCATCGCCAAAATCGGCGGCATCGGGGGCACCGCCACAGCCCACGGAATCCATCACAATCAGAAAGGCCCGCGCCATTCAGGCAATCCTTTTCAAAATCAAATCAGGGTCTTCGGGAAGAGCCGCGCCCAAAGCATAGGCGGCTTGGATCTGCGCAATTGCCTGTTCGGCAGCGGCTTCGGTGGCGGCATGCACCATGCACAACGGATCGCCCGCCGCGATATCTTCACCGATCCCCGCAAGTTCCGACAGCCCGACCGAAAGGTTCAACCGATCGCCCTCGCGCAGCCGCCCGCCGCCAAGCCCGACCACGGTTTGCCCCAGCGCCTGACCGTCAACGCGCTGCACAAAACCGCTGCGCAGGCTTGGCACCTCGCGGATCACGGCGGCTGCGGGCAGACGGTCGGGCCAGCGGTCGACAAAATCATGCGGTCCACCTTGCGCAGCCACCATCCGGCCAAAAATCTCAGCCGCAGCGCCTGAATCCAGCGCTTGCTCGATCCGCATCGCCCCATCTGCCGGATCGTCGGCCAGCCCGCCCAGCGCCAAAGCCTCGCCACCCAGCGCCATAGTGATATCCCACAGCGCCGAGTTTACGCTGGTGCCGGTCAGGGTTTCCATCACTTCGATCACTTCAAGCGCATTGCCCGCAGCCGTTGCCAAAGGTTGGCTCATATCTGTAATCAACGCCGTGGTCATGCAGCCCGCACCCTGCGCCGTCGCGACCAGCGCGCGGGCCAAAGCCTCGGCCTCGGCCAGCGTTTTCATAAACGCCCCCGAGCCGCATTTCACATCAAGAACAAGCGCTTCCAGCCCCGCCGCCAGCTTTTTCGACAGAATCGAGGCGGTGATCAGATCCACCGACTCGACCGTGCCCGTGACATCGCGCAGCGCGTAAAGCCTGCGATCAGCCGGCGCAATTTCCGCACTGGCCGAGACAATGGCGCAGCCGACATCATTCAGCTGCGCGCGCAATTGCGCCTCGGTCAGGCCGGTGCGAAAGCCGGGGATGGCTTCCAGCTTGTCCAAAGTGCCGCCGGTATGCCCCAAACCGCGCCCCGAAATCATCGGCACATAGGCCCCGCAAGCAGCCAAGGCAGGGGCAAGCAGCAGCGACACACAATCGCCAATCCCCCCCGTTGAATGCTTGTCCAGCACCGGCCCCGGCAGATCCCAGTGCAGCACATGACCGCTGTCGCGCATCGCACGGGTCAGCGCCACGCGGCCCTCATCCCCCAGCCCTTTCAGCAGCACCGCCATGGCAAAGGCACCCGCCTGCGCATCACTGACCGCACCAGAGGCCAAGCCCTGCGCGAACCACTGCAAATCGGCCGCCGAGGGGTGGCCGCCATCGCGCAGCGTGGTGATAATGGCGCGGGCGTCGCTCATGCGCGGTCCATATGCGCCTGACTGAACACGCCGGGCAAAAGCTGGGCCACGGTCAGCGTTTTTGATTTTCCGTCGGTGGTGCAAAGGGTTACCTTGACGTCCTGCGCCGCAAATTCGGCGATTTTTTGTCGGCAGCCGCCGCAGCAAGGCACAGGTTCGGGGCTGTCGGCGATCACCACCATCTCGGCGATGCGGGTGTCGCCCGCCGCAATCATCGCGGCAATGGCACCGGCTTCGGCGCAAGTGCCTTCGGGGTAGGCGACGTTTTCGACGTTGCAGCCAATATGCACGCGACCTTCCACCGACATAATCGCCGCGCCAACGTGAAAGCGCGAATAGGGCACATAGGCGCGCAAACGCACCGCCGTTGCGGCTTCCAGCAATGTCATAAGCGGCTCCAATCCTTGACCATCCGGTCAGTAAGTGTGGGCCGCTTCGGGTTCAAGTGCAAGCCTGCCGTTACAGGATTTCCGTCGGCGGATTGCCCGGCAAAGACACCTCCATCAGCGTCAGATCGGCGCTGGCCTGCGCATAGCGCGTCGCCATCGCAGGCGGAATGACAAAGGCGTCGCCAGCCTCGAGCCGGAACGGCGCTTTGCCCTCGCCCTCCAGCAGCATCGAGCCTGTCATCACAAAGCCAAACAGAATATCGCCTGCGTGTTTGGTCCAAGGCGCCTCGCCGGTGGGGCGAGCGACCATCACGCTGGCAACCCCTTTGGTATTGGCGTTGATCGTGGTGTCGCGCGCCTCGAACCCCGGAATGCGGTAGGGTTTGAACTCGCCAGTGGCGCCAAGATTGTGCACAAAGCGCTGGCCCTGCCATTCACGATCGGGGTTAAAGCTGGCGGTGGGCAGGGTCATCTCGTGGTCGATTTCGGTGACATGTTCGGCAGGCACGCCAATTTCAACCACCTGCACGCCTTCAGAATGCAGCACCTTATGGCGAATGCCGGGCGGCTGAATAAAGCAATCGCCCGCCGCGATCCGCAGGATACCGCCTTGATCTTCATACAAAACATCAACCCAGCCCGCGACGCAAAAGATCAGCTGAAAGCCAACCTTGTGGAAATGCACCATATCGGGCACCGGGCCGTCGGGCACGCGAATGTGGCTGGCGATCATCGCCCCGCCCAGCCGTGTCGGGATCAGGTCGCGGTATTCCATCCCCGCCCGCCCGATCACCCAAGGTGCCTGATCCGCCAAGCGCCGCACCACAAAGGCGTGTTCGGTGGCGGGCAAAATCAGCGGCGGGTTCAGCGCATCGACCTCGACCTTGGTGCCACCCGGCGAGGTCAGCACCCGCGCGCCACCGGCAAAATTGGCCTCGTCGGTCAAAATCCGCAGAAGCGCGGGCGCTGCTTGCGCGCCTGCATCCAGCCGCACCCGCAACCCATGCCCCGAAACCACCGCCACCGCCGGATTGTCGGCGGGATAGATCATATCCATCCGCATCGCCAAGGTCTTGGTGAAAAACGGTAAATCGCCACGCAGATCGGTGGTTGGCACCACAATCTCGGCACGGATTTCGGCGGTGGTCTCGGACATAGCAATTCCCTTTTGTTTGCGGCAGAGTGCTGCGGGACAGATTGATTTGCAAGCAGAGCCATAAACAGCTTTTGGATTGCGCCTGTTGGCGATAAATTCAAAATGGTTTAAGGCTAAACGAAATTTGGGTGGGAGAGCACAATGGAAGAGACGCGGCAGGATAACGCACGGCAAGCGGCGCTGGATTATCACGAATTTCCCAAGCCGGGAAAGTTAGAGATCCGTGCGACCAAGCCTTTGGCCAATGGCCGCGATCTGTCGCGCGCCTATTCCCCCGGCGTGGCAGAAGCCTGCCTTGAGATCAAAGCCGATCCTGCCACGGCCAGCCGCTACACCTCGCGCGGCAATCTTGTGGCGGTGGTCTCGAACGGCACGGCTGTCTTAGGCCTTGGAAACATTGGCGCTTTGGCGTCAAAGCCGGTGATGGAAGGCAAGGCGGTTCTGTTCAAGAAATTCGCCAATATTGATTGCTTTGACATCGAGGTGAACGAATCCGACCCCTATAAGCTTGCCGATATCGTCTGCGCGCTTGAACCGACCTTTGGCGCGATCAACCTTGAAGACATCAAATCGCCCGATTGTTTCATCGTTGAACAAATCTGCCGCGAGCGGATGAAGATTCCGGTCTTTCACGACGATCAGCATGGCACTGCTATCGTCGTGGGGGCTGCGGCCACCAATGCGCTGCATGTCGCGGGTAAGAAATTCGCCGACATTAAGGTCGTCTCGACGGGCGGTGGTGCGGCTGGAATCGCTTGCCTGAACATGCTGCTGAAGCTGGGCGTCAAACGCGAAAACGTCTGGCTTTGCGATCTTGCGGGCCTTGTCTACGCAGGCCGCACCGATCAGATGACCGAGCAGAAGGCGGCATTCGCGCAAGGCAGCACGCCAAAAACGCTGGCCGAGGTGATTGTAGGCGCGGATTTGTTCCTTGGCCTGTCGGGCCCCGGCGTTTTGACGCCTGAAATGGTGCAATCGATGACTCGCCAGCCGATTGTTTTTGCGCTGGCAAACCCGACGCCGGAAATCCTGCCTGATGCCGTGCGCGCGGTGGTGCCTGATGCGATCATGGCGACGGGACGTTCGGATTTTCCCAATCAAGTCAACAACGTGCTCTGTTTCCCCTTTATCTTCCGCGGCGCGCTGGATGTTGGGGCGACCACGATCAACGCCGAGATGGAGCTGGCCTGCATCGAAGGCATTGCAGCCCTTGCCCGCGCCACCACCAGCGCCGAGGCCGCCGCCGCCTATTCGGGCGAAAAGTTGTCGTTCGGGGCAGATTATCTGATCCCGAAACCCTTTGACCCGCGTCTGATCGGCGTGGTCGCAAGCGCTGTGGCCAAGGCCGCGATGGAAACCGGCGTCGCCACCCGCCCCATCGCCGATATCGAGGCCTACCGCGAGAAACTTGACGGCTCGGTGTTCAAATCGGCGCTGATCATGCGTCCGGTGTTTGAAGCCGCCGCCCAAGTCACCCGCCGCATCATCTTTGCCGAAGGCGAGGACGAACGTGTGCTGCGCGCGGCCAACGCGATGCTGGAGGAAACCACCGACAAGCCGATCCTGATCGGCCGCCCCGAGGTGATTGCAAACCGCTGCGAACGTGCGGGCCTGCCGATCCGGCCGGACAAAGACTTTGAGATCATCAATCCCGAAAGCGACCACCGCTATCGGGACTATTGGGGATCTTATCACGAGCTGATGGCGCGCCAAGGCGTCACACCCGATATTGCCCGCGCGGTGATGCGCACCAATTCCACCGCAATCGCCGCCGTTGGCGTGCACCGCGGCGATGCCGATAGCATGATCTGCGGCACCTTCGGGCAATATCTGTGGCATCTGGGCTATGTGCGCCAGATTTTGGCCCGCGAAGGCCGCAGCCCACAGGGCGCTTTGTCGCTGATGATCTTGGAAGACGGCCCTTTGTTCATCGCCGACACCCAGATCAACCCGGTGCCAAGCCCCGAGCAGATCGCGCAAAGCGCGATTGGCGCAGCGCGCCATGCCCGCCGGTTTGGCGTGGTGCCCAAGGTGGCGCTGTGCAGCCATTCGAACTTTGGCAATCTGGACAGCGATTCCGGCCGCCGTGTGCGCGCGGCTATGGAAATTCTGGACGCCCGCGAGGTCGATTTCGAATATGAGGGCGAGATGAGCGCCGATGCAGCCCTTGACCCCGAGCTGCGCACCCGCATCTTCCCCAATGCACGCCTGCACGGGCCTGCCAATATTCTGGTCTTTGGCTATACCGATGCCGCCAGCACCGCGCGCAATATGCTGAAATTCAAGGCAGGCGGGCTTGAGGTGGGGCCGATCTTGATGGGCATGGGCAACTTGGCCCATATCGTCACGCCGTCGATCACGGCGCGCGGGCTTTTGAACATCGCGGCCTTGGCTGGCACGCCTGTCGGGCATTACGGCTAAACAACTTGGGTTTGCAGAGTTTTTCAGGAAACTTTGCAAACCCTGCCACATTTCGCCCAAATCCGCATATATATCCGAGTTTTGCAAATGTTTGCGCCGAAGCTTTGGCAATATATGCAAAGTTTTCGCAGCCACGGCTTCGCAAACCTTGCGCGACTCGGGGTCAGGCGCGTAACACTTTGGCAGCTTTGGAGGAGGCATCTATGGGCTATGGTGAGGTTTATGCGGGCTGGAAAGCCGACCCAGAGGCGTTCTGGATGGAGGCCGCAGGCCAGATCGACTGGGTGAAAGCGCCAAGTCGTGCGCTGAACGACAGCCGCGCGCCGCTTTACGAATGGTTCACCGATGCCACGGTCAATGCCTGCTATAACGCGGTGGATCGCCATGTTCTGGCCGGACGCGGCGACCAGCTTGCGATCATCCACGACAGCCCGGTGACGCAATCGAAACATGGCATCACCTATGCCGAGCTGCAAACCCGCGTCGCCTCGCTGGCAGGCGCGCTGCGCGCCAAGGGTGTGCAAAAGGGCGACCGCGTGATCATCTATATGCCGATGGTGCCCGAAGCGCTGGAGGCGATGCTGGCCTGCGCCCGGCTTGGCGCGATTCACTCGGTGGTTTTTGGCGGCTTTGCGGCTGCTGAACTGGCGGTGCGGATCGACGATTGCACCCCAAAGGCCATTATCGCCGCCAGCTGCGGCATCGAGCCCAGCCGCGTTGTGCATTACAAACCGCTGCTGGATATGGCGATCGACATGGCCAGCCACAAGCCAGATTTCTGCGTGATTTTGCAGCGTGAACAAGAGGTTGCCAAGCTGATTGAAGGCCGTGATGTGGCTTGGCACAGCTTTCAATATGGCGTGACCCCGGCCGAATGTGTGCCCGTTTCGGGCGATCATCCGGCCTATATCCTTTACACCTCGGGCACCACCGGCGCGCCGAAGGGTGTGGTGCGGCCAACCGCGGGCCATCTGGTGGCGCTGAACTGGACCATGCGCGCGATTTATGATTGTGGCGCGGGCGATGTGTTTTGGGCGGCCTCGGATGTGGGCTGGGTCGTGGGGCACAGCTATATCTGCTATGCGCCGCTGATCGCGGGCTGCACCACCATCGTGTTTGAAGGCAAGCCCGTGGGCACCCCCGATGCGGGCACGTTCTGGCGGGTGATTGCTGAACACAAAGTGCGGGCGTTCTTTACCGCCCCCACGGCCCTGCGCGCCATCAAGCGCGATGATCCAAATGGCGAGCTGCCCTCGCATTACGATCTGTCAAACCTGAAAACCCTGTATCTGGCGGGCGAGCGCGCGGATCCTGACACCATCACTTGGGCGCAGACCCATGTGAAAGTGCCGGTGATCGACCATTGGTGGCAGACCGAAACCGGCTATGCGATTGCCGCAAACCCGATGGGGATTGAACATCTGCCGGTCAAAATCGGCTCGCCTTCGGTGGCGATGCCGGGCTTTGATGTGCAGATTCTGGATGAGGGCGGCCATCCAGTGGCGCCCGGCACTTTGGGCGCGATTGCGATCAAACTGCCACTGCCTCCGGGCACCCTGCCCACGCTTTGGAACGCGGAAGAGCGGTTCAAGAAGTCGTATCTTGCGCATTTCCCTGGGTTTTATGAAACCGGCGATGCGGGCTACGTCGATGCGGACGGCTATCTTTACATCATGGCGCGCACTGATGATGTGATCAATGTGGCAGGGCACCGGCTGTCAACCGGCGCGATGGAAGAGGTTTTGGCCAACCACCGCGATGTGGCTGAATGTGCGGTGATTGGCGTGGCCGATGCGCTGAAAGGCCAAACGCCGATTGGGTTTTTGTGCCTGAACACCGGCTCTGATCGCGCGGCTGCCGATGTGGTGAAAGAATGTGTCGCCTTGATGCGCGAGAAAATCGGCCCCGTTGCCGATTTCAAACGCGCGATTGTGGTGGACCGTCTGCCAAAAACCCGCTCGGGCAAGATTTTGCGCGGCACCATGGTGAATATCGCTGACTGCAAGCCTTGGAAGATGCCCGCAACCATCGACGATCCGGCGATTTTGGATGAAATCACCCAAGCGCTGCAAACGCTGGGCTATGCCAAGGGCTAATGGGCGCTAGACAAATGCCGCGGGACGGGTAACTTTGGGGTTGGTCAAAGGCTGCGCCAGAGCGCTGCGTTTTTGGCCGCCCAGACCTAAAGCCATCGGAACTCTCGCGTGACAGACGTCGCCCCCAGCCTTGAGACGGGTTTTATCGGCACATCCGAGCCGATGCGCCAGATCCAGACCACGATCCGCGCGGTTGCGCGCTCGATGGCGACGGTGTTTATCACCGGTGAAAGCGGCACCGGCAAAGAGCTGTGCGCACTGGCGGTGCATGGCCAATCGCCACGCGGTCGCGGACCGTTTATCGCGTTGAACTGCGGCGCCATTCCGCAAGATCTGCTGGAATCCGAAGTTTTTGGCCATATGAAGGGCAGCTTTACCGGGGCTTTGTCCGACAAACCGGGGGCTGCTTCGGCGGCGGATGGTGGCACTTTGTTTCTGGACGAGATCTGCGAAATGGCCCCGGCGTTGCAAACCAAACTGCTGCGGTTCTTGCAGACCTCGACGATTGTGCCGGTGGGGGCGACGCGCCCGCGCAAGGTGAATGTGCGCATCATCTGCGCCACCAACCGCGACCCGATGGAGGCGGTGCGAAGCGGCCAGTTCCGCGAAGATCTGTTCTACCGGCTGTTTGTGGTGCCGATCCACATGCCACCGCTGCGCGAGCGCGGCACTGATGTGTTGGAAATTGCCGAGGCAGCCTTGCACCGCTTTGCCTGTGAAGAACAAAAGATATTCCAAGGCCTTAGCCCCGAAGTCCGCGCGCTTTTCCTATCGCTGCGCTGGCCGGGGAATGTGCGGCAACTGCTGAATGTGATCCGAAATATCGTGGTGCTGCACGATGAAGGCCAAGTGCAGCTGTCGATGTTGCCAAAATCGCTGCACGCCAGCAGCTTGGCCGAACCAGCCCCTGCGGCCCCCACAGCGCAGATGGCGCTGGCGGGTCTGATTGGCCGGCCTTTGGCCGAAATCGAGCGTATGGTGATCGAGGCCAGCTTGGCCCAAAGCGGCGGTTCGGTGCCAAAGGCGGCGCGGATGCTCGAGCTTTCCCCCTCGACGCTTTACCGCAAGATCGAGGCTTGGGGGAAAGCTTAGGCGAATTGCTCGACGATCAGCCGTTCTTCCAAGCCATGGCCCGGATCGAACAGAATGTGATGCCGGATTGCGGGCTGCGAGCGGATCTCGACCCGCAGCACATCGGTGACCGGGCGGCTGTCGGCATCGGCCCGTACCGGACGTTTGTCGTGTTCCAAGACATCAAAGCGCACCACGACGCCCTTGGGCAGCAGCGCGCCACGCCAGCGCCTTGGCCGAAACGCCGCCATCGGCGTCAGGGCCAGCACATCCGAGCCAATCGGCAAGATCGGACCATGGGCAGAATAGTTATAGGCGGTCGATCCGGCGGGGGTGGCCAGCAAGACCCCGTCGCAAACCAATTCTTCCAGCCGCACCTTGCCATCGACCGAAATCCGCAGCTTGGCCGCCTGCGGACCCGAGCGCAGCAGCGACACCTCGTTGATCGCCAGTTGCACGGTCTCGGATCCATCGACGCAAAGCGCGCGCATCTCCAATGGGTTGATCACCGCCCCCTCGGCGGCGGCAAGCCGCGCGGGCAGGTCTTCGGCCGAATAGGCATTCATCAAAAACCCGATGGTGCCGCGGTTCATGCCATAAACCGGCACTTCGCTTTGCTTGGTCTCGTGCAGGGTTTGCAGCATAAAGCCGTCGCCCCCCAGCGCCACCACCACATCGGCATTGGCAAGGTCATGCTGGCCATAAAGCGCGATCATCTCGGCCAAAGCCTCTTGCGCCACCGGAGCGGAGCTTGCCACAAAGGCTATGCGTTGAAAGCTCACGACCGACTCTCCCTTGTCTGCGGCCCGCAGTCTTGGCCGCTTTGCCCCCAAACTCAACCCCTGACAGCCGCAGACGGGGTGCAAAAAGTTTCGTATCGGAAACAAGACTTCGCCCAGAGCGGTTTTCCTGTCGCAATCGGCCTTTTCCTTAGGCCCCCTATCGCCTAGATAAGCTTAAATCGCCCTTCACCGCAGGAGACGCCATGACCGCCCACCGTGACACCGGATTTTTCACCGAAAGCCTGTCGACCCGTGATCCAGAGCTTTTCGGCTCGATCACCAATGAACTGGGCCGTCAGCGCCACGAGATCGAGCTGATCGCCTCGGAAAACATCGTCAGCCGCGCGGTTATGGAAGCGCAAGGCTCGGTGATGACCAACAAATACGCCGAAGGCTATCCGGGCAAGCGCTATTACGGCGGCTGCGAATTTGTCGATGTGGCCGAAACCCTTGCGATCGAGCGCGCCAAAGAGCTGTTCGGCTGTGCTTTCGCCAATGTGCAGCCAAACTCGGGCTCGCAGGCCAACCAAGGCGTGTTTACCGCGCTGATCAAGCCCGGCGACACGATTTTGGGCATGGATCTGGCTTCGGGTGGCCACCTGACGCATGGGGCTGCGCCAAACCAATCGGGCAAATGGTTCAACGCGATCAAATACGGTGTGCGCCAAGAAGACAGCCTGATCGACTATGATCAAGTCGAAGCCTTGGCCATCGAGCATCAGCCAAAGCTGATCATCGCGGGTGGCTCTGCCGTGCCGCGCCAGATCGACTTTGCCCGCTTCCGCGCGATTGCCGATAAGGTTGGCGCTTATCTCTTGGTGGATATGGCGCATTTTGCTGGTCTTGTGGCGGGTGGCGCGCATCCCTCGCCCTTCCCCTATGCCGATGTGGCAACCACCACGACCCACAAAACCCTGCGCGGCCCGCGCGGCGGCATGATCCTGACCAACAATGAAGAGCTGGCGAAAAAGTTCAACTCGGCGATCTTCCCCGGCATTCAGGGCGGCCCCCTGATGCATGTGATCGCCGCCAAAGCCGTGGCTTTTGGCGAGGCGCTGCGCCCCGAGTTCAAAGACTATGCCGCCCAAGTGATCAAGAACGCCCAAGCTTTGGCCGATGAGCTGATGAAGGGTGGCATCGACATCGTCACCGGCGGCACCGACACCCATGTGATGCTGGTCGATCTGCGCCCCAAGGGCGTGAAGGGCAATGCCACCGAAAAGGCCTTGGGCCGCGCCAATATCACCTGCAACAAGAACGGCATTCCGTTTGACCCTGAAAAGCCAATGGTGACCTCGGGCGTGCGGCTTGGCACCCCTGCCGGCACCACCCGTGGCTTTGGCGAGGCAGAGTTCCGCCAGATCGGTCAGTGGATTGTCGAGGTTGTAGACGGGCTTGCCGCCAATGGCGAAGAGGGCAACGCGGCCGTCGAGGCTTCGGTGAAAGCCCGTGTCGAGGCGCTGTGCAAAGCCTTCCCGATCTATCCGGGTCTGTAAAATATTGCAAAAATACGCAAAGGCCCCGCGGTTGTGGGGCCTTTTTTATGGGCGGATCTTGCCACAAGACCGCTTTGGGGCAGACAGCCCGCCTCAGCCACGCTAGGGTTTTGCCATGTTAGCCACCACTGTGATCGCAGCCACTGTCCCCCTGCCCGCAACCCCTGCGCTTTTGATCGTGCATGGGCTGTTCGGCTCTGCCCGCAACTGGGGCGTGATCGCGCGCCACCTTGCCAGCAGCCGCGATGTGGTTTCGGTTGATATGCGCAACCACGGGCAAAGCCCGCGCGAAAGCAGCCAAAGCTATCCCGATATGGCGCAGGACTTGGCCGAGGTGATCATGGCCCATGGTGCGCCGATGGATGTGCTGGGCCATTCGATGGGCGGCAAGGCCGCGATGCAGCTGGCGCTGACGCGGCCCGAGTTGCTGCGCAGGCTGGTGGTCGCCGATATCGCCCCTGTGGCTTATGGCCATGACCAATCGGGGCATATCCACGCGATGCGGGCGCTGGATCTAAGCAATCTGACCCAGCGCAGCGAAGCCGACCGCAGGCTTTCGGCCCAGATCGAAGACCCCGCCTTGCGGGCGTTTTTCCTGCAATCGCTTGACCTTAAGGCACAGCCCCCCGAATGGCGGCTGAACCTTGATGTGCTGGAAGCAGAGATGCCCAAGATCGTGGGCTGGCCTGATACCAAGGGCGAGTTTGACCACCCAACGCTGTTTTTGACCGGCGGGCGCTCGCATTATGTGCGCGCCGAGCACCGCGACACCATCAAGGCGCTGTTCCCCAAGGCGCGCTTTGCCAAGCTGCCCGATGCCGGCCATTGGCTGCATGCCGAGGCCATCGGAAGAGCACACGTCTGAACTCCAGTCACCTCGACTTATCTCGTATGCC
>CAJXWJ010000004.1 GCA_913062925.1 uncultured Pseudorhodobacter sp. | reverse complement strand
GCAGCGAATCCGAAGACATCGACCGCATTCGCGTGCTGTTTGATGACCTTGAACGCAAGCGCGACATCGCCGATTTCCTTGAATTGGCCGAAACCGGCGAAGGTGTCCGCATTTTTATTGGCTCTGAGAACAAACTCTTCTCACTTTCGGGTTCCTCTCTGGTGGTCTCTCCCTATATGAACGCTGATCGAAAGATCATCGGTGCGGTAGGTGTGATTGGTCCGACGCGGTTGAATTATGGCCGCATCGTTCCCATTGTTGATTATACCGCGCAGTTGGTTGGCAGGCTTTTGTCCGAACGTGGTTCGGGATAAGCCTCGCTGCAAGACGGTTTGAATGTAAGGAAGACGACTATGGCGCAGGAAAACAACGGCCCCGAAGATTTAGACCTTGGCGGTCTGGAAGATTTTATCCAAGCGGATGAGCTTGAAACACTGCGTGCCGAACGCGACGATATGCGCGACCGCTTCATGCGCGCTCTTGCCGATGCTGAAAACAGCCGCAAGCGCAGCGAGCGTGATCGTCGCGAGGCTGAACAATACGGCGGCAGCAAACTCGCCCGCGACATGCTGCCCGTCTACGATAATCTCAAGCGCGCCCTAGACGCCGCAACCGAGGAAACCCGCACACAGGCAGCCGCCCTGATCGAGGGGCTAGAGCTGACCCTGCGCGAGTTGACCAATGTTTTGGCAAAACATGGCGTTACAGAAATCAACCCCTCCTTGGGCGATGTCTTTGATCCGCAGCAGCACCAAGCCATGTTCGAAGCCCCCGTCGGCGGCACCAAAGCAGGCCAAATCATTCAGGTGATGGGCACTGGCTTTATGCTGCACGACCGCCTGCTGCGCCCCGCGCAGGTGGGTGTTTCCTCCAACACCCAAGGCTAAACGCGCTACAGCCTAGGGTTTCAGCAGATCCTTCAGGCTGTAGACCAAACGCAGTGCCTCAATCGGGGTCAGCTCATCCGGCATGACCTCTTTCAACCGCGCCTCAACAGCCGAAGCCTGCGTGACAGGCTTCGGTGCCGCCACCGGAATGGCGCGAAACAGCGGCAAATCATCAATCAAGGTCTTTTGCCGCGCGCCGCCCTCACGCTCGCCCGCTTCCAAAGCCTCCAGCACCACCTTCGCCCGCTCGATCACAGCCATCGGCAGCCCCGCCAGTCGCGCCACCTGCACGCCATAGCTGCGGTCCGCCGCGCCGCGCTTGACCTCGTGCAAAAAGATCACATCGCCGTCCCATTCCTTCACCGTGACGGTGGCGTTTTCCACGCCCTGCAACTTATCCGCCAAAGCCGTCATCTCGTGATAATGCGTGGCAAACAGCGCGCGGCATCGGTTGGTTTCGTGCAGATGCTCCATCGTCGCCCAAGCAATCGACAGCCCGTCATAGGTCGCGGTGCCGCGCCCGATCTCGTCCAGAATAACCAAGGCCCGATCATCGGCCTGATTCAAAATCGCCGCGGTTTCGACCATTTCAACCATAAAGGTCGACCGCCCCCGCGCCAGATCGTCCGAGGCCCCAACCCGGCTGAACAACTGGCTGACCAGCCCGATATGCGCCGATTTCGCCGGCACAAAGCTGCCCGCCTGCGCCAGCAAGGCGATCAGCGCGTTCTGCCGCAGAAACGTCGATTTACCCGCCATATTGGGCCCGGTCAGCAGCCAGATCGCAGGCGTTTGCTCTTGGGTCAGCGCGCAATCATTCGCCACAAAAGCCCCGCCACCTTGCCGGCGTAGGGCGCGTTCAACCACTGGATGCCGTCCGCCCTCCACCACAAAGGCGCGGCTCGCATCGACACGCGGCTCGCTCCAGTTTTCGGCCATCGCCAAGTCGGCAAAACTCGCCGCAAGGTCAATCTCGGCAAGCGCACGTGCCGCCGCACCAATTGGCCCAGATTGCGCCAAAATAGCGTCTCTAAGGGCTGAATAGTGACGTTTTTCAATCTCCAAAGCATGGTTGCCCGCGTTCAGGATCTTGGTCTCGATCTCGTTCAACGGTAGAGTGGTAAAGCGCACCTGATTGGCGGTGGTCTGGCGGTGGATAAAGCTGTTCGAAAGCGGTGGTGCCAGCATCTTTTCGGCATGCGTCGCGGTGGTTTCAATGAAATAGCCCAGCACATTGTTGTGCTTGATCTTCAAACTCTGCACGCCAGTTTGCTGAATATACTCGGCCTGCATCGCTGCAATCACGCCACGGCCTTCGTCGCGCAATCTTCGCGTTTCGTCCAATTCTGCATCATAGCCTGCGGCCACAAAGCCGCCATCGCGCGCAAACAGCGGCGGTTCGGCAACCAGCGCCGCATCCAGCAGATCAATCAAGGCACCATGGCCCAGCAGCGCTTGGCCCGCGTCGCGCAAAATCTCTGGCACATCGCTCAGCCGCGCCGCGATGCTTTCGGCTTGGGTCAGCCCCGCACGAATGGCCGCAAAGTCGCGCGGCCCGCCGCGGTCAAGCGCCAGCCGCGACAGCGCGCGGTCAATATCGGGCACGCGGCGCAAATCCGCCCGCAAATCCTCGCGCAGCGCTGCGGCATTCAGTAAAAATCGCACCGCCTCCAGCCGCGCCTTGATCGTCGCCAGATCGCGTGAGGGGCTGGAAATCCGACGCTCCAACAACCGCGCCCCTGCCGCTGTCATTGTTCGGTCAACGGCAGCAAGCAACGACCCCTCGCGTCCTCCCGAAAGCGCTTGGGTGATCTCAAGGTTGCGGCGGGTCGAGGCATCAATCTGCACCGCGCCATCGGCGCTTTCCCGCAGCGGCGCACGCAACAGCGGCAGCTTGCCGCGCTGGGTCAAATCAAGGTAATCGACCAGCCCACCCATCGCCGCAATCTCGGCGCGGCCAAAATTGCCAAAGGCCTCCAGCGAGCCGATCTGCCACAGCTGACACAGCCGCGCCTCGCCACTGGTGGAATCAAAACTCCCCCGTGCCAAACCTGTCAGCGCCGCCCCCGATTCAGTGACTATTGCCGCCAAATCAGTCTCTCGCGCTTCGGAAACCAGCACCTCGCGCGGCGCCAGCCGTGCCAGTTCCGGCCCCAGTCGCACCAGCGGGCAGGGCATCACCCGCAGCTCTCCGGTCGAGATATCCACCCAAGCCAGCGCTGCTTCGTCGCGCACTTCGGCAAAGGCGCAAAGATAGTTGTGCCGCCGCGCCTCGAGCAGGGAATCCTCGGTCAAAGTGCCGGGTGTCACCAGCCGCACCACATCGCGCTTCACCACAGATTTCGAGCCGCGCTTTTTCGCCTCGGCCGGATCCTCCATCTGCTCGGCAATTGCCACGCGAAAGCCCTTGCGGATCAGCGTCAGCAGATAGCCCTCGGCGGCATGATAGGGCACGCCGCACATCGAAATCGGTTCGCCCTTGTGAAAACCGCGCTTGGTCAGCGCAATGTCCAGCGCTTCGGCCGCAGCGACGGCGTCGTCAAAAAACATCTCGTAGAAATCGCCCATCCGGTAAAACAGCAGCGCGCCGGGGTTCTGCGCCTTGATCTCTAGATATTGCGCCATCATCGGCGTTACAGTCTCGTCGCTCACCCGACCCCCCAAGGCTTATGTCGCGGGCAGCAAAGCATTTTGGCAGCAAAAAGGGAACCACCGCTGGCCCGCCATTTGACTGGAAACCGCCGCGTTCCGTGTTAATACTTTCGCATCAGACCGAATTTGTTGCCAAATCATTCAGTGAGTGTCGTGCTTAACCAGATAACTTTTCATCAAGCGCCGGACGGCCTGATTTTGAACCCCTTTGGCGGGGAAGGGTTTGCGATGTTGCAGCAGCCAGATTTTTTCTGGCGGCCAAGGCCAAGGGCGCAGATTCACGGTTTTGCTGCCAGCGAACACCCCGAAATGAACGAGAAGATCGAAGCGCATCTGGCTCTAACGCGCAAGCATCGCAGCTTTAAGCAGGCGATCGAGGTTAAATGCGCCCCGGTTTTTCTGCGGGACGTTTGGTTCAAGAAATCTTTCGTGACGACGGGTGGTAAATGTTTGGTCAATGGTGCTTCGGGCTCGCGCCTGTTGAATCATTATTGTTGGAAGAATGAGACGCAGGATTTTGACCCCGAGCAGGCTTTGGTCGATTATTTTCACCACTGCCAAGCCGAGAACGCGGGCAAAACGGCGCCGCTTGTCGCCACAGCGCTGCCTTCCGAGACCGCCTTTGCCATCGAATGCCGCAACACCTTTAACTATTTTCACTTTATCAGTGAAGCTCTGTGCCAGTTAACCTTGGTGGCCGAGGCTGGAGTGCAGGGTCCGATCTACTTTCATTATCCAAATTCAAACGACAAGACTCGGCTGTTTGCCTTTGCCTTTATTGAGGCGCTGTTTCCTGAATTGGCTGATCGGGTGATCTTTGAACGCGCGCCCTTCCATCACGCCGAGGTGGTTCTGCCCTATAGCTTTGGGCCCAGCTATTACCATTTGCCTGTGACGCAAAGCGCCGAGCTGGATGCCTTTGCACCCTCGAAAACTCTTTGGAAGGGTCGGGTGGCGACGCGCGCTTCGCATGGCATTCTGGCAATGAATTCGGTTGATTCAACGCTTTACGCCCTGCGTGCGCGGGGGTTGCAGGCGATTGCGGGTATGGATTTCAGCCATCTGC
The DNA here is from genome assembly GCA_913062925.1 of uncultured Pseudorhodobacter sp. GTDB lineage: Bacteria > Pseudomonadota > Alphaproteobacteria > Rhodobacterales > Rhodobacteraceae > Cypionkella. Next base: position 88,097 of record CAJXWJ010000004.1, on the reverse strand, counting down.
CGCGGCGGTTTTGGGTTGGCCGAGAAGAGGGGCAAGCGCGGCCGCGCCATATGAAGGGCGAGAATGAGATCTTTGATCTTTTGGGCCTGTTCGGATTTCAGCATGTGGCGTTTGAAAATCTGACGCCGCTGGAGCAGATCGCTTTGATGGCAAATGCCGAGGTGATGATTTCCTATCATGGTGCTGGTTTTGCCAATATGCTGTTCGCCGCGCCAGAAACCTATGTGATTGAACTTGGCACCTTACAAACCGCCACGACGCGTTGGGGCGATTTCTGGCGATTGGCCAATGCAAGCCAGTGTCACTATGTCAGCTTTTTTGCCGATTATAATTCCAAGACCCCGCTGGCTGATCCGGTTTTTGCAACCGATGGCATAGTGCCTGTACATCTGTCACCTAGCGGTTTGGCGCAGGTGATGTCTTTCGTGGTGTCGCTTCTGGGGCAGCCGCCGGCATTGACGCGGGTGGAGGATGTGCGCAGGGTCGCAGCGCAATTGGTGCAGGTGGGGGCGCCAACCCAAGCGCGGATGGTGATCGAGCAGAACCCACATGCCGCTGAAAGTGATCTTAGCACATGCTTGACATTGTCAGAGTGTTGCGAGGCGCTAGACGACCGCACTGGCCAGCTTGCAGCACTTTATTCCGCCTATCGGATTGATCCCAGCCGCTGGCAAACGCTGGTGAGCGTGATCTGGTGCGCGCGTGCCTTGAGTGATCTGGAAACGGTGCGCGCGGCATTGGATGTGTTCCGCGACAGCTTTCCCGAGCAGTTTCACAACTTTTCAAAGGATCGCCCTTGGATCAAGGCGCAGCTGCGCAGCAAAGCGCGCAAGGCCTAGCGGCGGTTAGGTGTCATTGATGTCGTCGTGCCAAACCTTCACGCTGCCTTTTCCATTGCCAAATTTTGCCCGCAGCCCCAGCCAGGCCAGCAGCGCAAGCAGGGTATAAAGCAGAATCAACAAAGGCAGGCTTTGCGTCAGGTTCAGCGTTACCAAAGCCGCCATAATCACTGCGGCGATGGCAAAGCCCAGAAACAGAAAGCCGGGCACCAGAACCTCGAGCACAGCAAGACCCGCGCCAAGGGTGATCCAGACCCACCAGATGCCCAAAAGTGTCATATCAGCGCCCCTTCAACATTTTAAACGCATCGCCAAAGGCCTCCAAGGCCTGAGCCGGTACGATGATAGTCTGCTTGCCCGCCCCTTGACCAACGGCGGTTAGCGCCTCGACCTGTTTCAGCGCAACCTGATATTGCGCGGCCTCGATGCCGTTTTCCTTGATCGCAGCGGCGATGGTGCTGGTGGCGTAGGCTTCGGCATCTGACAGGATGCGCCGCGCCTTTGCCTCTTGTTCGGCCGCGTAAAGCTCGGCATCGGCGTTCAGCTCGACCGCGCGCTTTTTGCCCTCGGCCTCGGTCACCTGCGCACGACGGGCACGCTCGGCGTTCAGCTGCTGCATCATCGCGTGGCGAGTGGCCTCATCCAGCGCCACATCCAAAATCTCGGCGCGCGTCACCTCGATACCCCAATCATCGACCATCGCCCGCACATGTTCGCGGATATTGGCGGTCAGCTCGTTGCGGTTCGATTGCACCTGATCCAGTTCCATCTTGCCGATTTCCGAGCGCACGATCCCTGCCACGGTTGTCGCAATCGCAGCGTCAACGTCACGAATCCGGTAGACGGTCTTTTCGGGCGAGATGATGCGATAGAACACCGAAGTTTCCACCTGCACCAAGACGTTGTCAGTGGTGATCGCGTCTTGGCGGGCGGTTGGCAATTGGCGTTCCAGCACCGAAACCTTATGCGCGATGCGGTCCAGATAGGGCACAACAAGGTTCAAACCGGGCCCAAGCACCGAATGCAAGCGGCCAAAGCGTTCGACAACGAACTTTTGGCTTTGCGGCACAATCCGCACGGCCTTGTAGAGGGTGACGATAATCAGCAGCGCAATGGCTAAAAAGGCGGCACCGCTGCCAAGCAATTCGTTGGGCATGGAATATCCTCTCTGGAAAAGCGTTCAGACTACAGATGGGGGGTGCGCCGCTGCGGGTCAATTCCTATTTGCCAAGAAATCCGCGAGAAAGCCGCAGCCGATTTTGGTGGTCTGGGGGTATGCGGCGGGATACTTTGATTTTGACCCCGCCAATGTTATCGGTAACATGGGCGAGAGAAGGAGGCAGGATATGACATTCTTTGAGAGCCATGACGCAAGATTTGCACGCTTTGTGATGGGCAATGCTCCGGTGAAAAAGCTGGCGACGGGGTTTGACTGGGTCGAGGGGCCGGTTTGGTTTGGCGATGCGGGCTGTCTGCTGTTCTCGGATATTCCGAACAACCGCATTCTGCGCTACACGCCCGATCACGGCATCAGCACCTATCGCGCGCCGTCAAACTACGCCAATGGCCATACCCGCGATCGGCAGGGGCGGCTGTTGTCTTGCGAACATGGCACGCGGCGGGTGACGCGGACCGAACTGGATGGGTCAATCACCGTTATCGCCGACAGCTATCAGGGCAAAAGGTTGAATTCGCCCAACGATATCGTCGTCACCGCCGATGGCGCAATCTGGTTCAGCGATCCGCATTACGGCATCATGACCAACTACGAAGGTTTTGCGGGCGAACAAGAGCTGCCTTGTCATCTCTACCGCGTTGATCCCTCGGGCCAGATCGAGGCGGTTCTAACCGATTTCAACTGCCCCAACGGGTTGGCGTTCAGCCCCGACGAACAGGTGCTTTATGTCGCCGATACCGGCCGGATGTTCAGCGATGATCCACAACATATCCGTCGCTTTGACATGACCTCTGGCCGACCCAAGGGCGGCAAGGTTTTTCACAGCATCAGCGCAGGCTGCGCCGATGGAATCCGCTGTGATAGAGACGGAAACCTATGGTCTTCGGCCGCCGATGGGGTGCATTGCCTTGCGCCTGATGGGGCTTTGTTGGGGAAAATCCTTGTGCCCGAAGTTGTCTCGAACCTGTGTTTTGGCGGGCGCGCCAAGCATCAGCTTTTCATTACCGCCACAACAAGCCTATACGCGATCACCTTGAACCGTGCAGGAGACCAGAAACCATGACGAACACCGCGCAAATCGGCCTGATCGGGCTTGGCACTATGGGGGCCATGCTGGCCCTCAACATCGCTGAAAAGGGGTTTCCGATTGCGGTCTGGAACCGCACCACCGCTGTGACGCATGGGTTTAAGGCCGAGGCCGGCGCGCTTGCGCCGATGATCACCGCGACCGAGAGTTTGGCCGAACTGGTGGCCGCCATCACGCCCCCGCGCGCGATTGTTCTGATGGTGCCGGCGGGGCAGGCGGTGGATGATATGATTGCCGATCTGACGCCGCTTTTGTCGTCTGAAGATTTAATCATCGACGCGGGCAATGCGCTGTTTCACGACACCAATCGCCGTGCGGCGGCGGCAGCCAAGGGCGGTCCACGCTTTTTGGGCATTGGCGTTTCTGGCGGCGAAGAGGGCGCGCGCCATGGTCCTGCGATCATGGGCGGCGGCGATAAGGCCGATTGGGACCGCGTTGCCCCCGTGCTGAACGCCATTGCCGCGCAGTATAAGGGCGAGCCTTGCGCTGAATATATGGGCCCAGCTGGGTCGGGGCATTTTGTCAAAGCCGTGCACAACGGCATTGAATACGCCGATATGCAGATGATCGCCGAGGTTTATGGCGTGATGCGCGACGGCTTGGGCATGCAGGCCGCCGAGATTGCAACAGTTCTGCGCGGCTGGAACGCTGGCGTTCTACAGTCTTATCTGATCGAGATTTCCGCCGAAGTTGCCGCCGCCACCGACAGTCATAGCGGCAAACCGATGCTGGATATGATCTTGGACCGCGCAGGCCAGAAAGGCACAGGTCGCTGGACGGTGATCGAGGCGCAGCACCTTGCCGCCACGATCCCCGCGATCGAGGCGGCGGTGATGGCGCGCAATCTGTCGTCGCGTCTGGAAGAGCGCTTGGCAGGCGAGGCGCTGTTTGGTGCGGCACCGCAGCCGACCACTTCTGTGACTTTGGCGCAATTGGAACAGGCGATGATTGCGGGAAAAATCCTGTGCTATGCGCAGGGCTTTGCTTTGATCTCGGCTGCGGCTAAGGCCTTTGATTGGCCGATGCCCTTGCCCGATATCGCGCGGGTCTGGCGCGAAGGCTGCATCATCCGCTCGTCGATGTTGAACGACATGGCGACTGCACTAAGCGATGACTCCGCGCGCAACCTGATGTTCGCGCCGTTCTTTGCCGACCATCTGAAGGCCAGCCACGGCGATCTGCGCGCCGTGGTTGCGGCGGCGGCGCTGGCCGGGCTGCCGGTTCCGGCGCTGGCGTCAGGTCTGGCTTGGTTTGATATGATGCGGACTGGTCGCTCGACTGCGAATATGATCCAAGCGCAGCGCGATTTCTTTGGCGCGCATGGCTTTGAACGGGTGGATGGGTTGGCCGATAAACATGGGCCATGGGCGGGCCACGGACTCTAGGTCGCCCCCCCCAGCAAAACGTTGCGCAATGCCCCGAATCCATTAGGCTTCGGGGCATTGGTTTTTGCATTGGGGGCTGTCATGCCGATCACGCGGCGCGGGTTTGGGCTTGGGATGTTGATCGTTTTTGCTGCCCCGGCTTTGGCATCGACGGCGGGCTTTGACGCCTGGCAGCGTGGATTCCAGACGCGGGCGCTAAAGCAGGGCATATCAGCAGCCACTCTGCGCCGCGCGTTTCAGGATCTGCGGCTTTTGCCCGAAGTGATTGCGCAAGACCGCAAACAGATCGAGGGGCGGCGCAGCACCGAAGAGTTTATGGCAATCGCCACCTCGCCCGAGCGTATGGCTTTGGGGCGCAAAGCCTATGCCCGCTATGCGCGCAGGCTTGATGCAATCGAACTCCGCTTTGGAGTCGAGCCGCATGTCGTCGCCGCAATCTGGGGGTTTGAAAGCTTTTTCGGCACCAAACGTGGCGATATTCCAACCATTTCAGCCTTGGCGACGCTGGCCTATGAAGGCAGACGCGGGCCGTTCTTTGAAAAGCAGTTGATTGCCGCGCTGAAGATCTTGCAGCGCGGCGATGTCACGCCGCAAAACATGCTGGGCAGTTGGGCCGGGGCGATGGGCCACACCCAGTTTATTCCCACCACCTTTCAGGCCTATGCGGTGGATTTCACCGGCGATGGCCGCCGCGATATTTGGGGCGAGGATCCAACCGACGCGCTGGCCTCGACTGCGGCCTATCTGGCGCAATCGGGCTGGACGCGCGGGCAGCCTTGGGGGCAAGAGGTGATCTTGCCCAAAGGATTTTCGCCGCGCGACAAAGGCCCACGCAAAGATTGGGCGGCTTTGGGGCTGCGAGCGGCTGCGGGGGGCAAGCTGCGAAACTTTGGCGCCGCACGCCTTAGCCTGCCGGGCGGCGCCACGGGCCCTGCGTTTTTGCTCTATCACAACTTTGGTGTCATCAAGCGTTATAACAACAGTGATAAATACGCGATGGCGGTGGGCTATCTGGCGGATCAATTGGCGGGCAAACCTGCGCTGCGCGGGTCTTTTGGGCCGGATGCGCAGGGGATGACGCTTGCAGATCGCCAGCTTTTGCAGCGGCGGCTGACCCAAGCGGGCTTTGACACCCAAGGCAGCGATGGCGTGATCGGCAAAAACACCATTGCGGCGATTTCGGCCTATGAACAGGCGCAGGGGCTGGCCGTTACTGGCGCGCCCTCGCTGGCGCTTTTGGCGCGGTTGCGCTGATCTTAACGATATATTCACCAGTTTTGGCGCAGACTTTGCGCTATGAGCATAGATCGCGCCTTTCAGGACTTGGGCTTGCCGCTGTTCACCCATGAAGAGGGGGACGAAGCGCTGGGCGCGCCTGTCTTGGGCAGATTGCCGTCCTATATCGCAGATCATCGCAAACGCCTGCGCAGCCGCTTTATGGAAGGCGGTGCGGCGGCGATGCCTGATTACGAGATGTTGGAACTGCTGCTGTTTCGCGCCATTCCGCGCCAAGACGTCAAGCCCTTGGCGCGGCTGCTGCTTGACAGCTTTGGCGATTTTAACCGCGTGGTCACTGCCAGCCCCGCACGCTTGCTGGCGGTCAAAGGTGTGGGCGAGGCTGTGGTGCAAGAACTGAAGATCGTCGAAGCCGCAGCCCAGCGGATGATGCGCGCGCGGGTGATGAACCGCGCGGTTCTGTCGTCTTGGGATGCGCTGCTGGATTATTGCCACACCACCATGGCGCACCGTGAAACCGAACAGTTCCGCATTCTGTTTCTGGATCGCAAAAACGTGCTGATCGCCGATGAAGAACAGGCCAAGGGCACGGTCGATCATGTGCCCGTCTACCCGCGCGAGGTGGTCAAGCGCGCGCTAGAGCTGAACGCCAGCGCGATTATTCTGGTGCACAACCACCCTTCAGGCGACCCAACGCCTTCGGATGCTGATGTGTCGATGACGCATCAGATCAAAGACGCGGGCGATGTTTTGGGCATTTTGCTGCATGATCACCTGATTATCGGCAAAAGCCGCGAGCTGAGCTTTCGCGCGCAGGGCTATCTTTAGCGGCCCGCAAAGACGGGTTCCAACCACAGCTCGACCCGTCGGTTCAACCGGCGACCAGCGGCGGTTTTATCGCAGGCAATTGGCAGCACCTCGCCAAAGGCTGCAATGCTGGGCAGCTTGGCCTCGGGTGTGCTTGGGATCAGGGTCTTTAGCGCGTCTAACACCGCCTGCGCGCGGGCCTGCGCCAGCGCACGGTTTGCCGCGGCCCCACCAGTGCCATCGGAAAACCCCGCAAGAATAAGCTTGGTATTGGCGAAACCATCCACCTCGATCAGCCGTGCCAGATCGGCAAGGCTGTTTTGCGCACTCGCGTCCAAGTCATTCGACCCGTCACGAAAGCGGAAGGTCAGCGACAGCCGGTCGGCCTGCTGCATCACAGCCGCAAGCTGTTGCAGATCGGCAAGCGAGGTTTCCGCACCCGCATGCGCCAGCGCAGTCATCAGACGCGCACCATCAGCGACCAGCGGTTGCCGCTCGGGGCTGCGGTCACTATAGCCGCTGGCCGCAATCGCAGCTTGGGCGCTGGGCTGGGCCAAAAACTCCAACAACTCGCGCGCCATCAGCGGCAAGCGGCGGCGCGGGGTTAGAAAATAAACTGGCAGTGTCAGTGGGTAATCCTCGGCCTTTATTGCAAGCGGGCTGGGCGACAGCGGAAAGCCGCAGCTGTCGGTCAAGGCCAGCTGCTTGGCACGGCCGATGCCGTTTCGCCCGGTGATCGCCAGCGCCCAAGGGTCTTTGGCCACCGCCTGCGACAAGCTTTTCAGGCTGGAATGCGGGATGATCGGCGCAGTGCTACCACCCAATCGAGCCGTCAGCGCACGTTGCAGATCGCTGTCGGCCTCCAAACCATGCAGCACCAAAGGCATGTCGGGGCCGCCAAGCTCTTGCCAGTTGTTCAGTTTCCCCGCCAGTGCCTTGGCCAGATCTACGGTCGAAATCGCGCCCAAGGGATTATCAGGCGCAACAATCGGCACCAAAGCCTCGAGCGCCAGCGCCTTGCTGCCAAAATCGGGATCGGCGATGGCCGCCAGCATCAGTTCGGCACGGCCCTCGGTCAGCGCAGATTTTGCCGCAGCGGGGGGCAGCGCTTGAAACGAGATTTCGGCCAAAACCTGCTGCGTGATCGGGTCGCTCAGCAGGGCGGTGTTTTCTGGCAGCTGCATCGGGCTGTGATCCAACCCAAGCGCATCGGCAAAACTTGTGATCAGCGCTGGCAGCAGGGCTTGGCCTATTTCGGCTTCACCAACAATGCGGATCTTGGCTTTTGGTGCGTTCAAATCGGGGCAGGCGGGGCCATCGCAGATCACGCCAGCGGCATCAATTGTCAGCAGACCATAGCGGCTTTGAAGCCGAAACACTTCGCCATCATAGCCTTGCAACAGCCCTGGGATCGCCAACGCGCCATTTCGCGAGTTCAGAGTGACGTCTTGGGCAAAACCGCCAAAGGGAAAACACAGGGCCCATATTGCCACCGCCCAAAAAACATTCATAAAACCGACCGCTTAATACACCTACTCAGAAGAGGCGATTTTCATCTCGGGAACAAGATCATTCAACAAAAGATAGTCGCCAATCGCATCACAACTTGGCATGGCGACGGTCAAATCGGCTTTGACGACCTGACCTTGCAGGCTGAACAGCGTCTCGCCCAGCATTTCACGGCCGCAGCTGGTCTTGGTCACGGCCGCTTCAACCACAATCGCGGACTGGGAGGCAGGGTCCGGTGGATAGGTGTAAACCTGTGCCAGCAATGGGAAATCGGTGCTGCTGTCGCCTAGGTCTACCAAAAAACCTGCCGTTGCGGCTGCGCCCGCTGCGGGGGTGTTTGGATTTGTACGGCTGATATCGCCAGCCGCGTCGAAATCGGCGTTATGCTCTAGCCCGTGCAGTTGAAACTCATCCTCGCCCCCCCATTGCACAGCAAAACGACGGAGGTTCACAGCCTCGGGCAGCTCAAGGCTGCTGTGCAGTCGGCTGCCGTCTTTGAATAACACTTCGACAGTGGCTTGCGGCGTCAGCGCTGGCAGATCGGTAAAGATTGCGCCTGTCACTGTGGTCTTAGCCGTGATCGCAAGCCCCGCATGCTTTAGCACAACCCTTTCGTTCGGATGGCAGCTGGCCACAAGCGTCACCGCAATCATCGCGTTTTCCAATGCGGCAAGATCAAGACTGGTGACGCAATCGCGCTGTATCTTTGCGGGCGGTTTCGGCACGACCTCTGCCTGTGCGGTGACTGTTTCGATTTTGATCGGATGAAGATGCAGCTGACTTGAGACCGGCAGCGGTTGAGGCGCCGTGCTTTGCAGGTACTGCCCCGCAGCCAAGGCCAAAGCCAGCACCAGACAGCCGCGCGTCAAGATCTGATAAGGATGAGCAGGCATAGGACCCTCCAGTTTGGTCGGACCCCCTGTTTTCGGCATTAAACACGGCAAGAGCGTGGCGAAATTGCGGAATGTTTCCGAATTGATGGTTAATACAGCGTGGTTTGATGGCTTGAACCTCTGGCCGCGCTGGTGTTCGGTGCGGGTCAGCTGTGCAGCGCGAGGAGGCCTTTATGACGATTTTAAATGTTGGGTCGATCAATTGGGATCGGGTGTATCGGGTCAAGCATTTCCCCGCGCCGGGTGAAACGATTGCGGCGGCAAGTGCCAGCCTTGGTTTGGGGGGCAAGGGGCTGAACCAATCGGTTGCCATTCTGCGCGCTGGTGGTGATGTGCGCCATATTGGCGGCGTTGCAGCCGATGATGCGCGTATGCTTGCGGCGCTGGCAAGTTTGGGGCTTGATACTTCGGGTCTGGCGTTGCTTGCAGATACCGAGACCGGCTCGGCGCTGATCTTGGTGGATGATGCGGCGGAAAATGTCATCGTGCTGGATCCGGGCGCAAATGCAAAGATCCCCGAAGCGGCGGTGTTGCAAGCGCTGGACGCCGCCCCCGTTGGCGGTTGGCTCTTGATGCAAAACGAGACAAACCTGCTGGATTTCACCCTGACCCAAGCGCGTGCCCGTGGATTGCGGCTGGCTCTTTCTGCCGCGCCCTTCCGGCCCGAGGATGTGACTCCGCATCTGCACAGCTTGGATCTTTTGTCGGTGAATGCGGTCGAGTTTGCGCAGTTGCAGGCCTCACTGCCCAAGGGCGTCTCTTTGCCCAAGGATCTGGCGATTCTGGTGACCAAAGGCGCGGCAGGGGCCGATTACATTTTGGGCGATCAGGTGCTTTCGGCGCCGGCCCATCCTGTCGAGGCGGTTGATACCACGGGGGCTGGTGATACCTTTTTGGGCTATTTCCTTGCGCGGCTTGATGCAGCAGACGGGGTCGAGGCTGCGCTTGCCACAGCTATGGCCGCAGCTGCCTTGCAAGTCACCCGCCAAGGCGCTGTCGCCGCGATTCCCAATTTGGCCGAGGTGCATGACTTTCTGGCATCGCTTTGATCCTTTGCCGGTAGGGCCTGTCTAGCGCAACCGAACTTGGCTGCGCGCCGACCGCCCCTCGGCATCAATCACCGATAGGGTGACAAAGCCGCGCCCCAGATCGCCCAGCATCACCGCGCGCCCCCGTTCGGCCACCACCACTGGCGCGCCATTCGCCAGCCAGGTAAAGGGCGGGGTGCCTCCTGAAACCCGCGCCAAGACCCCATCGGGCAGCAGCTCGACCTCGGCGCCATCGGGCGGAAATGCCACGGCAGGCGTATCGGCAGGCGCGTCAAAAGCGGCACTGCGACTGCGGAAATGCCGCAGCGGCTGCGGCAGATCCAGCGTCGAGACCAGCAGCGTCGCGGGCGGGGCGGGGGGTTGCGGTGTCAGGGTAGGCTTCAGCCGCGCAAAGGCTTGAAACAGCACGGGCGCTGCCAGATCCGCGCCAAAGGCGCCCGGCACCGGCGTGCCATCGGGTCGCCCCATCCAGACCCCGATCACATGCCGCCCGTCGTAGCCAATCGCCCAGGCATCGCGGTGCCCGTAAGAGGTGCCGGTCTTATAGGCCAAGCGGTTGGCAGGCGCGCCGGGCGGCGGGGCCAAGCCTGCAAGAATATCGCCAATCTGCCACGCAGCAGCCTCTGATAGCACGCGCTGGCCCTGCGGATTTTGCGCCTGCGCCTTGTGGATCAGCGGCAGGCTGACCCCGCCGCGCGCGATCATCGCATAAAGCTGCACCATATCTTCCAACCGCAAACCAATGCCGCCCAAGGCAATCGCCAGCCCCGCCGTGCCATTGGGCAGCGCATAGGGCACCCCCGCCTGATCCAGCCGCGCCAGCAGTTTTGCAGGCCCCATCGCTTCGGTCAGCGCCACCACGGGGATGTTCAGCGATTGCTGCAAGGCCTCGCGGATGCGGATGGTGCCGCGATAATGGCGGTCAAAGTTCTGCGGGCGATAGCCGTTGAAATCGCTGGGCTGATCCTCGATCAGGGTTTCGGGATGTGCGAGGCCTTCGTCAAAGGCCATGCCATAAATCAGCGGCTTTAGGGTCGATCCGGGGCTGCGGATGGCGCGGGTCATATCGACAAAACCCGCGCGTTGGTCGGCCTGATACGCCGCCGATCCAACCGAGGCCAAAATCTCGCCCGAGGTGTGATCGGCCACCACCAGCGCCACTTGCAGCCGCGCGCCTTGGGCTGCGACCACCTCGCGGGCAAGCTGTTCCAGCTTGATCTGCAAGGTTTTGTCCAAGGTCAGCTGATGGCGTGACGGGCCTGCGGCTTCGGCCAGAACGCGGTCGGCCATATGCGGGGCAAGGGCGGGAAAGCTGCGGCGGGCGGCGGGCACCACCTCGCTGCGGGCGGCGCGCAGCTGGTCGTCGTCAATCAGCCCATCGCGCCGCGCCCGCGCCAGAACCCGGTCGCGCGCATCGGTGGCCGCCGCCACTGCGCGGTCTGGCCGGCGGGCCTCGGGCGATTGCGGAATGGCGACCAAGAGCGCGATTTGCGCAGGCGTCAGGCGCAGCGGCTCTTTGCCAAAATAGGCCAGCGTCGCGGCGCGCAGCCCCTCTAGGTTGCCGCCATAGGGTGCCAGCTTTAGATAAAGCGTCAGGATTTCAGCCTTCGACAAGCGCCGCTCTAGCGCCAGCGCCAGCCGGATTTGCCGCAGTTTGCCCGCCCAATGTCCTGTGCCGCTGGCTTCCAAAAGCCGCGCCACCTGCATGGTGATCGTTGATCCGCCCGAGCTGACATGCCCCTGCCAAACCGCCTGCGCCAGCGCGCGCAGCATCGCGCGCGTATCCACGCCGCTGTGCTGATAAAACCGCTTGTCCTCGTAAGACAGCAGTGCGGCGACAAAAGCCGGATCGACATCCGCCAGCCGCAGCCCCAAGCGCCATCTGCCATCTGCAACGGTATAGACCCGCAGCAAGGCGCCGCGCCGGTCCACCACCTCGACAGAGCTTTGCAGGCTTAGGCTGGGCAGATCGGTGGTGTCGATCCACTGATCGGCCAGATCACGGCCAAGGCCTGCCAGAAACAGGCCCGCCGCCAGCGCAAAGACCGCCGCACCGCGCATCACTCGGCGATTGTGACGCTGCCCGCATCACTGCGGCCGGTCAGATCGGGGCGATACATATCTTCGACCGTGGCGGCAGGCAGGTGGAACACCCCCGGCGAGATCGCGCGCAAGACATAGCCCAGTTTGAACGGCTGATTCGAGCTGCGGTCAATCGCCGCCAAAAACCGATCTTGCCGAAACTGGGTTTGCGTGACGTCGCTTTCCAAGCCAAAGGCCGCCATGGCCTCGCTGGCGCTGGATAAAAGAGTGGGGTTATCAATTTCAAAACCGGCGGGCAGTGGGTCGTTGATCATCAACCGCGCCTCGCCGCGACCAAAGGGCGTAATGGTTAGGACAGTGGTAAAACGCTCACCAACCCGCAGCGCCTCGAGGCTAAGCGGAACGCCGTCTAGGCTGTAATAGCTGCGGCTAATGGCATAACCGGTGCCCCCCGCAACCACAGGTTCATTTGGCACACCCATTGTTGTCAAAGTCACATTTGTGTCGTTACCATCGTTTTGCAGGATCAGAGGACCGTCGCTTGGTGTTAAACGCCGCATAATGCGATCTGTGACAGTCGCACCTGTTTGACCTTGACCTGCTTCTGACCCTTGCAACAGGGCATGTGCGGCCAGCAAGCTCCAGACAGCCTCCTGTGTTGACAGCCGCAGGTTTGTGACAATCCGGTCTGTGAGGGCAGACCTGTCAACGGCTTTTGATCCGGCCTCGGTGGCCAGCGTCAAGACTGCTGCTGCGTCGCGGAACCCTGTTCCATAATCGGCACGAAAGATCTGCTCGGTTTCCGGTCCGGCCATGGTTTGCAAGGCAAGCCCCGCCCGGCGGAACATCGCATCGGCGCGCGGTTGGTCGCCATAGCTTGCCAGCGCCGCCCCCAGTTGCGCCATAGCCATCGGGGTGGCAAAGGCCGCCCCCTTTACATCTGCGTAATAGCGCAGATCGCCCACAGCTGCCGCGCCTTCGCGGGCCAGCACCAGCAGCGCATAGGCAAGCCCCTCGCCGCCCTTGTCGAAATCGGCAGCATAGTTGACCTGATTGCGCAGATTGTCCAAGGCAGAGCGAAAGGCCTGATCCGGCACGGCGTAGCCCATGGCTTTGGCGCGGCTGAGGAAAGCGGTGACATAGGCGTCCAGCCACATATCGCCGCCGTCCTCGACCGGACCCCAAAGCCCAAAGGCCCCGTTCGAGGCCTGGTTGGTCAGCGCATCGGCAATCGCGCCTTGAATGCGCTGCGTCAGATCCTCGGCCCCTTGCAGCTGCAACGCCTGGGCCAGATCGTTGAAATACAACAGCGGCAGCGCCTTTGAGGTGATCTGCTCGGTGCAGCCGTAAGGATAGCGGTCAAGCGCTGCCAACAGCCCCGCCGCATTCAGCCGCGCCAAAGGCCCAGTGACCAGCGTTGCCGTGGCCGTTTCGGGGGTCAGCCCTGCAAATATACTGGCATCCAGTGTCAGACTTTGCCCCTGTTGCAGCGCAAAGCGCGACACCCTTGCGACGGCCGGATCATTGTTGCGCACGGGCACTGTTAGGGTTTTGCGCAACAGCTTGCCATCAGGGGTGGTCAAGGCGACCTCGATCGTCTGATCGCCCAGATCATGCGCGGTCAGCGGCACCCTGAACACCGCCTTGCCGTTCTGCGCCAGATCAAAGCGGTCAGGCACAGCGCCCAGAGTTAAACCGTTTGAGGTCACGCTTAGCCCAACTTCGCCCGCAGGCCCGCTGGCATGAATAATTTCCAACAGCATCCGGCTTTGATCGCCGGGCTGCAAGAACCGTGGCAGGCTGGCGCTGACAACCACCGGATCGCGCACCAGCACATCGGCATTGGCCTGCCCGATGGCAGAGTTCGACCAAGCCACCACCATGACTTTGACCGTGCCGTTAAACGAAGGCAGCGCAAAACTGGCACGCGCGTAGCCATCCGCATCCACCGCAATCGGCCCGGTAAAATTGGCGACCAAATCCTCGGTCGGCGGCGGGGCTTGCAGCCGCGCTTGTGCCGCCGCATCGCCGCCCGAGCGGGTTTCTCCCATCGCGCCCGACATCCCGTCGATCAGCCGCCCATAGAGATCGCGGATGCCGACGCCCAGTTTGCGCTGGCCAAAGTAATGCCCCTGCGGATCGGGCGGGGTATAGGCTGTCAGGTTCAAGATCCCCTGATCGACCGCCGCAATGGTGACAAAAGCCGTTTCGCCTGCCGCAATGCCCTGAACCTTGACCGCGACGTCAAGCGAGCCGCGTGGATCAGCCTCGGGCGCGGTTTCAATCGTGGTTTTCAGCGCACGCGGCCCCGGATCAATGCTGGCATAGGTCAGGCCAAGCGCACGCGCCGGGTTGCGCCCCGCCGCCACATCCATCGGCCGCAGCGCCTGCACCGTGACATAGGCCCCCGCGCCCCAATCGGCGCTGACCGGCAGCGGGATCAGGTTTTCGCCCGCCGCCACCGCCACCGTCTGCATCGCCACCAACCGGTTTGACAGCACGGTGATCAGCGCCGTGCCTTCAGCCTTTGGCACCACCCGCAGCATCGCGGTTTCGCCCGAGGCATAGGCTGGCTTGTCCAGCGACATCTCTAACACATCCGGCGAATCGGATGTATCGGCGGGGGCATACCATCCGGCATAAAATCGGGTCGAGCTTGATGGGCCATTTGGCGCTGAAACCACCAGCTCGTATTGGCCCCAGTCTACCGCCGCCGCAATCGAGGTGGCGGTGTCGCCCAGATCGGCCCGCCCCTCGGCCACGCGTTTGCGGCTGGTGACGGGTTCCCAGTTCCAACTGCCGCCAGACTGATACCATTGATAATTGGTCTCGATCCGCGTCAGGGTCCAAGTGACCTGCATCGGCACCGGCGCCAGATCGGCACCTATCGCAATCAGATCAAAGCGCGCCGCGCTTGCCTCGGCCACCACGCCGTCGAATAAGGGCTTGATCCCGATCATGTCAGACGAGGGCGCAAGCAGGCGCGTCAGGCTGCGTTCAACCGGACGGCCCGAGCCTTCGGCGATGCGGGTGGTGACGCGCACCTCAAGCGGGCGGGCGGGATCGTCGATTTGCGGCAGCGGCAGGGCGATCAGGGCTTGGCCTGTGGCATCGGTCTTTATGCCGCCAAAGCTGTCTTGCACTGGGCTGAACGGTGTATCCTCGCGGCCAAAGACATAGCGCGGCCAAGCCTCCAAGCCCTTGGCGGCGCGCAGCAAAACCTCGCCCTCAATCGCCAGATCAGCACCCGCCGCCCCAAACAGATATTTGGCAGCAACCGTCATTTCCGGGGCATCGCCCAGACGAATCGCGGCATCGGGCAGGCTCTGGCTGAAATCAATGCGTTCGGGCAGGAAATCTTCCACCAGCACGGTTTTGGATTGCAACGCCGGAGCATCGAGGTCGGCGAAAACCGCCAAGCTCCACAGCCCACGCGGGGCAGAGCCTGCAACGGGCAGCGCAAAGATATGGCCGCCTGCGCCCGCATCTGCCATCTGCGCGCGGCTGTATTCAACGCCATCTGGCCTGCGCAAAATCGCGGTCAGCGGCAGACCGACGATTGCCTTGGCACTGCTGTCGCGGGTCAGGGCTGTGGCGTAGATCGTCTCGCCGGCGCGGTAAGCCCCGCGATCTGTGGTCAGAAACACATCAACCGGCGGCGCAGCCTCGCGCCCCGCAACGCCGCGATCTGACAGATCAAATTCGGGATCGGTCAGCGACAAAAACGCGATATCATCACTGCCTGCCGTTGCCACAATCAGCGCAGGCGCGTGGCCCCCCGTGCCCAGCGCAAGCGCTGCCTCAAAACGCGCATAGCCCTGATCGTCGGCCTTGGTTTCACCAAGCACCTCGTTGGTGACGGACAAAAGCTGAACCACAACCCCCGGCTTTGCAGCCGCCGTGCCAAGGCTGCGCACAAAGACATGCAGCCCGTCGGTGCCCGACAAAGTCGTCAGCCCCAGATCCGAGATCACAAACCACTGCCAGCTTGCGGGCACATCATAGGGGTCTACCCCTGGCACCGCTGCGCGCAGGGCATATATTCCGGCGGGTTGACCGTTAAGTGCCTGGCCAAGCGGCAGGCGGGTGGTGACATCGACGTTCACCTCTTGCCGCACCAAGCCCGTGCCGCGCCAGATTTCTGCGCCGATTCTGTCGCTGAAATCCTGTTCCTGATAGAGGTTCATCGGC
The DNA here is from genome assembly GCA_913062925.1 of uncultured Pseudorhodobacter sp. Taxonomy (GTDB): domain Bacteria; phylum Pseudomonadota; class Alphaproteobacteria; order Rhodobacterales; family Rhodobacteraceae; genus Cypionkella. The sequence continues at coordinate 71,881 of CAJXWJ010000004.1, read as the reverse complement.
GCGCCGAAATAGCTGTCTTGCAGCGCGCGCAGCATGTTGCGATCTGAAATCTTGAACAGGGTGAGGTCCAGCTTTTCTGTGTTCACGGTTTCCACCGGAATCGCCTGATCTTGCCCGCGTGGCAGCACATAGCCCCGCCCAGCAAAGCGCACACTGGGTTTGCGGTCGCGGACATAGGCCGTCACCTCGACCGATTTCGCCAGCGTTTGGCCATCAGCGGCAGGCAGGCCCGCGCGCAGGGTAAAGCTGTTGCGCGAGCCAAACTGCACGCCCTCGATGCAAAGCTGCTGGTCGCCGTCGCTGCTGACCGTCAGGCTTTGATCGGAGAGCTGCACAAAATTGGTATAATCGACGCCCGATTTTGCCAAAGGCTCGGATAGGGTGACACAAATCCGTGGCCTCGGGCTGTCGGATTGCACTTGAGTCTCAAGCATCCGAAAGCCGTAAAGCCCGATGACCCGATCAAGAGCCGCTGCGGTGTCATCGCGGGCCTGTAAGCTTTGCGCCAATTGAAGTGCAGGCACAGCCAGACGGCCTCGATCCAGACCTTCTAAAGCCGCGGCCATGCCGACCAAGATCGAATGGCGCAGCGCAGGGATATCCCCGCGTAGATAGGCATTTACGCCAGCATAATAGGCTTGGGTGTAATAGATCAGCGCATCGTCTTGCGCAGCAATAGCGCGCTGCCGCAGGTCTTCGGCATAATCGGCCCAAGCCTCGGCGCTATCGGTCAAGCTGACCAAAGTGGCGTAGTCGCTGGTGCTGGCCAGATCTTCGGCGCTTAGGTCATTCATCGGAAAGGCATTGGCCATGGCCTTGGCCTGTAATGTAATCTGGGGCATCTCCCAATCCTGCACAAAGCTTAAATCGGCGCGCAGAGCCTCGGCTCTGGCCAAAATCTCTGGATCGGTGGCAAAGCGATAGCCCGAGATCGCATTGGCAAAACCAACTGGCGCGCCTGCATTGGCCTTGGCAAAGCACGAGCCGTTGCGCTGGTTAAAGGTAAAGGCCTCACAGGCGGTATTGCTGGCACAGGCGCGTTGGCAGGCGTCGAGAGTTGTGTCGAAAATCGAGGCGATATCGCCACCCGGAAGATCGGTGTCTTGCCTGATCAGAAAACGCGTTTCGGGAACCAGAGTCTCGGCCGCTATGGGTTGGGGCATCAGAAAGGCCGTCGAAAGACTCATTCCAATGAAAAGGTATGCAAGACCGGCACGCATATCGAAACCCTCCAAAACACTTGCACAGACTGGCACGGTATCGGCCTTGGCAGCAAGCTTAGCGATTGGGCCGCGAAGAATTCTGTGGCGTTAATTGGCCATTCATTTTGTTGCGCGAAACTGTGGGCAATAAAGGGCTGTGACCCAGACCCGCACACAGAAAGTGATGATCGTAAAACCGATGGAATTTGCAGAACGGTTGGCAAAAGAACGGCGGGCGCGGCTGGCGGCAGAGCGGCTGCTAAAGCACAAAAGCCGAGAGCTTTTCATCGCCAATGAAAAGCTTGGCCTGCATGCCCGCGCGCTCTCTGACCAGATTGTTGAACAGCGCCACGTTGTTGCAACCGCGCTGGGCGAGGCAGAGCGGTTAAAGGGGCAGGAAACCCGTTTTGTCGCCGATCTGGACCGCGCGCATACGGTGGCGGTTATGGCAGAACGTCGGCTTTGGGATAGCATCGACACCATTTCAGATGGCTTCGCGGTGTTTGATGCCAACCAAAAGCTTGTTGCCGCAAATTCCGCCTATCTGGCGCTGTTTGATGATCCTGCGATCACGCTTGGTTTGCCCTATCCTGATCTGCTTGGCCTCATTGCCCGCAACCGCCAGATTGATCTTGGCGGTGTCCCTGCGGATCTGTGGATCACCGATATGTTGGCACGCTGGGACAGCGACTTGATCGAACCGATGGTGCTGCAAATCCGCCCGGGCACTTGGATCCGCTTGATCGACAAACGCGCGGGCGACGGCGACATGGTCAGCCTGGCCATCAATATCACTGAAGAAATGCGAATTCTGGCAGCCATAGAGGCTATTCCAGACGGCTTTGTACTATTTGACAGGGAGGATCGTCTTGTGATCTGCAACCAAAACTATCGCGATATCTATGCAGACTCGGCGCCTGCCATGGTGCCGGGCACCACCTTTGAAGAAATTCTGCGCTATGGCTTGCAATGCGGCCAATATGCCGAAGCCATTGGCCGCGAGGATGATTGGCTTTCCGAACGCATGGCGCAGCGCGGCAACCCCGGCACAGTGATCGAACAGCAGCTGGCTGACGGAACTTGGGTGCGCGCGCAGGACAAGGCCACGCCCGATGGTGGCCGCGTCGGCCTGCGCATCGACATCACGCCGCTTAAGGAACAGCAGGCCGCGCTTGAAGCCGCCCGCGTCGCGGCTGAGGCGGCAAGCCGTGCGAAATCGGCGTTTTTGGCGAATATGAGCCACGAGATCCGCACGCCGATGAATGGCGTTGTTGGCATGGCGGAGCTGCTTTGCGACACCTCGCTCTCTGAAGAGCAGCGCCTGTTTGCTGAAACCATCCGGTCTTCGGGTGAGGCTTTGCTGGTGATCATCAATGACATCCTCGATTTCTCGAAGATCGAGGCGGAACGGCTGACGCTGCATCCAGAACCCTTTGATCTGGAACGCACAATTCACGAAATCAGCATGTTGCTTCAGCCGCGCGCCCGCGAAAAGGGGCTGGATCTGATGATTGATTTCGACATGTTCCTGCCCACGCGCTATGTCGGCGACCCAGGGCGCGTGCGGCAGATTTTGACCAATCTGATCGGAAATGCGGTCAAGTTTACGGAAAAAGGCCATGTGCTGATTCGCGTCGTCGGTCTAGAGGGCGAGACCGGCCATCACGAGCTGCATGTCACGGTCGAAGATACCGGCGTTGGCATCGCTGCCGAAAATTTGGCCGATATTTTTGGCGAGTTTAACCAAGTTGAAACCGCCACCAACCGCAAATTTGAGGGCACTGGGCTTGGCCTCGCCATCACCAAACGCCTAATCGAGCGGATGAAGGGCGAAATCTGGGTTGATAGCGAGCTTGGCAAGGGCTCTTGCTTTGGCTTTCGGCTTTCATTGCCCATCGCCGAAGAGCCCGAGATGCCACGCGGAACCATTGCGGTTAAAAAGGTGCTGGCGGTGGACGATCAATTCATCAATCGCACGATTTTGGAACGCCAGCTGGTGCCTTGTGGCATTTCCGTAACCCTTTGTCGCAGCGGTGCCGAGGCTTTGGCGGCGCTAAAGAAAGAAAGCTTTGACGTCATCATCACCGATCACGAAATGCCCGAGATGGATGGGCTTGTGCTGACCCAACGCATTCGCGAGGCTGGCATCGATTCGCCTATCATTCTACTGTCCTCTAGCCCTAAAAATGCGCAAGATCTGCGCGCTTCCGAGACCTTTGCGGCGCTGTTGCAAAAGCCGATCCTGCGCGCCGATCTTTACCGTCAGTTGCAAAATATCACGATGCCGCTGGCTGAAGTGGCCGAAGCCGTTGTCCTGCCCGAGGTGTCAGCGCCGACCGAGCTGCGGCAAATGCGGGTGCTGGCCGCTGAGGATAACCGCACCAATCAGCTGGTGTTTCAGAAAATGGTGCGTGATGCGGATATCGATCTGGTCTTCGCCAATAATGGCGTCGAGGCCGTGGCATTGTTTCAAAGCTTTCAGCCGGATATGATCTTCATGGATATTTCAATGCCTCAGATGGATGGCCGCGAAGCCAGCTTGGCCATTCGTGCGCTTGAGGCGGGCAAAACCCATGTGCCGATTGTTGCCCTGACCGCGCATGCGATGGATGGTGATTCGGCCGATATTCTTGCAGCGGGGATTGATCGCTATATGACCAAGCCGCTGCGTAAAGGCGCTATCGCGGCCACTTTGTCAGAGTTTTGCCCGCCCCTTGCCCGCGCGCCAATGCCGGCGGCCGAAGAAAACGCGGCCTAAGCGGCTTCTGTCTCGACTGCGCTGCGGCTGAACACCAGCCGCAGCGCATCAGATTGCGCGGCCTGAAACTGATAGCCGCCCAGATCAAAACCGCGCAGATCGGCGGGGTCTGTCAGATGGTGCAGGCTGATATAGCGCGCCATCGCCCCGCGCGCCTTTTTCGCCCAAAAGCTGACGATCTTTGCCTCGCCGCCACGCTCTTCCAAAAACACCGGCGTGATGATTGGCAGGCGCAGCGCTTTGACATCGACCGCGCCGAAATACTCGGTCGAGGCGCAATTGACCAAGGCCTGCGCGCCAACTTCGGCCGCAAGATCATTCAGCGCATCGGCGATTTTGCTGCCCCAAAAGGCGTAAAGATCGCGGCCTTTGGGGTTTTCCAACCGGCTGCCCATTTCCAACCGATAGGGCAGGATCGCATCCATCGGGCGTAACAGCCCGTAAAGCCCGGATAAAATCCGCAAATGCCGCTGCGCCCAGCGCAGAGCGTCAGGCTCTAGGCTGCGGGCCTCTAGCCCGGCATAGGTGTCGCCATCGAACAAAAATGCCGCAGGTTGACCAGCCGCCTTTGGGTCAAAGCTCTGAAACCGGTCATGGTTAAGCTGCGCCAGTTTCTCGGAGATATGCATCAACTTGCCCAGATCCGCGGCCGAAAGCCCACGCGCGATCTGCGCCAGATTGGCAGCCTCGGCGGTAAAATCGGGCTGGGTCGCGGCCAAAGGGCTGCTTTGGGCGGTCTCATTCAGGCGTTTGGCAGGCGAAATCACGGTCAGCATGGCGGCTCCTTTTCAGGATAAATAGCGGGCGGGGCGCAAAGGTCTAGGCCTCGCGCAGAACGGCCAAGAAGGCCTCGCCAAAGCGTTCGATCTTTTGCGGGCCAAGATCGCCGATCCGGTCCAGATCGGACAGGGTCGAGGGGCGGCCTTCGGCGATTTTGCGCAACGCGCCTTGGCTTAGCGACAGCGGTTTTCCGGTGCCATCTTCGCCGCGTTGCAGCCGCAGCTGTTCTTGCGACAGCCGGTCAAACACCTGCCCGGCATCGCGGCCAACCAGCCGTTTGCGCGCCGGATGCATCGCCCCCGCGCTGGCGCCGGTGATCACTTCCAAAAAGCCGCGACCATAGCTTTCCAGCTTTTTCGCGCCAACCCCGGTGATGCCCATCATCTGATCCAACGAGGCAGGCCGCTTTTCGGCCATCTCGATCAGGGTGCGGTCGGCGAAAATTACATAGGCGGGCACGCCTGCGGCCTCGGCCAAGGCGCGGCGCTTGGCTTTCAGCGCCGAAAGCAGGCTCATATCCTCTTCGGCGACCATCATTTTGACGGCGACGCGTGGGATGGCTTTTTCGACGGTATCGCTGCGCAGAGTGATCGCCGCCTCGCCGCGCAGGATCGGCCGCGCGGCCTCGGTCATCCGCAGCGCGCCAAAGCGGTCTGGGTCGGGCCGCACCAGATCGCGGCCCATCATCTGGCGAAACACCGCACCCCAAGCCGGTTTTGACAGCTCGCGCCCTATTGCAAAGGTGGGCAGGCTGTCATGGCCCTTTTCGCGGACTTTGGCAGTGCTGTTGCCGGTCAGAATATCAATCAAATGGCCCGCGCCGAAATATTCGCCAGTGCGCAGCATCGCCGAAAGCGCCTTGCGCACCGCATCGGTGGCGTCAAACAGGGCCGCAGGGCGCTCGCACAGATCGCAATTGCCGCAAGGCTCGGATGCCTCGCCAAAATAGCCCAGCAGCACCTGACGCCGGCAGGCCACCGCCTCGGCCAGACCCAAAAGCGCGTTCAGCCGACCGTGATCGGCGTCTTTGCGTTCGGGCGGCGCAAGGCCTTCGTCGATCTGGGTGCGGCGCAGACGAATGTCGTCGGGGCCGTAAAGCGTCAGGGTCTCGGCCGCAGCGCCATCGCGGCCCGCGCGGCCAATTTCCTGATAATAGCCCTCGATCGACTTGGGCAGATCGGCATGCGCGACCCAGCGAATATCGGGTTTGTCGATGCCCATGCCAAAGGCCACAGTGGCCACAACGATAAGCCCGTCTTCTTGCTGAAAGCGGATTTCGACGCGGCGGCGGTCTTCGGCATCCATGCCGCCGTGATAAAAGCAGGCGGCATGCGCCTCGGCGCGCAGGGCCTGCGCCAGCGTTTCGGTTTTCGCCCGCGTGCCGCAATAGACGATGCCCGATTGCCCCCGTCGCGCGCCTGCAAAGCGCAAGATCTGCTCGCGCGGGCCATCTTTGACGGCAAAGGCAAGGTGGATATTGGGGCGATCAAAGCCGCGCAGAAAGGTCGCGGGGGCCTCGCCATCGAACAGGCGGGTGACGATTTCGGCGCGGGTTTCTTCATCTGCTGTGGCGGTAAAAGCGGCCAAGGGCACGCCCAAGCTGCGCCGCAGCGCGCCGATGCGCAGATAATCTGGCCGGAAATCATGGCCCCATTGGCTGACGCAATGCGCCTCGTCGACCGCGATCATGGTGCAGTTGATCCGCCGCAGCATCGGCACGGTTTGCGCCGAGGCCAGCCGTTCTGGCGCCATATACAAAAGCTTCAGCGCGCCCGCATCCAGCTTGGCGAAGACCTCTTCGGTTTCTTCTTCGGTATTGCCCGAGGTCAGCGCGCCGGCCTCGACGCCGGCTTCGCGCAGCGCGCGCACTTGATCACGCATCAGCGCAATTAAGGGCGAGATCACCACCGTCACCCCGTCGCGGCACAGGGCAGGCAGCTGAAAACACAGCGATTTTCCGCCCCCCGTTGGCATGATCGCCAGCGTGTTGCGCCCGGCCATCACCGCATCGACAATCTCTTCCTGACCTTGCCGAAACCCGGAAAAGCCAAAGACAGTTTGCAGCAATGCGGTGGGTTCAGGCATTCTTACTCAATTCGCAATCAGGCACAGGGGGGCAGTGGCGGTTTAATAAAACGCCATCTGATTGCGCAACAGCAGTTGCTTTAGCACCATGATGCCGATCAGCACCACCAGCGGCGAAAAATCCACCCCCGACATCGAGGGCAGCATCCGGCGGATTGGCGCATAGACGGGTTCCAGAATCCGGCCCAAGAACGACCACAGCTTATAGACCAGCGGCTGACGAATGTTCAGCACCTGAAAATTGATCAGCCAGCTCATTAAGGCCTGCGCCAGAACGATCCATTGCGCGATCAGCAAGGCATTCCAAATTAGCGTGAAGATTAAGGGCATCGAAAGGCTCCAACCACTACAGATGGTGCCAGAGGTAACGCCAGCCCCCCGAAAGGGCAATGCTTTCCGTCGCGTTTTACTTGACCTGCGGGGGGTCTGCGGGCAGGGATGGGGCCAAAGCACAGGGGATTTGCGATGTATCCGATTTTTCGCATGGCTAAAGAGCTGTGGAAATTCCGCAAGTCAGCCGCTTTGAGCATTTTGCAGCCGCATATCAGCACGCATCGGGTTTGGCCTTGGGATCTGGACGTTTGGTTCGAGCTGAACAACGGCCGCACCCTGACGCTGTTTGATCTGGGCCGGATTCCCATGGCCAAGCGGATGGGCCTTGACACCGTGGCCCGCGCGCGCGGCTGGGGGTTGACGGTTGCGGGCAATTCGACTCGCTATCGCAAACGGGTGACGGCGTTTCAGCGTCTGACCCAAGTCAGCCGTGTGGTTGGTTGGGACACAAGGTTTGTCTATCTTGAGCAAAGCTTTTGGCGGGGGGAGGAATGCACAACCCATGTGCTGTTGCGCAATGCTTTTATCTCGAAGGCCGGAATGGTGCCGCCTGCCGAGGTTTTGGCAGCCCTTGGCCAAAGCCAGCCCAGCCCGCCCTTGCCCGAGTGGATCAGCGATTGGATCGCGGCAGAGGCCAAGCGGCCTTGGCCACCGCAGCGCTAGGCCGCGCTTGCGCCAGCGCGCGTTTTCAGGCTTGATCCGCAGCAAGCAAGCGAAGGGGTAGGCAATGGCAACGGCTCGGCAACGCATTTGGGGTTGGTGGTTTTTCGATTGGGCCAGCCAGCCCTATAGCACTCTGCTTTTGACCTTTATCTTCGGCCCCTATTTCGCCGAGGTGGCGCGCAGCTATTACATGGGCACCGGCATGGCGGAAGAAGCCGCAAAGGCCGCTGCCCAAGCCTATTGGGGCTATGGGCTGACCATCGCGTCGATTTTGATCGCGGTTTTGGCGCCAATTTTGGGGGCGGTTGCCGATGGTACCGGCCGGCGGATGATCTGGATCTGGATTTTCTCGATGTTCTATGTGGTTGGTGCGGCGGGCCTGTGGTGGGTGGTGCCCGGCGGCGAAGCCAGCACCTTGGCTTGGGGCGTGGCGCTGTTTGGTCTGGGTTTTATCGGCATGGAGTTCACCACGATCTTCACCAATGCTCTGATGCCAAGCCTAACCGACCATGACGAGATTGGCGCGGTCTCTGGCACTGGATTCGCCTTTGGTTATTTGGGCGGTCTGCTGGCGCTGATCTTGATGCTGTTGCTGTTTGCCGAAAATGCGGCCACCGGCAAAACCTTGCTGGGGATTGACCCGCTATTTGGCTTTGACGCCGAAGCCCGCGAGGGCACCCGCTTTGTCGGGCCGCTGACGGCGCTTTGGTATGTGGTTTTCATGATCCCGTTTTTCCTTTGGGTGAAAGAACCAAAGATGCCCGCGACGCGGCTGCATATCGGCAAGGCCTTGGGCAGTTTGAAAGAGTTAATCGCTGGCCTACGCTTTCGCAAAAGCCTTGCCGCCTATCTGACGTCGTCGCTGTTTTACCGCGATGCGCTGAACGCGCTTTATGGGTTTGGCGGGGTCTATGCCTCGAATGTGCTGAATTGGTCGATCACCCAGATTGGCGTCTTCGGGATTTTGGGCGGCATCACGGCAATGGTTGCTTCGTTTATCGGCGGCAAGCTCGACAACCGCTTTGGTCCGCGCTTTGTGATCGGCTGGGCGATTGTGGTGCTGATGTTTGTCTGCATCATCATCGTTGGCATGACCCGCGAAAGCCTGTGGGGCATTGCGCTTGATCCAGCCTCGGCGACGCCGGATATCATCTTTTACATCTGCGGCGGGTTGATTGGTGCGGCGGGCGGGCCGTTGCAGGCGGCCTCGCGCACCATGTTGCTGCGCCACACCACGCCAGACCGCGCGACCGAGGCCTTTGGTCTGTTTGCGCTCTCGGGCAAGGTCGCCAGCTTTATGTCGCCGTTTTTGATCGCGGTTGTCTCGCAAGCCAGCGGGTCGGCGCGCATTGGCATCTCGCCGGTGATCTTCTTGTTTCTGATTGGACTTATTCTGTTACTCTGGGTCAATCCAAAGGGTGAACGGGCATGATAGCCAGAATAGTTATGATTGCGGCGCTGTTTGCGCCTGTGCCGGGTGTTGCAGAGCAGCTGGCCAATAAGCTTTTTGGTGCGACGAAAGCCCCCAGCCAGCAAGAGGCTGCGCCGATTGGCACCTATGCCAAGGGCTGCGCTGCGGGCAATGTCGAACTGCCCGAATCCGGGCCGACATGGCAGGCGATGCGGCTGTCGCGCAATCGCAATTATGGTCAGCCGGTTTTGGTGCAATATCTGGAGGATCTTTCGGTCAAGGCCACCCAGATCGGCTGGAAGGGGCTTTATATCGGCGATATGGGCCAGCCGCGCGGCGGGCCGATGACCTCGGGCCATGCCAGCCATCAGATCGGGCTGGATGCCGATATCTGGATGCTGCCGCCCACAAGCCTGACGCTGTCGCGGGCCGAGCGGGAAAAGATCAGCTCGATCCCCGTACGCTCGGCCGATCAGCGCAGTGTCACGAAAAACTGGACGCCGCAGCACGCGGCCTTGTTGCAGGCCGCCGCCTCTGATCCACGGATCGAGCGGATTTTTGTCGCGGCAGCCGTGAAGATAGCGATGTGCAAGACCGCAAAGCCGGCCGATAAAAGCTGGCTGCAAAAGATCAGGCCGATTTATGGCCATGACACGCATTTTCATGTGCGGCTGAAATGCCCTGCGGGCGCAAGCCAATGCCAGACCCAAACGCCGACGGTGTCGCAATTGTCCAAGGGCGGCAATGGCTGCGATGAAACCCTGCAATGGTGGGTGTCAGAGGCCTATCTGAACCCGCCCAAGCCGAAGCCTTCGGCCAAACCTGTGCCCCGCAAAAAAGGCGCGCGCGATTACACCTTGGCCGACCTGCCTGCCCAATGCGCCGCCGTTCTATCCTCGCGTTAGGCCTTGGGCTGGTGTTTTTGGCGGGCCTGCAAGGCAGCGCCAGCCCCTTGCCGCCGCTTGGGTTTGTGGGGGCTTTTGACTGGCGGGCCGATGATCCGCGCTTTGGTGGGTTTTCTGGGCTGGAACTGTCCGAGGATGGCGCAAGCTATGTCGCGCTGTCAGATCGCGGCGGCTTTACCCAAGGCAAGATCCTGCGCGATGCCGAGGGCCGGATTGTCAGCATGACCGCAGCCCCGGTGCAACTGCTGCAAGGCGAGGATGGCAGGCCGCTGAAACCGCTTCAGACCGATAGCGAAGGTTTGGCGCTTGCAGCGGATGGGTCGATGTTTGTCTCGTTCGAGGGGGGGGCGCGGGTTGCGCATTACGCCCGCCTTGACGGCCCCGCCAAAAACCTGCCCCGCGCCCCCGAGTTTGCCAAGTTGCAGGTCAACTCTTCGCTTGAGGCGCTGGCGATTGCGCCGGATGGTGCGCTTTACACCCTGCCTGAGCGGAGTGGAAACGCAGACATCCCCTTTCCGGTCTATCGGTTTCAAGCTGGCAGCTGGGACAGCACTTTGTCGGTGCGGCGTGACGGTGGCTTTCTGCCTGTGGGCGCAGATTTTGGCCCTGATGGCCGCTATTATCTGTTGGAGCGTGATTTTCGCGGCCTTGCCGGTTTTGCCAGCCGCCTGCGCCGATTTACCGTGACGCCAGATGCGATGACCGAGGAAACCACGCTGCTAGAGACCCCGACGGGGCTTTATGACAACCTTGAAGGCCTGTCGATCTGGCGGGATGCGCAGGGCCATTTGCGGGCGAGCATGGTGTCGGACGATAACTTTGCCTTCTTTTTGCGCACGCAATTGGTCGAGTATCGCCTGCCCGATTGACAGCCCGCAGCGCAGGGTCTAAGCCGCCGCGTCCCGACATGGGGCATCCAAGTCTCCGCGACCTTGTAAAAAACGGAATGAACATGAACAAACTTCTGCCCGGCGTTATCGCCATGGCCATCGTTGTGGTGGTCTCTAACATCCTTGTGCAATATCCAATCGGCCAATGGCTGACCTGGGGTGCCTTTACCTATCCCTTTGCCTTTCTGGTCTCGGAACTCGTCAACCGCTTTCACGGCGTGCAAGCTGCGCGGCGGGTGGTCTATGCGGGCTTTGTGGTTGGCCTGATTTGTTCGCTGATCGGCACGCAAATCATCGGCGAATACGGGCCCTTGGTGACGCTGCGCGTCGCGATTGGTTCGGGCGTGGCTTTCCTTGTGGCGCAACTGCTGGACGTCAGTGTGTTTGACCGCCTGCGCCGCTCTGCTTGGTGGCGCGCGCCGTTTTTGGGGTCTTTCCTTGGCTCCAGCGTCGACACGCTGTTGTTTTTCAGCATCGCGTTTTCGGCGACATTGGTCTGGATCGAGCCAGGCAATGATATCTCTTGGGCGATCGAAAGCGTGCCTTTGCTGGGCTTTGGCCCTGCGGTGCCGCTGTGGGTTTCGCTGGGGTTTGCCGATTGGGGTGTCAAAGTTGCTGTTGATATCATCGCGCTGATGCCTTTCCGTGCAATTGTCTCGAAATATGCGGCACGGGTAGCGTAAAAGCTTTTGACATACACAAAATCTGTGTCACCATCCTCTTATCGGCAACATTTTGAAAGGAGGTGACCCAGTGTCTAGAGTGATAGTGGAGAGCGGTGTCGGGACAGTCATGGGGGGCGTTTTCTAGAAGCAGCCTTCTAGCGAAACCACCAATGATTGGGCTTTGATACCTAACTGGCCCATCTCCTAAGATCTCGGAAAGGGTTGCCGCACTTGCTGGCAACCCTTTCTCTTTTCCGCAGCTGCCGCTACCCTGCCGCCATGCTGCGGATCAATGACACCATCGCCCTTCAAGATTGGGAGCTTTCGGAAAGCTTCATGCGCGCCTCTGGGCCGGGGGGGCAGAATGTCAATAAGGTCTCGACGGCCGTTGAATTGCGCTTTGAGGCCGAGCGTTGCCCCAGTTTGGCGGCCTCGGTGAAGGCGCGGCTGAAGAAACTTGCGGGCCGGCGCTGGACGCTGGAAGGCGCGATTGTGCTGCAAGTGGACGAGACCCGCAGCCAGTTGCGCAACCGCGAAATCGCCCGCGAGCGGCTGGTCGAGCTGATCCGCACCGCGCTGATCGCCCCCAAACGCCGCATTGCCACCAAGCCCACCTATGGCAGTCAGCTGCGCCGCATGGCCGCGAAATCGCAGCGCGGCACCACCAAAGCCCTGCGCGGCAAACCCTTGGACGAAGAATGACCCTGACAGCTCTTGCCAGCGAAGCCGCTGCGCTGTGGCAAGGCAAGCCGCTGCGTCTGTTGCGCAATCGCGAAAATGCGGTGTTTGAAATTGCGATTCCGTCGGGGCGGGCGGCCTTGCGTCTGCATCGGATCGGCTATCAAGACCCCGCTGCGATTGCGTCCGAGCTGTGGTGGTGCGCCCAGATGGCGGCGCAGGGCGTTGCGGTTCCGGCAGCGCTGCCCGCATTTGATGGCCAGTTTTTGCAGCGCTTGTCGAATGGGCGGCATGCCTCGGTGATCACTTGGGTCGAGGGCGAGGCGCTGGGCGAGGCGGGGCAGGGCTTTGATCTGCCCTTGGCCAGTATTTTGCAGCGGCATCACGATCTGGGCCAGCTGTTGGCGCGGGTGCATCGCGTCACCGATAGCCTGCTGCTGCCCCCCGATTTCCAGCGCCCTGCTTGGGATGTGGCGGGTCTAGTGGGCGAGACGCCGTTCTGGGGCCGGTTTTGGGAGCATCCTTTGGCAAGCCCGCGTCAAACCGCACTGCTGCAAGAGGCGCGCGTGTTTTTGCTGGGCGGTCTGCAAAGCTACGCGGCAACGGGGAATAGCGGCCTGATTCATGCTGATGTGCTGCGCGAAAATGTTTTAGTGAACGGCAGTTCGCTTTCGCTGATCGACTTTGACGATTCCGGTTTTGGTCTGCGCCCCTATGATCTGGGCACGGTGCTTAGTCAGAACCTTTACGAGCCCGCCTATCCCGAGATCCGCGCCGCCTTGATCGAGGGCTATGCAGACCCTGCGATCACGCCGCAGCTGGCCGATCTGTTCACTTTGGCGCGGGTCTGCGCCTCGGTCGGTTGGGCGGCGCCAAGGTTGCCGCCCGACGATCCGGTGCACAAAAGCCACCTTGCCCGCGCCGAGATGCTGGCGCGCAGGCTGCTTGGCTAAACCTTTATCGCCTGTGCGGCCTGTTCGCCGACGCCAAAAACCCGCTTGTAGCGCGCGATTTCATCGGCGGGGCCCATCGCCTTATTCGGATTGTCAGACAGTTTGACGGTGGGCCGCCCATTGGCCGAAACCGCTTTGCACACAAGGCTAAAGGGTGCCAGCGAGCTGCCATCGGTCAACCCGCCGAAATCATTGGTCAGCATGGTGCCCCAGCCAAAAGACGCCTTCACCCGGCCCGCAAATTGGCGGTGCAGCTCGCTGATCTTATCAACGTCCAGCCCATCCGAGAAAATCACCAGCTTTTCGCGCGGGTCTTCGCCGCGGTCTTGCCACCAGCGGATGGCTGCTTCGGCGCAGGTTGCAGGGTCGCCGCTGTCAACCCGAATGCCGGTCCAAGCGGCCAGCCAATCGGGCGCGCGCTGCAAAAAGCCTGCGGTGCCATAGGTATCGGGCAGGATGATGCGCAGATTGCCGTCGTGTTCGTCCTGCCAATCGGCCAGCACCTGATAGGGGGCTTGGGCCAAATCGGCGTCAGACTCTGCCAAGGCACTGTAAACCATCGGCAATTCATGCGCATTGGTGCCAATCGCCTCCAGCTCGCGCCGCATCGCGATCAGGCAGTTCGAGGTGCCGATGAACTTATCCTCCAGCCCCTCTTGCATCGCCTGCACCGCCCAATCTTGCCACAGAAACGAATGCCGCCGCCGGGTGCCGAAATCGGCGATCCGCAGCCCATCGATGGCGCGCAACTGCGTCACCTTTTCCCACAACCGCGTCATCGCGCGGGCGTAAAGCACCTGCAACTCGAAGCGGCCCTGCTGTTCCAAGACCGCGCGGCCGCGCATTTCCATCAGCACGGCCAGTGCGGGAATTTCCCACAGCATGACCTCGTGCCATGCGCCCTCGAAGGTCAGCTCGTATTGGCCATCGCGCTTTTCCAGATGATAGTCGGGCAGGCGCATGTTTTCGAACCACTGCATGAAATCCGAGCGGAACATCTGCCGTTTGCCGTAAAACATATTGCCGCGCAGCCATGTGCTTTCGCCGCGTGTCAGCCGCAGCGACCGCACATGATCCAATTGTTCGCGCAATTCGCCTTCGTCAATCAGCTCGGCCAGACGGATCGTCTTGGTGCGATTGATCAGGCTAAAGGTGACGTTGGTGTCTGGTTTGTTGCGAAAAATAGACTGACACATCAACAGCTTATAGAAATCCGTGTCGATCAGAGAGCGGACGATCGGGTCGATCTTCCACTTGTGGTTCCAGACGCGCGTTGCGATGTCGACCATTTTGATGCTCCCTTTGCAGCCTCTCTACGGCATTCTAAGGGTAAAGGTCAAAACCATCTCGACGTTGCTGAGTTTGCTGAAGCAGGCTGTAAAGGTCGGCGCGCGCAAAGGGTTTGGTCATAACGCCGTCCATGCCAGCCTCAAGGCACAGCCGCGCCTCCTCGGCGGCGGCATAGGCGGTCAGCGCGACGATCGGACAGCGCGGCAAATCAGCCTCTGTCTCATAGGCGCGGATGGCGCGGGTGGCGATATCCCCCGTCATTTCGGGCATCGAGATGTCCATCAACACCAGATCTGGTGGCGAATCCCGATAGGCCGCAACCGCCAGCTTCCCATTGACCGCCTCGGTAATCGTGCTGACGCTGCGTTCCAGAAGTTTGCGGGTGATCAGCATATTGGTGTGATTGTCCTCGGCCACCAACACATGCAGCGTGGTTTGCGGCGGCGCCTGTTGGGCCAGCACCTGACGCGACATAGGCCGATCTGCGCGCGGCAAATTCAGCGTCAAGGTGAACACCGATCCTTGGCCCAGAGTCGAGGTCACCGTGATATCACCACCCATCTGATTGGCCAGAATCCGCGAGATTGTCAGACCCAGACCCGTGCCGCCAAAGCGTTTGGTGATCGAGATTTCGGCTTGGGTAAAGCTTTCAAAAATCTGCTGTAATCTTTCGGCTGGAATCCCGATACCGGTATCTGCAACCTCGAGGGCGATCTGGTCCAGATCTCCGTTTTGGCGAGACTCGACTCGCAGATGAACCCCACCCGTTGCGGTAAATTTCAGGGCATTTCCAAGCAAATTTAGTAAAATTTGTCGCAGTCGCCCGGCATCTCCCAGCGATTGGCGCAGATTAGGCGCAAGCTTGGCCGAAAGGGTTAGCCCCTTTTTGCTGGCGGTTGGTTGCAGCAGATCCACCACCCCCGCGACACAAGCATTGACCGAAAACGGTTCACAAAGCAGATCAAGCTTGCCCGCCTGCAATTTCGACAAGTCCAGCACATCGTTGATAATCTCTAATAAGGCATGACCCGAATCGATTAACGTGGTGACATAGTGGCGTTGCTGTTCGGTCATGTCAGTCTCGGCCAAAAGGTCTGCCATGCCAATGACGCCATTCATCGGCGTGCGGATTTCATGGCTGATGGCGGCCAGAAACTGTGATTTCGCCAGCGCCGCAGCCTCGGCTGCAAGCCGCGCCTGCCCCAATACGATCGCTTGCGCCTTGGCCTCGGTGATATCGCGTTCAACCGTGATGAAAACCTCTGGCGTGCCGCTGCCTCCGGGTACGGGGCTAAGCGAAACCTCCATCCAGATCAGGCGGCCGTCGCGGGTTTTGTTTTGCAATTCAACCCGAACCGGAACCGCCTCGCGGTGGCCGCGGTCTAGTTCGGCAAGCGCTTCTGGGCTGGTGCCCTCAGTGTACAAAATCTCGCTTGGCAGATGGCCAACCGCCTCGTCAAAGCGAAAGCCGGTTATACGGGTGAAAGCGTCATTCACCCATTCGATACGCCCATCTGGCGCAGTAAAGATGACGGAGTCATTGGCATATTTTGCAACCATCGCCAGCCGTTCTGCGATTTTTGCCTGCTCTTTTTCGCGCAGATGTGCCTCTTGCAGGGCTTGGTTTTTCTCAAGAATGGCCAACTCAAAGCGGCTGCGTTCGGCCTGACGTCTTTCGGTTGATTGAATGAAAAGCGTGGTCGCATAGGACAGAATTGCCGCCGTGATCACAAAAAACAGCTCATCTCGCAGCCCCTGCGTGCTGCGCTCTAACCCCTCACTGATCAGCAGGAGCAGACCTGTGCCCGCATAGATGGCCAGTCGAACAAAGGAGCCCAATTTGAAATAACTGAGAACCAAACCGGTGTTAAGCGCCGCCGACATCAGAAAACACAGTGCAAAAAAGCGGCCCGAGGCTTCTGGCACCGCGTTCCAACAAATCGCAACGCAGGCCGCCAGCGTTAGCCCCTGCACCCCGCCGGTAAGTGCCACCAGCCAGCGGATGCGCTGCGGAATGGGGCCCTGCACATAGCGTGTGGCAACCGCTTTTAGCACAAGCGTTTCAAAGCTTTCGCCCGCCAGCGCGATAACGGCGGTGATGGCGCCGATTTGGCCTGACACCAACAGCGCCAGCGTCGCCGAGCCAATCAGCGTCATGGTTTGACGCATCCAAAAGCTGCGCACCCGCCCGCGCACAAACCGCAAGAACAGGCCATCCGGGCTGTTCCGGGCTAAAAACCGTTGAATATCCAAAACTGGTCGCTTTTCTAAGGCTCGGGTTGTCACCTAAGCCTCAGCCTAGCGGCTATTTATTAACCACTGGTAAGTTTGCTGCCAAAGCTTACTCGATCCAGTTTACCCCAGCCTCAAGACAGGCCTGCTTGCGCGCGGCCAAAGATCCATTCAGGTCAATCGCGCGGCAGGCGCTGGCCAGAACTGTGACGTCAAAGCCCAAGGCCGCGGCATCCAGCGCGGAATAGGCAACGCAAAAATCGGTGGCAAGACCAACCAGCGTCAGCTTGGCGATGCCGCGCGCACGCAGATAACCTTCCAGTCCGGTCGGGGTTTTATGGTCATTTTCAAAAAACGCCGAATAGCTGTCGATCCCGCTGCGAAAGCCTTTGCGCAGGGTCAGCTGCGCGGGGTCAGTTTGCAGATCGGGGTGAAAGGCCGCGCCCGCGCTGCCCTGCACGCAGTGGCGCGGCCAAAGCACTTGTGGGCCATAGGGCATCTCGATCAGGCCAAAGGCCGCAGCCCCCGCATGCATATCGGCAAAAGAGCTGTGATCGGCCGGATGCCAGTCTTGCGTCAGCACCACGCAGGCAAAATCGGCCATCAGCGCGTTGATCTGCGGGATGATCGCATCGCCCTCGGCCACGGCCAAAGCGCCATTGGGGCAGAAATCGTTCTGAACGTCGATCACGATCAGGGCTTCATCGGCTGCGCGCATGGCGATCTCCTTTAATCTTACACAGATATTGCGTAAGGGTCGCACTGCAGCGGGTCAACGGAAAGTGCAAGCATGAGCAAGGCTTTGGTCTTTGGGGCCTCGGGGCAGATGGCGCGGGCCTTGGTGCCTTTGCTGGCCGAACGCGGCTGGCAGGTGGATGCGGTCACCCGTGCGGGGCGCGATTTGCCGGATGCGCTGGCACCCCTTGCCCGCGCGGTGCCGATGGCGGCTTCGCGCGCGGCCACCATTCAGGCCAGTGGCGGCTATGACGCGGTGTTTGACCCGATGGCGATGGATGCCAGCGAGGCCGCAGATCTGCTGCAAGCCGCCAGCGATGTCGGGCAGTTTTGCGTGATCTCGACCGCTTCGGTCTATGCAGATGCGCAGGGCCGCAGCTTTGAATCCTCGGGCGAGACCGGATTTCCGCGTTTTCCGCGGCTGATCACTGAAGCGCAGATGACGGTGGCGGCAGGCGATGGCTATTCCTCGGGCAAGGTCGCGATGGAGCTGGCGATGCTGCAAAGCAAAACCACGATCCTGCGGGCGGGGGCGATTTATGGCATCGGCGCGCGCCACCCGCGCGAGTGGTGGTTTGTCAAACGCGCCTTGGATGGCCGCGCCCGCGTGCCCTTGGTCGATCAGGGCCGCAATGTGTTTCACACCAGCTCGGCTGCGGGCATCGCCTCGCTGGCGGCGTTTTGCTTTGAAGGCGGGCATTGCGGGCTGTTCAATGTGGCAGACCCGCAACCGCTGACCGTGGCGCAGATCGGCCATGCGGTGTTCGAGGCGATGGGCCACCAAGCCGACCTGATTTCGGCAGATGATCTGCCCGAGGCCGAGTGGCAGGTCGGCTACACCCCGTTCAGCTGCGAAAACCCGGTGCGGCTGTCTACCGCGCGGGCAAGGGGCTTGGGGTGGGACGGCGGGCCAAGCTATGAAAGCCTGATGCCCGACTATACCGCTTGGCTTGCCAGCCGGTCGGCAACTTGGGAAATTGATTTCCCCGCCTTTGCGGCCTATGGCTATGACGCCTTCGACTATGCCGCCGAAGATGCCGCCTTTCTTCCGTAACTTGCCCCAAGCGCTGCTGCGCAGTAAAGATATGCCATGATCATCGTTGCCGCCCTTTATCACTTTACCCGCTTTGACGACCCCGACGCGCTGCGCCCGCCGTTGATGGCGCTTTGCGCGCAGCATGGCGTCAAGGGCTCGCTTTTGATGGCGCAAGAAGGGGTGAATGGCACCATCGCGGGCAGCCGCGACGGCGTTGACGCGGTGCTTTTGCACCTGCGCAGCCTGCCAGGCTGTGCGGCGCTAGAGCATAAGGAATCCTTTGCCGAAACGCCGCCCTTTAGCCGCATGAAGGTCAAGCTTAAGCGCGAGATCGTCACCATGGGCCAGCCCAATGTTGACCCAATCGCGCGCGTGGGGTCCTATGTTGCGCCCAGCGATTGGAACGATCTGATCAATCAGCCCGATGTGGTCTTGATCGACACCCGCAACGATTACGAGGTGGGCATCGGCACCTTTGAAGGCGCGGTTGATCCCGACATCCGAACCTTTCGCGAGTTTCCCAAATGGTGGGAAGACAACCGCGAGGCCTTTCGCGGCAAGCGGGTGGCGATGTTTTGCACCGGCGGCATTCGCTGCGAAAAATCCACCAACTTTTTGTTGGGGCAGGGGGTGAACGAGGTTTACCACCTGAAGGGCGGCATTCTGAAATATCTGGAAGAGGTGCCGGCCGAGGCGTCAAAATGGCAGGGCGAATGCTATGTCTTTGATGGCCGTGTTTCGGTGGGCCACGGGCTGGTGCCGGGCGATTACGACAGCTGCCACGCCTGCCGCAGGCCAATCTCGGCGGCGGATAAGCAGCATCCGTCTTACGAGCGCGGCGCCTGCTGTCCGCACTGCGTTGGCGAATATTCGCAATCGGACCGTGACCGCTTTCGCGAGCGTCAGCGGCAGTTGGATCTGGCACGGGCGCGCGGCGAAAAGCGGTTTGCAGACGAAGACGGCGGCAGAGTTTAGCGCCAATCCGCTTGCGTTGCGCGCGAAACCATGGCCCCTTGGGCGGCAATAAGGCTGGAAGCTGCACTGTGATGAAACCGGATTGGATCGCTGTTGATTGGGGCACCTCGAACCTGCGGGCTTGGGCGATGGGGCCTGATGGCGTGCAGGCCGAGGCCAGCGCTGCGCTGGGCATGGGCCAGCTTGCCCCTGCCGATTTTGAACCTGCGCTGCTGGGCCTGATTGCGCCTTGGTTGGGCGCGGGGTCGATGCCGGTGATTGCCTGCGGCATGGTCGGCGCGCGGCAAGGCTGGCTAGAGGCGCCCTATCGCGCGGTGCCCTGCGCGCCGGTGGCCGCGGGGCAGTTGATCGCGGTGCCAACCCAAGACCCGCGTCTGCGTGTGCGTCTGGTTTCGGGGCTTAAGCAAACCGCGCCTGCCGATGTGATGCGCGGCGAAGAAACCCAGATTGCCGGGGCGCTAACCCTGCTGCGCGATTTTGACGGCATCCTGTGCCTGCCTGGCACCCATAGCAAATGGGTGCATGTCTCGGCTGGCGAAGTGGTGAGTTTTCAAAGCTTTATGACCGGCGAGATCTTTGCGCTGCTGCGGCAACACTCGGTTCTGCGCCACGGTATCGCCGAGGGCTGGGACGATGCCGCCTTTGACGCGGCGCTGTCACAAGCGCTGTCGCGGCCCGAAAAGATTGCCGCGCGGCTGTTCAGCCTGCGCGCCGAAGCTTTGCTGGAAAACCTGTCGCCAGAGCTTGCCTTTGCGCGGCTGTCTGGCCTGTTGATCGGCATCGAACTTGCGGCGGCGAAACCCTATTGGCTGGGCCAGCGGGTGGTGCTGATCGGCGCGCCCCAGCTTTGCAGCCCCTATGCCCGCGCGCTGGCCGCCCAAGGCTTGCAGCCTGAAACCCTTGACGCCACCGCTTGCACCCTCTCTGGCCTCGCGCTTGCGCGCGGTCTTTTGTAAAGGTCTGATCCATGTCCCGCCCTTTGATTGCCATTCTTCGCGGTATCACCACAGCCGAAGCCCTGCCGATTTGCGAGGCCCTGATTGATGCGGGCATCGACCGCATCGAGGTGCCGCTGAACTCGCCCGAACCTTTGGTGACGATTGCCGCCATGGCGCAGGCCTTTGGCGGCCACGCGCTGATCGGGGCGGGCACGGTGCTGACGCTGCAAAACGTCGCTGATGTCGCCACTGCCGGCGGCAAGCTGATCGTCTCGCCCAATTGCGACCCCGCGGTTATTGCCGCCACCAAGGCCGCGGGCCTGCAAAGCTGGCCGGGGGTGATGACGCCAACCGAATGTTTCGCGGCCCTGCAAGCGGGCGCGGATGGGCTGAAAATTTTTCCCGCCACGCTGATCGGCCCCGAGGGCGTCAAGGCGATCCGCGCCGTGCTGCCAAAAACCTGCGAGGTTTTTGCCGTCGGCGGTGCCGGGGCCAGCAACTTTGCCGAATGGATCAAGGCAGGCGCCACCGGCTTTGGCATTGGCACCGCGCTTTACACCCCCGGCCTGAGTGCAGCCGAGGTTGCCGCCCGCGCCCGCACAATCGTCGCAGCCTATGATGCAGCGCTATGATCTTTGATGCCCGCCCCTGTGATCTGGGCGAAGGCCCTTTGTGGCATCCCCTGCGCAAGCAGTTGTTTTGGTTTGATATTCTGAACCGCAAGCTGCTGTCGGTTGATGCAAACGGCCCGCGTGACTGGGGCTTTGCCCAGATGGTTTCGGCCGCAGGCTGGATCGACCATGACCGCTTGCTGATCGCGGGCGAAGACGGGCTGTCGCTGTTTGATATCGAAACCGGCGTGCTGACACCCTATCGCGCGGTCGAGGCTGACCGCCCAGACACAAGGTCAAACGATGGTCGCGCCGATCCTTTGGGTGGGTTTTGGTTTGGCACCATGGGCAAGCAAGCCCAGCCGGGGCAGGGCGCGATCTACCGCTATTATCGCGGCGAGGTCCGCCAGATTTATGCCGATCTGACGATTCCAAATGCGATCTGCTTTCCACCGCAGGGCGATTTTGCGCATTTCTGCGATACGGTGACCTCTTGTGTGATGAAGGTCGCGCTGGATGCCAATGGCTGGCCCAGTGCCGCGCCAAAGGTGTTTTTGGATCTTCGCGCCGAGGGGCTGCATCCGGACGGCGCGGTTGTCGATGCGGCGGGGGTATTGTGGCTGGCGCAATGGGGCGCGGGGCGGGTGGCGGCCTATGGCCCCGATGGCCGCTTTTTGCGCGCGGTTGCGATCGGCGCGCCGCACAGCTCTTGCCCCGCTTTTGCAGGCGAGCGGTTGTTTTGCACCACCGCGCGCCAAGGCATGTCGCCAGATCAGCTTGCCGCGCATCCCGACGCGGGCAAAGTTTTTTGCAGTGATAGCATAACTTTAGGTCAAACCGAACATCAGGTCATATTATGAAACGAAGCCTTGGCGTCTGCTATTACCCCGAACATTGGCCCGAAGCACAATGGGCCGAAGATGCCGCGCGGATGGCGGCACTTGGGCTGACTTGGGTGCGGATCGGTGAATTTGCCTGGGGGCTGATGGAGCCTGTCGAGGCAAGCTATGATTGGGGCTGGCTGGACCGCGCGATTGAAACGCTGGGGGCTGCGGGGCTGAAGGTTGTGCTGGGCACGCCGACCGCGACGCCGCCGCGTTGGATGCTGAACAAATATCCCGATATGATCGCGCTGGACCGTGACGGCAAGCCGCGCGGCTTTGGCTCGCGCCGGCACTATTGCTTTAGCCACCGCCCCTATCGTGCTGAATGCGCGCGCATCGTCACCGCGATGGCGGAACGCTATGGCAAGAACCGCCATGTTGCGGCGTGGCAGACCGATAACGAATATGCCTGCCATGACACGGTGCTGTCGTATTCGCAGGCGGCCACGCAGGCCTTTCGCGACTGGTGCGCGCAGAAATATCAATCGCCTCAGGCGCTTAATCGTGCTTGGGGCAATGTGTTCTGGTCGATGGATTATGCCAGCTTTGACGAGATTGCGCTGCCAAACCTGACCGTGACCGAAGCAAACCCCGCGCATGTCATGGCGCATCGCCGCTTTGCCAGCGATGAGGTCGTAAGCTTTAACCGCTTGCAGGTCGAGATTTTGCGCAAACATAGCACGGCGCCGATCAGCCATAACTACATGGGCCAGATCACCGATTTCGATCATTTTGATGTGGGCGCCGATCTGGATATTGCCGCTTGGGATGCCTATCCGCTGGGGTTTTTGTCCGACAGGCTGGCCGCGACGCCCGCGCATAAGCACCGCTTTGTGCGCCAAGGCGATCCTGATTTTCAGGCCTTTCACCACGACCTTTATCGCGCCGTTGGCCGTGGCCGCTGGTGGGTGATGGAGCAGCAGCCGGGCCCCGTGAACTGGGCGCCGTGGAACCCCGACCCCTTGCCCGGCATGGCGCGGCTTTGGGCTTGGGAGGCCTTTGCCCATGGTGCCGAGGCGGTGTGCTATTTCCGCTGGCGTCAAGCGCCCTTTGCGCAAGAACAGATGCACGCGGGCATGTTGCGCCCCGATTCCGTCGCCGCCCCCGCCTATCACGAGGCCGGGCAGGTCGCCCAAGAACTGGCGCAGATGCCCGACGTTGGCACCGCCCGCGCCCAAGTGGGGCTGGTGTTTGACTATGCCTCGGCCTGGGCTTGGGAGACGCAGCCGCAGGGCCGCGATTACAGCTATTTCCGCCAAGTGTTTGAAACCTATCGGGGTTTGCGCAGGCTGGGGTTGAATGTTGATATTTTGCCGCCCGATACCGCCGATCTGTCGGCCTATCCGATTGTGCTGGCTCCGGGGGTCGCGACGATGTCGCAACCCTTGCTTGCGGCTTTGGCGGTGCATCAGGGCCAAAGCCTGATCGGCCCGCGCAGCAATTCCAAGACCGCAGATTTCGCGATTCCTTTGCCGCTGCCGCCCAATCTGCCGAATCTGAAGGCGACCGTGGCGCGGGTGGAAAGCCTGCCGCCGGATGTGCCGGTGCCGTTAACCCTTGGCGGCAATTTCCTGCATTGGCGCGAAAAGATCGAGACCTCGGCGCAGGTACTGGAAACCACAACCGATGGCTGGCCGGCGCTGATTGCGGCGCGGGGATTGCAGTATTTGGCCGGTTGGCCGGATGAGGCCGCGCTGTCGCGGATCTTGCAGCAGCTGTGTCATAAGGCGGGCATCGAAACCGATCCTCTGCCCGAGGGGCTGCGCCGCCGCGATACCGAAACGCATCAGTTCTTGTTCAATTACAATGCGGTAGAGGTCGAGTGGGGCGGCAAGATCATTCCTGCCGCCGGCGTTCTTTGGCAAAAGCTACCCTAAGACAGCGCTGCTTGCGCCGGTGAAGAAACCATAGGCATTCGGGCCAAGCTGGAGCTTGCCGTCCGAATGCACCACCCCCGCTGCGGGGCCAATGGCTGCGCCCAACCCCAAAGCGTTGATCTCCAGCGCAGTGGGCGAAAGGTTAAAGACGCAAAGCAGATCTTCGCCGCGCGCAAAGGCCAAGATCGGTTCGGGCAGATCAAAAAACCGCGTCGCGCCAAGGCGTAGCGCTTCGGTTTGCCGCCGAAACGCCAGCATCGCGCGATAGCTTTCCAGCACTGAGCCCGCAACGCCCGCCTGCGCCGCGACATTGCGCGCAAGCTGTGGCGCTTTCACCGGCAGCCAAGGCGTGCCGCTGGTAAATCCGCCCTGCGCCGAGCCGTCCCAAACCATCGGCGTGCGGGTGTTGTCGCGGCCGATGGGTTCGGGCCAAAAGGTGATGCCCTGCGGATCGGTCAGCTCGTCCAGCGTCAAAACGGTGTCGGTCTGGCCCAATTCCTCGCCCTGCCAAAGGCAGATCGAGCCTTGGAACGACAGCAGCAAGGCCCCGGCTTGGGCTGCCAAAGCGTCTTGGCTGATACCATATTTCGTCCAACGCGAGGTTTGCCGCACCACATCATGGTTTGAAAACGCCCACATCGGCCAGCCATTCGGCGCGCCGGTGAAGAACTCTTCGATCTTGCGGCGGAACAGCCCTGCCGAATAGTCGCTGCCAAACATCTCGAAGGAATAGCACTGATGCAGCCGCCCCGGCGCGGTATATTGCCCCATGATCTGAATGCCGTGATGCGATTCCCCGACCTCGCCCACCGAGGTGCGATCGTCATAGCTGTCAAGCACGGCGCGGATGCGTTCCAGCCACAGCAGGTTCTCGGGTTGGTTCTTGGAAAACAGGTGATACTGCATTTCGTAGGGGTTGCCGGGGGCTTCGGATTTGTTGCGGAAATCGGCGGGATCGTCACGCAGCATGCCGTCTTTGTAGAAAAAGTTCACGGTATCAAAGCGAAAGCCATCGACGCCGCGATCCAACCAAAACCGCAGCACGCTTTCCATATAGTCAAGCACCGCCGGATTGCGAAAGTTGAACTCGGGCTGCTGGGCTAAAAAGCTGTGCATGTAATATTGCTTGCGCCGCGCATCCCATTGCCAAGCCGGGCCGCCAAAGATCGACAGCCAGTTGTTGGGCGGCGTGCCGTCATGGCGCGGATCGGCCCAGATATACCAATCGGCCTTGTCGTTGCTGCGATCTTTGCGGCTTTGTTCAAAGAAGGGGTGCTTGTCGGACGAATGGTTCATCACCTGATCAATGATCACCTTCAGCCCCAAGCCATGCGCGCGGGCGATCAGCGCGTCGAAATCGGCCAAAGTGCCAAAGACCGGATCGACATCGGTGTAATCGGCAACATCATAGCCCATATCCAACATCGGCGAGGTAAAGAACGGCGAAAGCCAAATCGCATCGCAGCCCAAGGCCGCGATATGGTCAAGCCTGCGGGTGATGCCCGCCAAATCGCCGACGCCATCGCCGTTGTCATCCTGAAACGAGCGGGGATAAATCTGATAGGTCACCGACCCGCGCCACCATTCTGTCATCGCCTGCTCCCTAGCTGTTTTCGCGAATTTAAAGCGCTTTGGGCGCGCTGCAAAGGGGCTTCGTTTGTAACAGACACAATTTAGCGCTTTGTGCGGGTCAAGGCTTCCGCTAACCCTGTCGCGTTGCAGGAGCTTGCCATGACATCCACCCAAAAAGTCGCGATTTTCACCCCGGTTTTGATCGCCGGCTGTGTGATCTTGATGTTCAACTTTGCCATTCGTGCAAGCTTTGGCGTGTTTCAGATCCCGATTGCGACCGAGTTTAACTGGGCCCGCTCGGATTTCTCGCTTGCGATTGCCATTCAGAACCTTGCTTGGGGCTTTGGCCAGCCGATTTTTGGCGCGATTGCCGAGCGGATGGGGGACCGCCGCGCGATTGTTGCGGGGGCGTTTTTGTATGCCTCTGGTCTGGCGCTGACGGCCTTTGCCCATACGCCGGCGCAGATGCAGCTGTTGGAAATCTTGGTTGGCTTTGGCATCGCGGGCACCGGCTTTGGGGTTATTCTGGCCATCGTCGGGCGTGCGGCCAGTGCCGAGAACCGCAGCCTTGCGCTGGGCATTGCCACGGCGGCGGGCTCTGCGGGCCAAGTGTTCGGCGCGCCTGTGGCCGAGGGGCTGCTGGCGGTTTACCCGTGGCAAACCACCTTTTTGATCTTTGCGGTGGTGATTATTGCCGCCCTTGCCGCCCTGCCGTTTCTGCGCAGCCCAAGCGTGGCCAGCAAGCAAGAGCTTGAGGAATCGCTGGGCACCGTGCTGAAGCGCGCCTTTAAAGACCCGTCTTACACGATGATTTTTCTGGGCTTTTTCTCTTGCGGCTATCAGCTTGCGTTTCTGACCGCGCATTTTCCTGCCTTTGTGACGGAAAAATGCGGCCCGATTTCGGCCAATGGCTTGCTTGCGGGGATTGGCATCACCTCGACCTCGGCGCTGGGGGCGATTGCGATTTCGGTGATTGGTTTGGCCAATATCGGCGGCAGCATTTACGCGGGCTGGCTGGGCAAGCGCTATTCCAAGAAATACCTGCTGGCGGGGATTTACGCTGCGCGCACGGTGATTGCCGCCACCTTTATTCTGCTGCCGATGACGCCCTTTACCGTGCTGGCGTTTTCGCTGAGCATGGGGGCTTTGTGGCTGGCGACGGTGCCGCTGACCTCGGGTCTGGTCGCGCATATCTACGGGCTGCGCTATATGGGCACGCTTTACGGCTTTGTGTTTCTAAGCCACCAGATCGGCAGCTTTTTCGGGGTTTGGCTGGGGGGTAAGCTTTATGATCTGACCGGCGGCTATACCACGGTCTGGTGGATCGGCGTTGGCGTTGGTGCGTTTTCGGCGCTGGTGCATCTGCCGATCCGCGAAAAGCCGTTGATGGGGCAAGCCGCATGAAGGCCGGATTGATTGCCCTGATCGCAGGCTATGTCTTAAGCCAATTCTACCGCGCCTTTTTGGCGGTGCTCAGCCCGGTTTTGGCCAGCGATCTGGGGGCGACGCCCGAGATTTTGGCGACGGCTTCGGGCTATTGGTTTTTGGCCTTTGCGCTGATGCAGCTGCCGGTGGGGGCCGCGCTGGACCGGATTGGGCCAAGGCTTACCACCTCGGGCCTTTTGGCAGTGGGGGCGGTGGGGGCGGCGATTTTTGCCTCGGCCACCGGGCCCAATGCGATTGTCTATGCGATGGTGCTGATCGGGGCGGGCTGTGCGCCAGTGCTGATGGCGGCCTATTTCCTGTTTGCGCGGCTTTACCCGCCAAGCGCTTTTGGCACTTTGGCGGGGATGGTGATTGGCATCGGCTCGCTGGGCAATATCGCGGCCTCGTTGCCTTTGTCGGCGGCGGTCGATCTGTTGGGCTGGCGCGGCACGATCTGGGTCTTGGCGGCGCTGACCCTGCTGACCGCCCTTGCCGTGCTGATTTTTGTGCGCGACCCCGCGCGCAGCCAAACCGGGCACAAAGGTTCGGTGTTTGATCTGTTGCGGACGCCAGCACTTTGGCCGATTTTTCTGATGATGGCGGCTTGCTATGCGCCGGCTGCGGGTCTGCGCGGGCTTTGGGCGGGGCCCTATCTGAGCGATGTCTTCGACGCAGATCGCGCAGAGATTGGGCGGGTGACTTTGGTGATGGGCTTGGCGATGGTTGCGGGCAATTTCGCCTATGGCCCGCTTGAGCGGATCTTTGGCACCCGTAAGGGGCTGATTTTTGGTGGAAATGCCATTGTCTTGGCCTGTTTGCTGACCATTGCCGCCTTTCCTGAAACCCAGCCTTTGCTGCTTTTGCCCGCGATTGGGCTGTTTGGCGCCTCGTTTCCGATGGTCATGGCGCATGGGCGGGCGTTTTTACCGGCGCATCTGACCGGGCGGGGCGTGACGCTGATTAACCTGTTTGGCATCGGCACCACGGGGGTGATGCAATATGCGACCGGGCATCTGCACGCCGCCCTGACCCCTGCGCCGCCGAATGTGCCCTATATCGGCATCATGCTGGCCTATGCGGGCCTTGTTGCTTTGGGTCTGACCGCCTATCTGTGGTCAAAGGATCGCACCGACTGATTGCGGGCGGTGGCGCGCCGAATCCGCTTTCCACGGGCTGCGCCTTGCGCTAACAGCGCCTCGTCTTTGATGGTCAAAGACAATTATAGGAGAACCCCGATGGGCTATAAGGTCGTCGTCGCGGGTGCCACGGGTAACGTGGGCCGCGAAATGCTGAATATCCTCGCCGAGCGCGAGTTCCCAGTTGATGAAATCGTCGCTTTGGCGTCACGAAAATCGCTGGGCACTGAGATCAGCTTTGGCGATAAGACCTTGAAGACCAAGGATCTTGACACCTTTGATTTCACCGGCTGGGACATTGCTTTGTTCGCCGTGGGGTCGGATGCCACCAAGATTTACGCCCCCAAGGCTGCGGCTGCGGGCTGCGTTGTCATCGATAACTCGTCGCTTTACCGCTATGACGCCGATGTGCCTTTGATCGTGCCAGAGGTGAATGCCGATGCGATCTACGGCTATACCAAGAAAATGATCATCGCCAACCCCAACTGCTCGACCGCGCAGATGGTTGTGGCGCTGAAGCCGCTGCATGACCGCGCCCGCATCAAGCGCGTTGTCGTCTCGACCTATCAGTCGGTTTCGGGCGCTGGCAAAGAGGGGATCGACGAGCTTTGGGATCAGACCAAGTCGATCTACAACCCGACCGACAGCAAGCCACCGGTCAAGTTCACCAAGCAAATCGCCTTCAACGTGATTCCGCATATCGATGTGTTCTTGGACGATGGTTCGACCAAAGAAGAATGGAAGATGGTCGCCGAGACCAAAAAGATCTTGGACAAGTCGATCAAGATCACTGCGACCTGCGTGCGGGTTCCGGTGTTTGTCGGCCATTCGGAATCGATCAATATCGAGTTTGAAGAGTTCCTTGATGAACACGAGGCCCGCGACATTCTGCGCGAAGCCCCCGGCATCATGGTGATCGATAAGCGCGAAAACGGCGGCTACATCACGCCGATCGAATGCGTTGGCGATTATGCCACCTATATCAGCCGCATCCGTCAGGACAGCACGATTGATAACGGCATCAACCTGTGGTGCGTCTCGGACAACCTGCGCAAGGGCGCTGCGCTGAACGCGGTGCAAATCGCCGAAGTGCTGGGCCAGCGCTGCCTGAAAAAAGGCTGAACTGTCAAAAACCCCGCCTGAGCCGGCGGGGTTTTTTCTTAGCGGCAGGCCGCGGTGACCGCTTGTAGAAACCCCGCAAACAGCTTTTGCATCGCGGGTTTTTTATAGGGGAAGACGGTTTCGTCATCCATGTCGTGCACGATCATCGCTACATCCACCTCGAAAATCAAAAGCCTGCCATCGGGCAGTTCGGCGCAATCAATGCCGAAATAATCAAGGCCAAAGATCCGGTGCAGCGCAGCAAAGGCCTCTGCGTGGCGCTGGGCAAAGTCTTGGTCGAAATGCGCCATCCAATCGGCCTCTGCCGATCGGCGGTCTGGATTTGCCGCCATATCGGCGTTCAGGTAATGCACCATCCAGTTTTGCGACCGCGCCAGATGGCTTGCAAAAGGTTTGCCGCAAACCTGTACCACGCGCGCCTTGCTGTAAAATCCATCCGCACCGCGATAATCGACAAAGGGGGCGAGATAGACTTCGGCATCGTCAGAGTGGCGTAGCCACGCCGCCAAAGCGCTAAGGGTGTCGATCTTGCACAGACCTGCGCCTGCATGGCTGCCAATCGGGCGCAGCAGCAGTGGAAACTTCAAAGCCGCGCGGTCTTCGCCCATCACCTGCGCCACCAGATCACGCTGCGACATCCGCAGCGTTGGCGGTGCATAGATCGAAGCTTCTGCCGCCAGAACCGCGCTGACAGAATCGCGGCTTAGGCTGGCAATCACCTCGGTTGCGCTGTTGAAAATTGGGCCGCCCCAATTCTTTAACAGCTGGCCCAGTTTCTGCAAAATCATCGCGTTTTCGGGGCTTTCACCAATGGCGACAAAGGCCAGGTCATGAGGCGGAAGATCATGCAACGCAAAAAGATTGGCATCGACAAAGTGCAAGATCAGCACTGCATCTGACCCGCGCAGCAGAAAATCCAACGGCGTATTGGCCATGAAGTCGCCCGCAGTAACAAAGGCCAGAATCCGCGGCCCCAGACCGCTGCCATGCAGGATCTGAAAGCTGCGGCTGATCTGCAAAGCATGGGCCTGCATCACCGCCCCCTCGGCCGCCAGCGCACCGCCTTGCAGATGCAATACGGTCGAAAGATCAAGTAGCGCGCCCGCATCCACCACGGGGCCAGTGACCTGCGACACCAAATCGGCGGTCAGCTGCGTCAGGTTTTCGCCCGCATAGGCGCGATGCACAATCTCGGCATAACCCATCGAGGTGGGAATATTATCGCGCCACTGCGGCGGATCGGGGCAGAGGGCGGGCTGGGTCAGGCGCATCGCATTCCTTTGCAATTCCAGTCTGGCTTTTGCAAAGCTTTAGCGCTGATTCCTAAAGATTCCGTTCCCTGTGCCCCTTTTCCTTATGCCAAACCTTCGGCCCGCAGCACCTGTTTGATCGAGGTTGCGGCCTTGTCGATGATCTCGTCCAGCTCGGCCTGGGTGGCATTATAGGGCGGGGCAAGGATCACGATATCGCCGTTGCTGCCATCGACATTGCCGCCCACCGGATAGCAGATCAGCCCATTTGCCATCGCCTGCGCGCGCACCTTCATGAACAGCTTGCGCTCGGCGGGGAAAGGGGTCTTGGTGACAGGGTCGGCGACCAGTTCGGCGGCGATGAAATGGCCACGGCCGCGAATATCGCCCACCGCCTCGACCCCCGCCAAAGCGGTGGCCCAATCGGCCATCAGCTGCGGCCCCTGTGCCGTGACCCGCGCCAAAAGCCCTTCACGCGCGACGATCCGCTGCACGGCGACGCCTGCCGCACAGGCTGCGGTATGGCCGGTAAAGGTGTGTCCGGTGCCAAAGGCGCCATCGACGGCGCGAATGGCCTGCCACACCTTGGTGGTGCAAATCGCGGCCCCCAGCGGCATATAGCCCGCAGCCAGACCCTTGGCGACCGACATCAGATCGGGTTCAACGCCATCATGCGCCAGCGCCCGCCACGGGCCGGTGCGGCCCGCGCCACACATCACCTCGTCTGCAATCATCAAGACGCCGTGGCGGTCGCAGACCGCGCGCACCAGCGCCGCGTAGCCTTCTGGTGCAGGCACACAGCCCCCAGCGGCCCCGACCACGGGTTCAAAGATAAAGGCGGCAATCGTCTCGGCCCCCGCGGCAAGAATGGCGGCCTCAAGCTCGGCTGCGCCGCGTTCGGCCAATGTGCCTCGGCCTGCAATCGGGCGATAGTCATTGGCGGGCGAGAGTTTGATCGAGGGGATAAAGGCCCCCTCATAGGCGCGGGTGCGCTCTTCAAAGCCCGAAACCCCCAGCGCGCCCAGCGTGTTGCCATGCCAAGACCGCTGCCGCGAGATGAACCTGCGCCGCGATTTCTGCCCAATCGCGGTTTGATACTGCAAGGCGATCTTCAGACAGCTTTCCACTGCCTCTGAGCCTCCGGTGACATAGACCATCTCGCGCAGCGTGCCGCCACAATGGCTGCGGATGATCTCGGTCAATTCCTCTAGCGCATCGGTGGTGAAGTTATAGCGATAGCCATGCGCAATCGCGCCCATCTGCGCCATGACCGCCGCGTTGACCTCTTCATTGGCATGGCCCAGACAATAGACCGCTGGCCCGCCCGAGCCGTCAATATACTGCCGCCCCTCGGCATCCCAAAGATAGCTGCCCTTTGCGCGCACCACCTTGGGCAGGGCTGCGGTCGATTTCAAATTCGAAGGTGTCGGGCTGTTCATGTCGGTCTTCCTTTTCGCGGCAGCTTAGGCCGCGCGCTTCTTCGCCTGCAAGCCCGCAGATTGCTTGTCAAAGGCCCCAGGGCGCAACTAGGTTTGCGGTATAGTCAGGAGGCTTTTATGCACCGCATTGTGACGCTTGCGCTTTTACTGCCCTGCCCCGCTTTGGCCGATACCATCCTTGCCAAAAGCCAGATCACGGCTGTCACGCTTTACCCCCAAGGCGCGCAGGTGACGCGCGTGGTCAGCTTTAACGCTCCGGCGGGGACGCATGATCTTTTGATCACCGATCTGCCCGCGGGCACCGAGCCTAACCTGATCCGGCTGACCTCGCCCGATCTGGCGCTGGGGGCCTTTGCGCTGCGAACCGACCGTCTGCCGCCGCGATCAGATGCAAAGACGCCAGCGCTTTTGGCCGCCACAGCCGATGTGACGGCGGCAAAGGCAGCGCTGCGCGACGCGCAAGCCGCCGTTGCCGCCATCGACGCCCGTGTCGAGGCCGCGCAAGCACAGCTGGCCTTTCTTGCAGCCCTGCGGCCCGAAGGCGCTGCGCTGACGGTCGAAAGCCTGACCGCGCTGACGCAGAGTGTGGGCGCGCAGACCCTTGCCGCGCGGCAAGCGGCCCTTGCCGCCGCCGCCGATCTGCCGCCCGCACAAACCGCAGCAGAGGCCGCGCAACAGCTGCTAGACGCCGCAATCGCAGCCCGTGCAGCGCTGTCACAGCGTGACAGCGATTACACCGCGCTTTCGGTCGCCATCGACGCGCCTGCGGCGGGCGAGGCGCATCTGACCGTCAGCCATTTCATCCAAAACGCCACTTGGTCGCCGGTCTATGACATGACGCTGGACCGCAAAGCGGCAAGCCTGCGAATAGATCGCGGCGTATTGGTCAGCCAATATTCCGGCGAAGATTGGGCGGGCGTTGATCTGACCCTGTCCACCGCGCAGCCCTCGGCGCAGTCGGACCCCTCGACGCTTTGGCCCGATTTGCGACAGGTGTTTGATCCTGCAACCGACGCGCCGCCGGTTTATGCGACCCGCAGCGAAGCCATGGTTGCCGATGCCGCCCCGATGGCAAAGCAGGTTGGCATGACGCTGACCGCTGTGCCGATGCTTCAGGGCGAAACCGTGGTCTATCATTACCCCAGCGCGGTTGCAGTGGCCTCGGGCGTTGAAAACCTGCGCCTTGCCTTGGACAGCCTGACGATGACGCCTGACATCGAGGCGCGCGCCGTGCCGTCGCGCGACCGCAGCGCGTTTTTGCTGGCGACATTGACCAACGACAGCCCCGAGATATTGCTGCCCGGCACAGCCTCGCTTTATCGCGACAGCGCGCTGGTGGGGTCGGTGCAATTTGCCGGTCTGGCCGCGGGGGCCAAGGCCGAGATCGGCTTTGGCGCGATTGAAGGGCTGCGGCTGAAACGCTCGATGCCAGAGCGCAGCACGGGGGATCGCGGCTTTATTTCGACCTCGACGCAGCAAGAAGAAACCGCAGTGCTGACGGTGGAAAACCTGACGGCTGAGGCTTGGTCGCTGCGGGTGTTGGACCAAATTCCCTATTCCGAACAAGAGGATCTGAAGATCAGCTTTACCGCCGACCCTGCCCCAAGCGAGACCGATTTTGACGGCCAGCGTGGCATTCTGTCGTGGCAGTTTGACTTGGCTGCTGGTGTGAGACAGCAGATCACCCTGTCACAAAAGCTGACATGGCCCGAGGGCAAGGTTTTGCAATAGGTCTGCAAGTCCGGGCTGCGCGGGCCTAGCCCTCGCGCAGCCAACCCGGCTGATAGTCGACCCGATCACAGCCCGAAAACGCCGCCCAGCGTTGCAGCTCGGCTTCAAGTTTCCGCAGCCGGCCTGCGCCAAATTTCACGCCGCGCTCGGGCCAAAGCGCCTTGATCCGCAGGGTGTTTTCAGCCCGAAACGCCTTGACGTCGATGCGGCCAACCAGCCTGTCGGCTTCCAGAATGGGAAAGACATAATAGCCGTAGATCCGCTTTGGCTCTGGCACGAAAACCTCGATGCGGTAGTGAAAGCCGAACAGAAACTCGGCCCGATCGCGGTCGCGCAGGGCTGGATCAAAGGGCGAAAGCAGCCGTAGACGCGGGCTTGGCTCGGGGGCAAGGCTGGCATCGGCCAGCACATCGGGGCGCGCATAGCTGCGTTTGCGCGACAGATCTGCGCCTTCGACCTCGATCTCGGTGATCTCGCCGCGCGCAAGGGCGGATTTCAGCCAAGTCTTCACCTCGTCAGGCCGCAGGCAGTGCCAATAGCCGCGCAGCTCTTTCGCATCGGCAAATCCCAGATGATCCAGCGCCGAGCAACAGGCCCAATCGACCATGGCGGCTTCGTCGGGGCTGTCCAAGCGATGCGCCTGCGGGATCACCCTTTCGGTCAGATCATAGACCTTCTGGAAGCCGTCGCGCCGGGTGATCGCCAATTGCCCAGTGCGCCACAGCCATTCCAGCGCGGTTTTGCTGGGGTGCCAATCCCACCAGCCGCCTTTGCCGCGCGCCTCGCCTTGACCAACATCGGTCGAGGTTACCGGACCATCGCGGGCAATCCGATCTAGGATCGTGTCGAACTGCGCCTCATAGCCGTCGCGGAACCAAGCCTTCCAAGAGCCGCGCAGCCGTTCGGCATCGCGGGCAAAGCGGTGCTGCCACAGCGGATGCAGCGCTATCGGGATGATCGAGGCGTCATGCGTCCAATGCTCCCACAGCTGGCGCTGGTCTTCCAGCAGCGGCTTTAACGCCTCGGGCCGGTAAGTCTGCCGCCGGCTGAACAAGATCATGTGATGCGCGCGGGCCAGGGTGTTGATGCTGTCAACCTGCACAAAGCCCAGCTGCGAGATCAGATCGGCCAGCGCCTGACCAGAGCCCGCGCCAAGCGGAGGCTCTGCCAACAGATGGCGGTGCAGGAACAGCCTGCGGGCAAGGGCATTGGTCAGCAGCATCGCCAAAGGCTAGCAGCAGCAACCCCCGCCGCCAAGCGCGGCTTAGGCCAGATCGTAAAGCTTTTTCGCCTCGCGGAACGACAGCAGCTTTTGCAGCTTTTCGTCCCACAGATGCAGGTTCACCGACTTAAAGCTTTCCCAGACCGTCAGGCGCTGCGCCTCGGCCAAGGCGGCATTGTCGCGCAGCACTTCGGGCAGGCGGTAAAACGGGATGCGGCTGTACAGGTGATGCACATGGTGAATGCCGATATTCGCGCTCAGCCACCGCAGCGGCTGCGGCAGGATGTAGTGCGAAGACCCCTCAAGCGCTGCTTCATGCAGCTGCCAGTCTTCGGTCTTGGCCCAATGGGTTTCTTCAAACTGGTGCTGCACATAGAACAGCCAAACCCCAACCGTACCCGCAATCACCGAGGTGGGCAGATAGATCAGCAGCACCGGCATAAAGCCACCCAGATAGATGATCAGCCCCAGAATGATCGCGATCATCGCATTGGTGCCCATCGCACTTGTCCAATAGCGCCAGCCCGATTTCATCAGCCCCAGCGGCAAGCGGTTTTGCAAGATGAACAGATAGCTTGGCCCCAGCACAAACAGCACCAGCGGATGCCGATAAAGCCGATACATAAAGCGGCCAAAGCGGCTGCGGGCGCGGTATTCTTCGACCGTCAGGGTCAGCACATCGCCAATGCCGCGCTGATCAAGGTTGCCGTGGTGCGAATGGTGAATCGAATGGGTGCGGCGCCAGACATCATAGGGGGTCAGCGTCAGCACGCCCAAACAGCGGCCGACCCAATCCTGAGCCTTGCGGCTGCTGAAATAAGACGCATGGCCGCAATCATGCTGGATGACAAAGATCCGCACCAGAAACAGCCCGTTCAGCGCCGCAATCGCAAAAGCAAGCCAGTAGCTGACCGACAAAGACGCCCAAGCCAGACCCCAAAGCAGGACAAAAGGCACCAAAGTGGCCACAAGTTCAAAAATGCTGCGGCTGGTCGAAGGCTCGCGATACTTCGCCAGAACCAAGACCCACTCTTTCGCAGAACGCTTTTGCGTATCGTCCGAAGCCGCCATCTTACTGCCCTATCCTCTAGCCGGCAAAGCGCCGGTTGTCTGGTTCCGTCTGGGTTCGTTCTGTGTTGCACACCCAGTTTGACAACTGCTTAACGAATTGAAGCCCATGACGCCAGCTTTTCGTTTTATGCCGCCCTGCTAAATACCACAAAAAGAGCAGGATGACCGCCAGCCCACAACCCCTAGGTGATTTAGCCCTGAACTGTCGTTTTTGTCGCAGATTTCCGCTGCTTTTCGGTGGCCGATTTCAGCTGGCCACAGGCCGCCATGATGTCTTCGCCGCGCGGCGTGCGGATCGGGCTGGAGTAACCGGCCTGATAAATGATGTCGGCAAAAGCATGGATCCGGTTGCCAGACGAGCGTTTATAGGGCGCGCCGGGCCATTCGTTAAAGGGGATCAGGTTGACCTTGGCGGGGATGCCGCGCAGCAGTTCCACCAAGCGGTAAGCGTCTTCTTTGCTGTCGTTGACATGATCCAGCATCACATATTCAAAGGTGATGCGTTCAGAATTGGTCAGCCCCGGATAGGCTTTCAGCGCTTCAAGCAGGGTGGCGATGTTCCACTTTTTGTTGATCGGCACCAATTGATCGCGCACCTCGTCGGTGGTGGCGTGGAAAGATACCGCCAGCAGGCAGCCGATTTCTTCGGCGGTGCGGGCGATTTCTGGCACAACGCCGCTGGTCGACAGGGTGATGCGGCGGCGGCCAAGCGCGATGCCTTCGCCGTCCATCACCACCTTCATCGCGTCGCGCACGTTTTCAAAGTTATACAAAGGCTCGCCCATGCCCATCAGCACGATATTGCTGACAAGCCGCGTCTCGTTCTTCGGCGCGCCTTGCACCGGCCATTCGTTCAGATCATCGCGCGCCAGCATGACTTGGCCAACGATTTCCGCCGCCGTCAGGTTGCGCACCAGTTTTTGCGTGCCGGTATGGCAGAACGAACAGGTCAGCGTGCAGCCGACTTGGCTCGAGATACACAGCGTGCCGCGATCGGTTTCGGGGATATAGACCACCTCGACCTCGTGGCCGCCGGCGATGCGCACCAGATATTTGCGGGTGCCATCGGTGGAAACTTGCTTGGTCACCACCTCGGGCACTTCCAGCACGAAATGCTGGGCCAAAAGCGCGCGATAGTCTTTGGCAAGGTTGGTCATCGCCTCAAAATCGCGCACGCCCCAGTGATAGACCCACTGCCAGACCTGACCAACGCGCATCTTGGCTTGCTTTTCTGCCGTGCCAGCCTCGATCAGCGCGGCGCGCATCTGGTCGCGGGTCATGCCGACCAGATTTGGCTTGCCGCCCTCGGGCAGCTTGCGCGGAATGGTCAGAACGTCTTGGGTGATGGGCGCGGTCATGGCAGAATCCTATGGCTGGAAGCGTTGCTATAAGGGATTCGGCAGCAAAACGGAACTGTCGGAATGCAAAACGCCCCGAGCCATGCGCGGGGCGTTTCAAATCTGGGCTTTAGCGGGGTTAGCCGCACTGTTTGGCGGCTTCTTCCATCGCGGCGGTAAAGCCGCGCAGGCTAAAGGTGTCTTGGGTCTGGGTGCCCTTTGCCGAACGCGCGGTCAGCACCGCTGTTGCGCCCTTTTTCAACGAGGTCAGGATCGCCGCATCATCTGCCGCACTGCCCGACCAAGCCCATTCACCATCGGTAAACAGCTCATAGCCCGCGCCGTCGACTTTCAGATTAACCGTCGAGCCGCCCGCAAAGGGATATCCGCCCGAAAACGAAATCTCGCCAGCGCTGCCCTGCCGAAAGGTCACAAACAGCAAGATGTCGCCGCGGCGCACCGAAACTGGCTGGCCGTCTTTGGTGTTTAGGGTTTCTTTGGGGCTGGAGACGCCCCAGCATTCTTTCGGGTCTTTTTCGGCGAAAACGCTCCAATCCGTCATCGTCGCGACGCGGTTGGTGGAGTCTTGTGCCAAGCCTGCCGAACCTACACCCATTCCGATCACGGAGATCATCGCAGCTGACGCTACGCGTGTCATCCAGTTTGCCATGTCGTTACAGCCTCCAAGCCGTGTTGCCTGTGCCCGTGCCATCGCCGCTTGTTGCGGTTTTTGATATAGCGCGAACCTCTTACACTCGATATGCCATGCATAACCGGAAAATGACGATCCGCGAAAGCCCTACAGGGCCGAAACGGGCAGAAAATCGCGCATAAGTGAGGGAGATGACCATGGCGGCGGCAGAATTGGTGCAACTTTGGCGCGGGGGGCTGCTGGAAAGCACCCATCGCGGGCATGTGGTGATTTGCGACGAAGCGGGGCAGATCGTGCAATCCTGGGGTGATCCAGAGCGCGTGATCTTCCCGCGATCGTCCTGCAAAATGATCCAAGCGCTGCCGCTGCTGGAAAGCGGGGCTGCCGATGCGGCGGGTCTAAGCGATGCGCATATCGCGCTGTCTTGCGCCAGCCATCAGGGCGCGCATCTGCATGTCGATATGGCGGGGCGCTGGCTGGCGGATCTGGGGCTGGGCGAGGCCGATCTGCGCTGTGGCTCGCATGAACCCTATGACCGCACCGAGCGCGACCGTCTGATCCGCGCCAATGATGCGCCCTGCCAGTTGCACAACAACTGCTCGGGCAAGCATTCGGGCTTTTTGACCGCGAATAAACATCTGAAGGGCGGTTCGGAATATACCGAGATTGACCACCCCTTGCAGCGCGCCATTCGCGCCGCGACCGAAGAAGTGACCGGCGAGAGCGTGGCAGGCTACGGCATTGACGGTTGTTCGGCGCCAAACTTTGCGATGTCGGTGGCGGGGCTTGCCCGCGCGATGGGCGCTTTTGCTGCTGCGCGCGAGGGTGGCAACAGCCGTCAGCGCGCGATGGCACGGCTGCGCGACGCGATGGCGGCGCATCCTGATCTGGTCGCAGGCGAGGGCCGGGCCTGCACCGAGCTGATGCGGGCGATGGGTGGCAAGGTTTCGATCAAAACCGGAGCCGAGGCGGTGTTTGTCGCCATGTTGCCCGAACAAAAACTGGGCATCGCGCTGAAGATCGAAGACGGCAACGGCCGCGCCTCCGAGGCGGTTTTGGTCAGTCTGCTGGCCAAGCTGGGTGCTTTGGATGCCGCTCATCCGATGGCACAAAAGCGATTGCCCGCGCCGCAGATCAATTGCCGTGGCTTTTCCGTGGGCGAATTGCGCTTGGCAGAGGGGTTCTGCTAGGCCCTGCCAATCAAGAAACCCCCGCCTGTGTGGGCGGGGGCCTTTGATTTATACAGGGCCCGACAGCAAGGACTCGGTGGGGGCTTTGTCGCTGCCGTCGGGGTCGTTAACCTGTAACTGAGGTCTTTATGCCGGCGAATGGCGGCGGGTTTTTGAAGTTCCGGTGGTTTTAAAAGGGTCTTATTGCGGCAAAACTGCGGTGCTTGATTTTTTGCAAAGCCAGCGTAGACTTTTACCATGACGTTACAAACGCCAACCCCTTTCCCATCGCCTGAAAGCCCGCAAGAGCAGGTTACCTTTGATCGCAAAGAGCTTGGCGCGTTGACACGGCTTTACGGGCAGTTCGTCTCGGCTGGCGAATGGCGCGACTATGGCATCTCATTTCTGCGCGAGGCGGCGGTGTTTTCGGTGTTTCGCCGCTTTGCGGAATCGCCGCTCTACCGCATCGAAAAGCGCCCCAAGCTGCGTGACAAGCAGGGGCTTTATTCTGTGGTCGGCATGGACGGCTATATCCTGCGGCGCGGCAATGATCTGGGCCAAGTGCTGCGGGTGCTTGAGAAAAAGCTTATTCGCGCCGTAGAGTAATCCTGCGGCGATGGCTGACGGGCTTGCCTTCCGCCGCCAAAATCCGCGCGATGCAGGCGGCGGTGTCTTCATAGGCCACCGACATGGTGTGCCCATTGGCATGGATCAGCCGCGCCGCATCAACGACCATCGCGACATGACCTTTCCAGAACAGCAGATCGCCGCGCTGCAAGGCCGCGTCTTCGGTCAGCGGCTGGCCAAGGCTTTGCTGCAAATCGGCATCTGGAGCCGAAGGCAGACCGCAAGCCACCAGCGCCAGTTGCACAAGCCCCGAACAATCAATCCCCGCTCGCGAATTGCCGCCCCAAAGATAGGGGCTGCCCAGCAGGCTTTCGGCCACGGCGACCGGATCGGGCAGATAGTGCCCCAAGGGCAGCAGGTGGCAGGCGGGGATAAACCCCTGCGGTGTCTGCGCAAAGCTGCCGCTCTGCCCCAGCACTTGCAGCTGCGCGCCCATTGGCAGGCTGGTGATCTCGCGCGCTTGCACCCGTGGTTCGGGGTAAAGATGGCTGGCGGGGGCGGCCAGCCAATGCGTCGGCGCGCTGTCGCCCAAGGCCGCGATTGGCAGCCAGCCGCAATAGCCGTCTTTTTGCGCAAAGCCAAAGGCATGGCCGTCGCGCTGATCAATCACGGTAAAGCCCTCGCCCTGCCAAAGCTGGCGGTCGCGCGGGCCATTTGGGCTTTGCAGCAGATCGACCAAGGGCAAGGTGATCTGGCGCAATTGCCCTGCGGTAAAGCCTTCGGCCGCGATCTGGCCTTGCAGCGAGATATGCGCGATGCGGCC
The DNA here is from genome assembly GCA_913062925.1 of uncultured Pseudorhodobacter sp. Lineage (GTDB taxonomy): Bacteria > Pseudomonadota > Alphaproteobacteria > Rhodobacterales > Rhodobacteraceae > Cypionkella. The sequence continues at coordinate 31,464 of CAJXWJ010000004.1, read as the reverse complement.
GCTAAAGGGCGTCAGGCGGCGGTCCATCACAGCCCCAACATCGCGGGAAGTGCGCCCAGCAGCGCCCGCGCGCCTTGGCCTGCGCCGCCCTTGGGCCGTGCGGGGGCATCGGTGGGCATATGGCCGTAGATGTCGAAATGCATATAGCGCGGATGATCGGCGAAGCGGCGCAGGAACAGCGCCGCCGTCACCGACCCCGCAAAGCCATAGCCCGGCGCATTGTCCAGATCGGCAATGCCGGGTTCGATCACAGCCTCATAGGGGGTGTGAAACGGCAGCCGCCACACCGGATCAAAGCCCGCAACCGCGCCGGCCTCAAGCGCCTGCACCATCGCGCTGTCATCGGTGTAATAGGGCGCAAGGTCTGGCCCCACGGCGACCCGTGCCGCCCCCGTCAGCGTCGCCATCGAGATCAGCACATCGCAAGGCTCTTCGGTGGCCAAGGCCAGCGCATCGGCCAAGACCAAGCGGCCTTCGGCGTCGGTGTCGTTCACCTCGACCGTCAGCCCCTTGCGCGAGGTTAGAATGTCTTTTGGTTTCAGCGCATTGCCCGAGATGACATTTTCTACCGCCGCCACGATCACCCGCAGCCGCAGCGGCAGGCCAAGCTGCATGATCATCTGCGCAAGACCCAAGACCGTCGCCGCGCCGCCCATGTCTTTCTTCATCAGCGCCATGCCCGCCGAAGGCTTGATGTTCAGCCCGCCAGTGTCAAAGCAGACCCCCTTGCCAACCAAGGTCAGCTGCGGCCCAGCGCTGCCCCAGCGCAGGTCCAACAGGCGCGGCGCGCACGGCGAGGCGCGACCGACCGCGTGGATCATCGGGAAGTTCTGCTCTCGCAAAGCCTCGCCTGTGATGGCGGTAAAGCTTGCGCCAAATCGCTGCGCCAAATCGGCCATCGCGGTTGCAAGCTCGTCTGGCCCCATGTCGGCGGCGGGGGTGTTGATCAGATCGCGGGTCAGAAACTCGCCCGCTGCCATGGCTTGCAAGGCGGCCAGATCGCAGCCGGCAGGTGCGATCAGCTGTGGCATCGGTTCGGGGGCGGTGCTGCGATAGCGGCCAAAGCGGTACTGCGCCAACAGCCAGCCCAAGGCGGCCTCGTCGCGCTGGGCGGGGGTCAAATCGCCCTCGATTCGCCAAGCGCCTAAGGGCAGGCTGGCCACCGCTTTGGCCAGACCAAAGCGCAGCCGCGCGCGGGCTTGTGCGGTGCCAAAGCCCACCACCGCCCCTGCCACCCCATCTGCCCCGGGGATCAGCCGAACATCACCCAAAGCCGCCTTAAACCGCGACTGTTCCAGCCAAGCGCGGATCGGCGCGGGTTGGTTGGCCAAAAATTCTGCCAAACCGTCGCTTGGCACAATTTGTAACGGCAGGCTTGGCGCGGTCGGGTCAGCAAAAAGCGGTTGCATGCGGCATCCTTCAAGAACTGCCCAAAGCCTAGCGTTTCTGAGCCGCGCTGCAAGAGCCTGCCTTAGAGCAGCGTCTTATCCATAAGATCGGTTTCGCAGGCCAGTGAGCATTCGGCAATCCGCAACAGCCGTGCCCAGACCGCAGCAAAGGCGGTGGCGTCGCTGCGGTGCAGGCAGATCGTCAGATCACTTGCCACTGTTGCCAAAGACACCATGCCAAGGTTTTCCGCCATCCGCCCCAAGCGGCGGAACTGCTGCGCCAGATCGCTCATCTGATGGCTGCGCACCTGTTCGGCCAGCCCCGACATCGCCAGCGCCAATTCGCCCAAGGCGCGGGTGACCACACCTTCGGCTGAACTGGTGCCCAGATTGCGGTAGATCGTTGCAATAGGTTCCACATTTTGCTGCACCCGTTCTTTGGGCCGCAGCGTCACAATATTCGTCATTACACACCCTTTCGTCTCACCCAAGCTGAAGATGCCATGTCGTGCTGAAGAAAAGGTTGCCTTGGCTGAAATTAACCTCTCGAATTTTCTGCGATTGCAGCATAATTGGGGGGACGCTTTTCAAATCAGGATAATGATCATGATCCATGCGCGCCCCTTACCCGCTTATTTGATCCAAAGGTTTCAAGGCTGGAAAGCCACGACCTATCTGGAAAACAAATCCTGGTATCGTCGTCTGGCCAGCAGCGGCCAGCATCCGCGCGCTATGGTGATTTCCTGCTGTGACAGCCGTGTGCATGTGACCTCGATCTTTGGCGCGGATGAGGGCGAGTTCTTTATTCACCGTAACGTTGCCAATCTGGTGCCGCCCTATAACCCGGATGGCGAATACCACGGCACTTCGGCGGCGGTGGAATATGCTGTCACCTCGCTGGGGGTGGCGCATATTGTCGTGCTGGGCCATTCCAACTGCGGCGGCGTCAAAGGGTGCCATGACATGTGCTGCGGCGATGCGCCTGAACTGCTGGAAAAATCAAGCTTTGTCGGCCGCTGGATGGATATTCTGCGGCCGGGCTATCAGCGCGTAGAGGGCATGCCTGCGGGCGAAATTCTGCCCGCCTTGGAGAAACAAGCCGTGCTGGTCAGTCTGGAAAACCTGATGACCTTCCCCTTTGTGAAGGCAGCTGTCGAAGATGACCGCCTGACGCTGCACGGGCTTTGGACCAATACCGGCGAGGGCGAGCTGGAGCAATACGACCCCGCCCGCGAAGGCTTTGTCGGCGTTTAAGCGCGTTTCCCTTTTATCAGAGGCTTGAATGACCCAGATGTTGACCTTGGCAGGGCAAAACCTGCTGACCCCAATGATCTTGTGCTTTGCGCTGGGCCTTGCGGCGGCGCTGGCGCGATCTGATCTTTCGGTGCCAGAGGCGGCGGCAAAGGCGATGTCGCTGTATCTGCTGTTTGCCATCGGTTTCAAAGGTGGGGTCGCCGTGGCCGCGCATGGCTTTGACGGGCATTTGTTTGCAACCTTGATCGGCGGTGTGGTGCTGTCGTTTGGCCTGCCGCTGGTGGCCTATGCGCTGCTGCGCACGATCACGCGGCTGTCGGCCCTGGATGCGGCGGCGGTGGCGGCGCATTACGGCTCGATCTCGATTGTGACCTTTGTGACGGCAACCTCGGTTTTGACCGGGCAGGGCATCGCCTATGAGGGCTATATGGTGGCGGTTGCCGCCGCGATGGAGGCACCAGCGATTGTCTCGGCGCTGTGGCTGGTGGCGCGCTCGGGGTCTGGCGCGCGGATGGATGCCAAGCTGTGGCACGAGATTTTGCTGAACGGCTCGATTGTGCTGCTGGTCGGGGCTTTTGCCATCGGGCTGACCACGGGCGAGGGCGGCATGGCCAAGATCGAAAGCTTTATCGTCTCGCCGTTTCAAGGCGTGCTGTGCCTGTTTTTGCTGGATATGGGGCTTGTGGCGGGGCGCGGTTTGCGCGGGGCCAAGGGGGTCTTGTCGGTTGGCGCTGTCGCCTTTGGCGTGATCATGCCGGTGATTGGCGCCGCATTCGGCTGTGGCGTCGGGCTGGCGCTGGGGCTGTCGACCGGCGGTTTGGCGCTGTTGATGGTGCTTGCGGCTTCGGCCAGCTATATCGCAGTGCCCGCGGCGATGCGCGTGGCGCTGCCCGAGGCCAACCCCGCGTTGTCGCTGACGCTGTCGCTGGGCGTGACCTTTCCTTTTAACCTGACCCTCGGCATTCCGACTTACATCGCCGTGGCCCAAGCTGTGACCGGAGGTTAACATGCAAACCCATGCCGCAAAGCGGGTCGAGATCATCATCGAAGCCCCGATGGAATCGCGCCTGACAGATGCCTTGATCACCGCAGGCGTGACAGGCTTTACCGTGCTGCCGGTGCTGGGCGGATCGGGGCGTTCGGGGCAATGGAGCCGCGAAGGCCAGTTGGGCCGCGCCGGCATGGTCGCCGTGATCTGCCTGATCCGGCCAGAGGCGCTTGACGGCCTGCTTCAGGCCGCCTTTGCCGTGGTCGAGCGTCACATCGGCGTGGTCTCTGTCACCGATGCGCAGGTGCTGCGCGCCGAGCGGTTTTAGCGCGCGGCCCAGCCGTCCATCGCCGCAAGCGCCTCTTCGGCGGTTTCGACAAATTGAAACAGCCGCAGGTCTTCGGCGTTGATGGTGCCTGCCTCGGCCAGCATCTGCCAATCAATCAGCTTTTCCCAAAAGGCGCGACCAAACAGCAGAAAGGGAATAGGCTTCATCCGCCCGGTCTGAATCAGCGTCAGGCTTTCAAACATCTCGTCCAAAGTGCCAAAGCCGCCGGGGAACACGCAAACCGCCTTGGCGCGCATCAGGAAATGCATTTTGCGAATGGCGAAGTAGTGAAAGTTGAACGACAGCTCGGGCGTGACATAGGCGTTCGGGGCCTGTTCATGCGGCAGCACGATGTTCAGGCCAATCGACTTGCCGCCCGCATCGGCCGCACCACGGTTTCCGGCCTCCATCACACCGGGGCCGCCGCCGGTGCAGATCACGTTCTCGTGGCAATCTGACAGCAGGCTGCGTTCGGTGATGATGCGGGCAAAGCGGCGGGCCTCGGCATAGTATTTCGAGAGCGCGGCCAAAGCCGGGGTCTTGGCCTGCGCCTGTGCTTCGGGGGCGGGAATGCGCGCGCCGCCAAACAGCACCACGGTCGAGCGGATGCCCATCTCGTCCAGCATCAAGTCGGGTTTCAGCAGTTCAAGTTGCAACCGCACCGGCCGCAGCTCTTCGCGGGTCATGAAATCGGCGTCGTTAAAGGCCAAGCGATAGGCGGGTGCGCGGGTCTGCGGCGTGTCGGGCAGCCGATGCGTCGCCGCCATATCCTGCGCGGAATCGCGGAATGGATGCAAGCGGCTATCGGCGGGTTTGGCTGGCTTGGACACGGGTTCACCTTTTGAAGTTACGCAGGACCCAAGGCCTAACGGGTTTGGCGGCGCTTGGATAGGTGCTGACATGTTGCGCGACGGCTTTGGCGCAGCTATAGGGCTTGCAGCAAAACAGGAGATTTCAGATGTCGAACGCAGCACTTGAAACCGCGATTGAAGCCGCTTGGGAGGCGCGTGACAGCATCTCTGTGACCACCAAAGGCGAGGCCCGCGACGCCATCGAGGCGACCCTGACCGCACTTGATTCCGGCAGCCTGCGGGTGGCGGAAAAGCGCGGCGCGGATTGGCATGTCAATCAATGGGCGAAAAAGGCGGTGCTGTTGTCGTTCCGCCTGACCGATATGTATGAAATCTCGGGCAGCAATGGCGGCACCAATTGGTGGGACAAGGTTCCGTCCAAGTTTCAGGGCTGGACCGAGGCCGATTGGCGCGCCGCTGGCTTTCGCGCCGTGCCGGGGTCGATCGTGCGCCGCTCTGCCTATATCGCCAAGGGCGTGGTGCTGATGCCGTCTTTCGTCAATATCGGCGCCTATGTTGGCGAAGGTTCGATGGTGGATGGCTGGGCCACGGTTGGGTCTTGCGCGCAGATCGGCAAGAACGTGCATCTGTCGGGCGGTGTGGGCATTGGCGGCGTGCTAGAGCCGATGCAGGCGGGGCCGACGATCATCGAAGACAACTGCTTTATCGGCGCGCGGTCCGAAGTGGTTGAAGGCTGCATCATCCGCGAAGGCTCGGTTCTGGGCATGGGCGTGTTTATCGGCCAGTCGACCAAGATCGTTGATCGCGATACCGGGGCTGTGATGTATGGCGAAGTGCCCGCCGGTTCGGTTGTGGTTGCAGGCTCGATGCCCAGCAAGAACGGCGTGAACCTTTATTGCGCGGTGATCGTGAAAAAGGTCGATGCGCAAACCCGCAGCAAAACCAGCATCAACGAGCTGCTGCGCGACTAGGCCGCAGCCCAGATAGGCAAAAGGCCGCCAAAGTCTTGGCGGCCTTTTTTAATCTGCTGCGGGGTTCAGCGCGAGGCGCAGAACATCCGCGACTGGGCGCGTTGCAGGCAGGTGCGTTCGGTCTGCCCAAGGCTTTGCCGCGCGGTGGCCGAGGTTTTCGGCAAAATCCGGTCGATTTCAGATTTGGTGTCTTCGTCAAGCTGATGTGCAAAGGCGCGGTCTGGATGTAGGCTTTCGACCTCCATCTCATTGGCGCGCAAAATCTCGTGATGATCGAACAGCATTTGCACCATGGTGATCGGCGCAAAGTCCTGCACGCTGCAAATCGTGGTGCCATTGACCAGATCACCTGCCAGAGCAAAAACTTCCGACTCGCGATACAGCGCCTTGACCATGGCGCTGCGGATCAACACGCGGGTTTGTGGTGCAAGGGTAATCGCCTCGTGGTTGCCCATCGCGCCTGCGGCAAAGTGGACGGCTGCGGCATCTGCTTGGTTGAAGAACTGCCATGCGCCAACCCAGCGCACCGGCTGAAGCCCACGGTCACGCGTGATGACTTTATCGCCGACAGCGATGCTTTCAACAGGGACAATTCCGGATTGGGTGAGCAAAGTGGTTCCAGCAGCGATCCCCGAAGTGATCGTAAAAGACTGGCCCAATGCAAGCGTAGCGTCATCAAACAATGGCGAGAAAATAGCGGACATAGCAACCTCTTACGAAACACTGATTATTATTGGAATAAAGCACAAAATAAGGCCAATCGCGCTGTGGCATTGGGTTGGAATCTGTATGCTTTAGGTTAGTTAAGATAAACTTAGGGGGTAAAGTTTTAGGTTTTTTCAGCAAGCCCAGCAGGTTTTGCCAAGGCGTTTTGGCCAATGCAGCTTGCATTGGCGTGCGATCCGCGCAAGGTCTGCGCGGCAAAGATAAGGGGCGGCAGGATGGCACAGACAGAGAGCAAACAGCAGGTTTATACATTGGTGGTCGAGGTTGGCCGCAAACCTGGGGATGGCCTGCCCGACAAATCAACGGGCGCCGCGCTGATGTGCTATGCCAGCGGAGTAGACGAGGCCGAAGCGGTGCGAGAGACCGTTGCGATTCTAAAACAGGCGGATTTGGCGCCTTTGGATGTCTCGGGCTATGGCACTTTGGACGAAAGGCTTGAGTCAGGCGACGAGATTGATCCCGAAGAGCGCGCGCTGATGGAGCGGGCTTTGGCCGAGAATTCAGTGGTTGTTGCGCAGATGACGCCCTATTTCGATTAGGCTGCATAGCGCGCACTCCGGCCCAACAGCGACATCAGCGTAAGCACCTCATAGGATTTCAGCGCCCGCAGCGGCAAATCGCGCGCGGGGTCATGCCCCAGCGCCAGCACGCAGCCGTCGGTCATAATCAAGGCTGGTGTCGGCAGTTTTAGCGCCACCGCCCCTGTCACCGCGCGGCGGTCGTCTGATAGGGCCATGCGCCCGTCAACCAAAGTTGCGGCAGGTGCCAAGACGCTGTCTTGATCAAAAAGATATTCGGTTTCCAACCCGCCAATCGCGATCAGCTGATCAGCTGAGACCAGAATATCTTGGCGCTGGCCGAAATAGGGCGCGCGCAGCAGTACGGGCGCAAAGCTGCCACGCGCCGGCAGTGATAGTGGCTGACATGCCAGTAACGGTTGCGGCCCTTGATCCAGCGTCATGATAACATCCCCCGGCCGCAGGTTGCCCGCAGCAATCGGGCCAAGGCTGGTTTCAACCTCGGTACGCAGGCCGATCCAAGGCGCCGAGGTCGGCAGGGTTTTGCCAAAGCTTGCGCCGAACCAAAGCGTTGGGCTGCTTGCGCGTGGCGTGGTGCAAAGTGCTGCGATATCGCCGATCAAAAGCGGCAGCGGATCAAGGCCGCGACTGCTGATCTGCTGCGGCTCTTCACCCAAAAGATATTCAAACCGCAGGCTCCACCGGCGCGCAGGCGCGTCAAAGTCAAAGGTGAGTCGACCAGGGCCTACCCCCGAAGGCAGCGGGCCGGGCAGCAGATGCCGCACCAGCCGTTCGCCCTGTCGATGTGCGATGACAAAGCCAATCTGGGGGTCAAACATCAAGGTAAAGGTGCGCGGCCAGCCGACATTCGAGTGATGCTCCAGCAGGACAACCCACTCTAGCAACGGCATTGTCATTTCGATCACGAATTGGCCGCGATGCAGGATGTCGCTCAGGCGGCTGTTGTCCAGAATGCCCTTATCCGACAAAGCCAGCCAGCCTGCCTTTGCACAAGCTGCTTGCTTTGGTTTCAGCGCGCCAGAGGCGTCTGAGGGATAGGTTGACTCGGCGCCTGTCGCCACTTTTCCGCCTCCAAATGTCTTGGAGACAGCACAAAACGCCGTTGATCGCATGCTGCGACTGTCGAAAACTGCTCGGTTCGGGCGCGTTGGCCCAGCGTTTGCCCTGCCTCAGGACTTATAATTATCCAAAAGTATGAAGCAAAATTAACCTTTAGGCTAGTCACAATTTTAGCTAAATGCGTGGCAACCTACCGGCGGGTGGCTTTGGCGCAGCGCCCGCCCTGCGGGTTTGGCCAGCAGAAACGTTGCAAGCTGGGCCGCGACTGGCTATTTCAAAGCCGAAACCGCCTGAAAGGCCTGCATGATGACCATCGATCCCGTTGCTTTGACCGCCGATCTGATCCGCTGCAATTCAGTGACCCCTGCCGAAGGTGGCGCGCTGGTGCGGCTCGAGTCATTGTTGTCAGAAGCGGGATTTGCCTGCACGCGGGTGGATCGTGGCGGGATTTGCAACCTTTATGCCCGCTGGGGCGCGCGGGGGGCGAATAAGTCCTTTGGCTTTAACGGCCACACCGATGTTGTGCCGGTGGGCGATGTGGCGGCTTGGACCCAAGACCCCTTTGGCGCTGCGATTGTCGATGGCTGGATGTATGGCCGCGGCGCGACCGATATGAAATCGGGCGTTGCAGCCTTTGCGGCGGCGGCGGTGGATTTCGTGCGCGACACCCCGCCCGATGGCGCGGTGGTGCTGGCGATCACGGGCGACGAGGAAGATGTGGCCGAAGACGGCACCGTTGCCCTGCTGGACTGGATGGCTGCCAATGGCGAGCGCATGACGCATTGTCTGGTGGGCGAACCCACCTGCCCGAATGTGATGGGCGAGATGATGAAGATCGGTCGGCGCGGCAGCATGACCTGCTATTTCACCGCCGAGGGGGTGCAGGGCCATTCCGCCTATCCGCACCGCGCCAAGAACCCGATGAGCGCCTTGGTCAAGCTGATGGCGCGGCTAGAACAGGCGCCGCTGGACGCGGGCACCGCGCATTTCGATGCTTCCACGCTGGCGATCACCACGATTGATTGCGGCAATCTGGCGACCAATGTGATCCCTGCCAAGGGGCGTGCGACAGTCAATATCCGCTTTAATGATGCGCATTCCGGGGCCTCGCTGACCGACTGGCTGCGCGATCACGCCGCAGCAGTGCAGGCCGAAACCGGAGTGCTGATCGAGATGCGGGTGAAAATCTCGGGCGAAAGCTTTTTGACGCCGCCGGGGGCGTTTTCGGATCTGGTGGCGCGCGCGGTGCAGGCGGAAACCGGCGTTGTGCCAAGCTATTCGACCAGCGGCGGCACCTCGGATGCGCGCTTTGTCAAAGATCACTGTCCGGTGGTTGAATTTGGCTTGGTCGGCAAGACCATGCATCAGGTCGACGAGCGGGTCGAAGTGGCGCAGATTCACGCGCTGAAGGCGATCTATACGCGGGTGCTGCGGGATTATTTCGCGTGACGCTGCTGATTGAAGAAACCCGCGATATTGCCACCTGCCGCGCGCTGCGCCGCGTGGTGTTTATCGAAGAACAAGGCGTGTCCGAGGCGGATGAGATTGACGAGTGCGACGAGGATGCGATCCATCTGCTGGCCAGGGTCGAGGGTCAAGCCACAGGCTCGGCGCGGCTGTTGCTGGGTGATGGCTATGGCAAGATCGGGCGGGTTTGCGTGCTGCGCGCGGCGCGGGGCCAAGGCATTGGCGCGGCGCTGATCCGCGCGGCTGTGGCGCGGTTTGCGCAGATTGAGGGCGTGGTCGAGGTCAGGCTTGGCGCGCAGACCCATGCGCTTGGGTTTTATCAGACACTGGGGTTTCAAGCCTTTGGCCCGATTTATGACGATGCCGGCATCGCGCATCGCGATATGGCGCTGCGGCTTTAGCCCTCCAGCATCGCTGCCACCAGCGCCGCGTGATGGCTGTGCGTCAAGGCGTGATAGGCGGCAAGCCGGTCTGGGGTAAAGTGCTGTTCTTCGGCCAAAAGATTGACCGTGCCCAGCACCGTGCCGTCCTGCACTACCGGAATATTGATGCAAGAGCCAAGCCCAAGCGATGTGATCAGCGCATGGTCAAAGAAATAGCGGGCGAATTCGGGCGTGGTATTGGCGACAAAGGTTTGTTGGCCCGTGATGCAATGGTCATACCAGCCGTCGCGGGTCAGCGGTTTGGTTCCCGACACCGGATATTCGACCGGATGCGAGCTAAAGGCGCGGCGCGCGACGTCTTGTGTCAAGTCTTGCACCGTCACCGTAAACAGGCGCGTTCCAAGGGCTGCACAGGCAAGGTTGAGGGCGGCATAGGTCTGGCTCATCTGCCTATCTGGCAAGGCCAAGAGCGTGAAAGCAAGGCTTTCTTTCAGGATTTCCACGCTAATGTCGTCGAAATACCCATAAAACGCCGCATCTGGGGTTGCGACCTGTGGACTTGCGTAGCATGCCCAAGGCAGAGCAGGAGGGCCAAGCATGAGGGCGCACAGAGCATTTCGCAGGGGCATGATGCGGCGATCATCGGCGCTGATAACCTCGTCGCGGCTGTGGAAGTCGCGTTTGGTGTTCTGGGCGGGCGCTTTGATGACCGGCGTGATCTCGGCCGGCTTTGCGGTGATGGCGGATGAAGCACAGGGTTTGTTCTTTGCAGTCACCGGCGGACATGGTTGGAACATGTGGTTGCCCTTGGTGATTACGCCTGTTGGCATGGTGATTTGCGCGCTGACGGCGGATCGCTATTTTCCAGGATCGCAGGGCTCGGGGATTCCGCAAGCGATTGCGGCGCGGCATCTGCGCAACGACCACGAGCGCAGCTATCTTTTGTCGATGCGGCTGGTGCTGGGCAAGATTGTGCTGACGATTGTCGGGCTGGCTTCGGGGGCCTCGATTGGCCGCGAGGGGCCGACGGTGCAGGTCGGCGCCTCGCTGATGCTGTTGTCGGCACGCCTTGGCGGCATGGCCCATGCCAAGGGGCTGATCCTTGCGGGGTCGGCGGCGGGAATTGCGGCGGCGTTTAACACGCCCTTGGCGGGGATTGTTTTTGCGATTGAAGAGATGGGGCGCAGCTATAATGCGCGCACCAATGGCGTGGTGCTTTCGGCGGTGATTATTGCCGGTGTGGCCTCTTTGGGGCTGACGGGGTCTTATACCTATTTTGGCATCACCCGCGAGATTGCGCATTTCCCTTCGGACTGGGGCTTGGTGGTTGCTTGCGGCGTTGCGGGTGGCATTTGCGGAGCGCTGTTCAGCAAGCTGACGCTGTTGGTCGTGCGCTGGCTGCGGCGGGTCAAGTTGGAAAAGATTGGCAAAGTTGCGGCTGTGGCGGCGGCGGCTGGGCTGTTGATCGCGATTGTTGGCATTGCGACGGGCGGCATGACCTTTGGCACCAGCTATGTGCAGGCGCGCGGCGCGGTGGAAGGGGAATCGCTGCCTTGGTTCTTTTTCATCGGGAAATTCGTGGTGACGCTGGCCTCGACCGTCTCGGGGATCCCGGGGGGGTTGTTCGCGCCTTCGCTTGCGGTTGGCGCTGGGCTTGGGTCAGTGATCGGGGCGCTGATGGGGTCGAGTGCGGGGCTGGCGGCGGTGCTGGGGATGTCGGGCTATTTCGCCGGTGTGGTGCAAGCGCCGATGACGGCTTTTGTGATTATTGTCGAGATGACCGGCAACCACGAGAATGTGGTGCCGGTGATGGCGGCGGCGATGATCGGCTATGGCACCTCGCGGCTGATCGCGCCCGAGCCTTTGTATCATGCGCTGTCGCGGATTTGGGCGGCTGATATCATTCGCAAAATTCGCTCGGAACAGCCTGTCGCGGATCAGGCCAGCCCCATTGCTACCAACCCCGTTCCTGCCAACCCAGAACCGCCGAAAGGCGTCTAGGCAGGCCAAATACCCGAGGCTAGAAGCGCCAGATCGGCTTCGGGGCGCGGCAGCGCGGGAGCGGTGTTTTGCCAAAAGAACAGCCGGATATGGACGGGCAGCTTGGGCGCATCGGCCTCGGCCAGGATCTGATAGTGCAGATGAAAACCTTCGAGCAGCAGGCCTTCGGCGTAATAGGGCACCTCTTCGCCATCAAGGAATTCGGCCTCGTCGTCCTGGGCCTGCCAGAGGCCATCTTTGGCCCAGATCACCTCGGCTTCGATCTCGGGGTGTTTCAGCGCCAGTTTCGCGAGTGGGGCGAGGAAGGCTTGCAGCGGTGTTTGGGTCATGGTGTGTCCGGGGGTTGGGGGGGAATTGGGGGTTTCACACCCCCAGTCTGCAAGACCTGCGGCCTTGCAGCCTCCCCCGTGGGATATTTAGGCCAAGATGAAAGCCTAGCGGGCCATGGCGCGAATAAAGGCGGGGCGGGCGCGTTGGGCGGCAAAGTATTGGGCCAGTGCGCCTTCGGGAGTGCCGAAGTGGATCATCGCGCCCCAGCCGAGGCAATGGGTGGCGATGATGTCGGGCAGGGTGAAGTCTGCGCCCATCAGGAAAGGGCCTTGCAGCCGGTCGGCCAGGCGCGTGAGGCTGCGGCCATATTCCCAGCGCAGGCTGTCTTTGATCGCGGGCAGGCGGTGTTCTTCGGGCAGCACGAAGCTGTGGCGCGCGGCGGTCCACAACAGGGCGTCGAATTCATCGAGCAGGAACTGCGTCATGCTGTCTTGGGCGGCGCGGGCGAGGCTGCCTGCGGGGGCGGTGCAGCAGCCGTGTTTGTCGGCCAGATAGGTCATGATCGCGGTGGAATCGCTGATGGTTTGGCCTTCGGTGATCAGCACCGGCAGTTTGCCGTTTGGGCTATGGGCGCGGGCTTCGGGTGAGCCTGCATTGGCGGGGATATGGCTGAAGGGCAGGCCGATTTCCTCGAGCAGCCAAAGCGGGCGGGCGGAGCGGTTTTTGGCGGAGCCAACAAGCGTATACATCGGGATCACCGTTTCATCATGGCAAGGCGGAGCAGGCTGCGTTCCATCACCGCCATTGTCGGCGCGCGGGAGGCAGAGCGCAGGGTCATATCGGTTTCAATCAGCAGGCTGAGCGCGGATTCGAGTTTATGCATGCCCCAATTGCCGGCTTGGCGTTGCATGGCATCGCGGCGGGGGCCAAAGACACGGGCTTTCATCAGGCCGGCAGAGATGCCGCCCGGATCGGTGACGGCGACATGCAGGGCGCGAAAATGCCGCAGCGCGCCAATGCAGAGGGTGACAGGGGCGACGCCCTGGCCTTCGAGGCGGCGCATCAGGGGGCCGATGGCCTTTGCGTTTTGATCGGCGACGGCGGCCAGAAGATCATCGACTTCGGCCTCGATGGTTGCGGGGGCAAGGTCGTGGATTTCTTGTGGTGTCAGCGGATTTGGGTCGCGATATTTATAGAGCGCGATCTTTTCCAAGGTTTGGCGAAAATCACCGGGGTCAAGCGCACGGGCAAGGGTGGTCAGATCGGTCATCGCTTCGGCCGAGATCTGGGTAAGGCCGGCTTTGGCAAGTTCGGCCTCGATCTCATCGCGGGTTGGCGGGTCGTCGTAAAGGCCGATGCAGACGGCGTTCAGGTGCTTTTCGAACAGGGTTTTCAGCGTGGATTTGCCGGTCAGATTGCCAGCAGCAACAACGATCTGCGCATCGCCCTTTTGCCAGCCTTGCAAGGCTTCGGCGATGGTGGCGGTCAGCCCGTCGGTGGCGTCTTCGACAAAGGCCACGCGCGGGCCGGGGAAAAAGCCCACGGCGCGGGTGGCATCGGCCAAAAGCGAGGGATCCTTGCGCAGATCAGAGGCTTGAATGCGGGTCAGGCGCATTTCGCCTTCACCCTGCGGGCCAATCAGAGCGGCGATGGCCTCTTGGCGTTTGAGGGCCACGCGCATGGTATCGGCGCCGAAAATCAGCAGGCCGGCGCGGGCAGGATCGGGTTTGGCGCAATAGCGGCTGGCCTCGGCTCCGGCGAGTTTCATTGCGCCCAAGTGCCCGAGGTGGCCAGCATCCGTTCGACAATCTGATCGGCCAGCAGTCGCATCAGCCGACGCGCGGCATCTTCTTGGGCGGCGATGCCTGCGATGGTCGAGCCGGTGGCAGAATAAGAGGTAAAGCTGTGCACCTGCCCGCCGGTGATCCTTGCCCCCGAGGCCCGCGCGGTCAGCGACCAATCAATGCTGCCATTCAGATTATAACGGGTGATCGCATTGTCGGGCGTTACCCCCACCCCCACCGCCGAGGTGGCGATAGAATAGGTCATATCATAGGCCACAGCGCGCGGCCGGCCCAGCCGTTCTTCCAGCCGTTCGACCAGATCAAAGCTGTTCTTATCAGCCGGAGAATGCACCGACACGCTGCCTTGCAGGCCCGCCGCTGGGCCCTTTGGCCCATAGGCGGGCGTAAAGCCGCAGGCCATAACAGCCAGCGGCAAAGCCAAAACCAGACGGCGGTTAAATAACAACATTGATGATACGGCCCGGAACAACGATGATTTTCTTGACGGCAGCGCCGCCCAGAAACTTCACCACAGCTTCGTCTGCCAGCGCAAGCTTTTCAACCTCGGATGCAGGCATATCAGCCGGCACGCTGATTTCCGCCCGCCGCTTGCCGTTGATCTGGATTGGCAGGATCACCGTATCGTCGATCAGCAGCGCCGGATCAGCCACAGGCCAAGGCGCGCGGGCGCAAAGCCCCTCGCCGCCCTGATACGACCAGATCGATTCGGACATATGCGGTGTCATCGGCTGCATCAGCTGCGCCATGGTGCGGATCGCCTGCTTCATCGCGGGGGTCGAGGCATTGGCTTTGGCCAGCGTATTGGTAAAGCCGTAAAGCGTGGCGATTGCCTTGTTGAAGGCAAAGCTTTCGATCGCGCGGGTGACTTCATCCACGGCTTTGGCGGTGGCCTTTGCCAGATCGGTATCGCCGACGCCCGCGTGATCTGCCGGCATGTCGCCGATACGCGAACACAGCGCCCAGACGCGCGACAGATGTTTAAAGGTCGCCTCGGCGCCCGAGGCTGTCCATTCCACATCCCGCTCGGGCGGGCTGTCAGACATCACGAACCAGCGCGCGGTATCGGCGCCAAAGGCTTCGATGATGTGCATCGGGTCAACGACGTTCTTCTTGGATTTCGACATCTTGGCCGAGGGGATGATCTCGACCGCTGTGCCATCGGCCAATTTGCCCTCGGTCACATCTTCGGGCAGGTGATAGACAGGGCGGCCCTTGGCGTCGCGGGTCTGGTAGATCTCATGCGTCACCATGCCTTGGGTGAACAACGCGTTGAAGGGTTCAATCGCCTTGGCGGGCAGGTGGCCTGTGGCATGCATCGCGCGGGCAAAGAAGCGCGAATACAGCAGGTGCAAAATCGCATGTTCGATGCCGCCGATATATTGATCAACGTTCATCCAATAGTCGGCCTCGGCCAGATCGGTGGGCGTTGTCGCATGTGGTGCGGTAAAGCGGGCGTAATACCACGAGCTGTCCATGAAGGTGTCCATGGTGTCGGTCTCGCGCCGCGCAGGGGCACCGCAGGTCGGGCAGGTGCAATTGCGCCAGGTCGGGTGACGGTCCAAGGGGTTGCCGGGAATGTCAAAGGTGACATCATAGGGCAGCTCGACCGGCAGGTTTTCTTTCTTTTCGGCCACCACGCCGCAAGCATCGCAATGGATCACCGGAATCGGGCAACCCCAGTAACGCTGACGCGAGATGCCCCAGTCGCGCAGGCGGTAGTTGGTGACACCGCGACCGACGCCACGGGCCTCGCAAGCCTCGATCGCGGCAAGGATCGCCTCTTCGCCGGTTTGCACTTCGGCGCCTGCAAAGCCGCGGATATAGTGGACGCGTTCGGATTTCATCGGAACAAAGGCTTCGGTCAGGGCTGCGGGCGCGCCTGCCTCGGCCACAAAGACCGGCTCAATCGCCAAGCCGTATTTGCTGGCGAATTCAAAGTCGCGCTGATCATGCGCGGGGCAGCCAAAGATCGCCCCCGTGCCGTAATCCATCAGCACAAAGTTGGCGATATAGACCGGCAGCTGCCAATCGTTGTCAAAGGGATGCATCACAGTGATGCCGGTATCCATGCCGATTTTCTCGGCGGTTTCCATCGCCTCGGCGGTGGTGCCGCCCTTGCGGCATTCAGCAAGGAAGGCGGCAACGGCGGGGTCGTGGCGTTCCAGATGCTTGGCAAGCGGATGATCGGGGCTGATCGCGGCAAAGCTTGCGCCCATCAGCGTGTCGGGGCGGGTGGTATAGACCTCGATCCGGTCAAAGCCTTCGGGCGCGCCATGGGTGCTAAAGGCAAATTGCAGGCCGCGCGATTTGCCGATCCAATTGGCCTGCATCAAGCGCACCTTGTCGGGCCAATTGGTCAGACCGTCCAGCGCATCCAGCAATTCGCCGGAATAATCGCTGATCTTAAAGAACCACTGCGTCAGCTCGCGACGTTCCACCGGCGCGTTCGACCGCCAGCCTTTGCCGTCGATCACCTGTTCGTTGGCCAGAACCGTCATATCAACCGGATCCCAGTTCACCACCGCGGCTTTGCGGTAGACCAGCCCAGCGGCCATCATGTCGATGAACATCGCCTGCTGCTTGCCGTAATATTCCGGGTCACAGGTGGCGAATTCGCGGCTCCAGTCAATCGACAGGCCCAGCGGCTTCATCTGGGCGCGCATGTCGGCGATATTGCCGTAGGTCCAATCCTTGGGGTGGCCGCCGCGTTCCATCGCCGCGTTCTCGGCGGGCATGCCAAAGGCGTCCCAGCCCATTGGGTGCAGCACCGAAAACCCCTGCGCGGCCTTATAGCGCGCCACCACATCGCCCATGGTATAGTTGCGCACATGGCCCATATGAATGCGCCCCGATGGATAGGGGAACATTTCCAAGACATAATACTTTGGCTTGGCCGGATCATGGCGGGCGGTAAAGACGCCGGCGTCATCCCAAGCGGTCTGCCATTTCGGTTCGATGGATTTCGGGTCGTAGCGCGACATGACAGGCCTCATAAAGCAATTGCTTGGCGCAAATACACCGCCAAGCCTGCAAAGGTCTAGTGTCGCTGGTGGATTACAGCTTGGAATCCTGAATTCGCAACTGCCGCGCCCGGGTCAGAATCGCGTCTTCGACCGCTTTCAGGGTTTCTGGCGCCACCGCACCACCGCCGCGCGTTTGCATCGACACGGTCAAAGACCGCGCATCGAGCGCCGGATCGTTCACCAGAATCGTCGCGCGGTAAGCCTTACCCCCACCCGGAGGCGTGCCGAAGCCCGTCACGATCACACCGCTAAAGGGGTCAACCGATTCGACAGGAAGGAAGTTCAGCACCTCAAGCGCCGCGCTCCAGATGTATTTATTGACGTTTACCGTCGAATTCGGGTTGTCCGACTTGCGAAACAAGTCAAAGAACGACGACTGCGTGGTGACTTCGCCCGTGGCCTTATTCACCGCAGCAGTCTGGGCGCGATTGGCCTCGCGGGTCTCAAGGCTGCTGGATGTCGGGGCTTTTCGGCTGAACAACCCGCTGCCTGCGCTGGATAATCCACCCCCGCAGGCGCCTAGGCTGACCATCAACGTCGAGGCTACTATAGTCGTGTAAAGGCGATTATACCGCATCAAGTCCCCCAAAGTCGCACAAATCCTGTCTAGCCGAGGGGGATGGCACTGCCAAGGGTTTTCAGGCCTTGCGCCGCCCTGCGCCCCGCGATCACACGCCAATCTTGGGGTTTTCGCCGAAAATCGCCAAAAGCCGACTGTGGCAAGACTGCACCAATGCCGCCACGTTTCGCCCCAAGCTGCGTGTTGAAGTTGCAATCAAGGGCCGCAGGGGTGAAATAGCGGCATACCCAATTCGGATTGATCTGGACTGGGCCGCACCTTTAGACAAACGAGGGAAACCTATGAAAAAGATTCTTCTTGCTACCACCGTTCTCGCAGCAACCACCGGCTACGCCGCTGCTGAAGTGAAAACCACTGCTTCGGTCCGTATGGGCGTTGTTTCGATGGCTGGCGCTGACGCAGCTTTCACTTCGCGCGTTCGTATCGGTTTCGCAGCTTCGGGCGAGTCGGACAACGGTCTGACCTTCGGCGCTTCGGTTCGTAACGACCAGTCGGGCGTTGGCAACACCGCAAACGGCGACTCGACCGTGTTCATCTCCGGCGCATTCGGCAAGCTCGCAATGGGCGACGTTTCCGGCGCTGCTGACGCAATCGTTGGTCAGGTTTCGGGCGTTGGCTTCACTGGTCTGGGTTCGAACAACGAAATCGGTTACCTGGGCAACACCAAAACCGCTGCTCTGTACACCTACTCGGCAGGCGCTTTGACTTTCGGTCTGGGCCTTGGTCAGACTTCGACTGCTAAGCAAGAGATGTCGGTTGCTGTTCAGTACTCGACCGACGCTTACTCGGTAGCACTTGGCTACGAAGACTCCGGCGTTGCTACCCAGACTTCGGTTTTGGGTTCGGCTTCCATGTCGGGCGTGACCGTCAAAGCTAAAGTTGCTGACCTCAGCACCGCAGCAAACAACGCTTATGCTCTGTCGGCTGACTACTCGATGTCGTCGGTTGCTATGACCGCTTTCTACACCTCGTCGTTCACCAAAGTCGGTTCGTACGGCTTGGGCGCTTCCTATGACCTCGGCGGCGGCGCAACCGTTCGCGGTGGTGTTGCGAAGACCGAAGGCTCCAAGGCTTCGTTCGACCTCGGCCTGAACATGTCGTTCTAATCCTAACGGATTATAACGAAGGAAGAGCGGGCCTTGTGCCCGCTCTTTTTTTTGCCTGCCGACCTGCTGTGGTGCAGGTCTGCTGATCGCGCGGAAGCGGCAGAGTTGCCGCCGTGCGCAACGATTGCGCCCCACTCTCCTCGCCACCTGACCTATCGGCCCCATAAAAGCTTGATCTGGCCGTTGCGCTGGCTTTTGGGCTGACTATCCAAAAATATAGCAAAATTCTCTTTGGGGGTTTCAGACCTGTCTTTGTGTGCAGGCTATTGACCCTACAAATACCTACGTTATTAATGACATAAGGGAATGAAGGCGGGATATTGTCTGTATTTCCATCAATATCAACCTAAAGTACTTAATAATCCTTAGGGTTGTATTTACTATTCCTTTTGTGTCTGCGGTGCTTATAGTCCAACGCTTAGTACGGTGATTTTCTGCCAAAGCATTTCGGGTATTTTGTCAGTTTCTTTGAATGAGGCCGATAAATACAAGAGCTGGGAGGCTGGAATGATCAACGTTGCAATCTTGGAAGACAAAACCTTCCTTTCGGATCGCTTTTCGGGTGTTTTGTCGAAATGGGATTATGTGGCGGAAACATCGGTCTTTAAATCCAGCCCAGATTTTCAACAAGCTATGCTGCAATTCTTTTACGATGTTCTGTTGGTTGATCTAGATTTCTCGGATGACTGCATGCTGGAAGTCATCCGCTTGATCGGCAAACTTCATCCGAAAACAGCCGTTATTGCGATTTCGGATAAGTCAGATCCAGAAACCGTGGTCGAATGTATCAAAGCAGGGGCCAGCGGCTATTTGTTGAAGGGCGATGCCACTTTTGGCGTGAAATCTGCGATCTCTGAAGTGTTAAATCGCGGTGCGCCGCTTAGTCCGACTGTTGCGCTGCATTTGCTGAAACGTATTACCGTTTCACCGCATTTCGACACAAAGTCCCGCGAGCGGCAGTCAGAGCTTAATCTGACAAAGCGGGAATGCGAAGTGATTGGCCTTTTGTCGAAAGGGCTTTCAACCAAAGACGTTAGTCTTGAATTGGGAATATCCGAAAAAACCGTGCCGGTTCATTTGCGCAATATTTATAAAAAGCTGGGCACCTCGAACCGGCGACAGGCGATTATCGAGGCGCGGCATTTGGGCTTGGTACATTAACCCGCCGCCAGCCAGAATGGTCGCGAAAGCCAAAGCAACAGGTGTCGTCGCTTTGGCCAGTCTTTACCACTGATCCGGGCCTTTGTCGGTATAGCGGCGCGAAAGAAAGTCGATGAAAGCGCGCACTTTTGGCTGGGTAAACCGGCCTGGCGGGTAGACGGCATAGATGCCCAGCGTTTCCACCGGCAGATTTGGGATCGCGTCTTCCACCTCGCCGCGCTTCATCGCATCGGCATAAAGGAAAGAGGGCAAATAGGCGATGCCAAGCCCCGAAACTGCGGCGTTCAGCAGGCTTTGACCATCATTAACTGTCAGCCAGCCCGCCGTGCGCACCTGCCGCTTTTCGCCGGAAGGCGCGGTAACTTTCCAAACATTGCCATTGGCCTGATTGGAATAATGCAGCAGCTTATGGTCGTTTAGATCGTCGATTTTCAGCGGACGGCCGTGCTTTTGGAAATACCCAGGCGAGGCGATCATCCGTCTGGTGGTATCGGTCAGCTTTCGGGCGCGCAGGGTGCTGTCTTCCAATTCACCGACACGAATGGCCATATCAAAGCCTTCGCTGATCAATTCGACAAAACGGTTGTTCAGCACCATGTTGACGGTGATATCGGGGTATTCCAACAGAAAGTCGCCCAAGATCGGCGAGAGCAGGTTCACGCCAAAATCAGTTGCCACTGAAATGCGCAGCAGGCCCGAAGGCGCAGATTGCATGGATGTGACCAAGGCATCTGCCTCTCCGGCATCATTCAGCACGCGGCGGGCCCGGTCGTAATAGGCCAGACCAATCTCGGTTGGGCTGACGCGCCGCGTCGTACGGTTCAAAAGCCGCGCACCAAGCCGTGCCTCGAGCGCCGAGACATGCTTTGAGACCGCAGATTTCGAAATCCCCATCTTTTTTGCCGCATCGGTAAAGCCGCCTTGGTCTACGACCATCGCAAAGGCTTCCATTTCAGTCAGTCGATCCATTGTTTTCCCCAAGCGAATAGAGTGGGCAGATGCGACCTTATTGATCCGCAAATCGGGCAAGAACGCGGCGAGCTTGCGTTCTATCAAAGGTTTTAGCGAGGATCGTTGAAGGCAGGGCAACACTCGGCTGGGATTACAGCGCGAACCTTTCGGCGGGGATGCGCAGCACCAGATTGGGGTCGATGCAGATCCCGCTCCAGACATCCCACAGGCTTTCATGGCCGACACCATAGAAATTGCCGCCGGTTTGATCCAACATATCGGTCATAATTTGAAAGTGCAGATGCGCGGCCCAACCGCCATTTTCATGCCAATCGCCCAGATCGGCGATATGCTGGCCAGGCTGCACCGGATCGCCCACTGCAAGCAGCTGTGGCAGGCTATGTGCCAGATGGCCGTAAAGACTGTAAAAGCTAACCCCCTCGGCCGCATGTTCCAAGATCAGGGTGTGGCCATAATCCAAAGGATCGGCGTTATAGGTAAGATATTTGACCACACCGGCCAAAGGCGCAAAAACCGGCGTCATCACGGGGGCAAAAATATCAATACCGGTGTGAACCGTGCGGCGTTCTGGGCTGGCAGCATCGGCGAACTGCGCGGTTTGATAGACGCTGCGCTTTTCGCCATAAGCGCCAAGGCCGTAATCGACCTTTTGCGCCGCAAACCAAGCATCAAAGCTGGGGTCAGAAAAAGCGGGCATATCTGGGCGCTGGCCCTCGGTTAGCAGGGCGGTGGTCTTGGCTTTAGCCAGATCGGGTGCAAACAACAGCGCGGGTGAGATCTTGGACAAATAGGCGCGCACCGCGGCTTCTGCTTGGGTCGCGTCCAGCCCCCGCCCCCGCCGCATCACAGCCCTGAGCAAGCCTTGGTCTACGGCCTGCAACCGCTTTGCAGTCTGTTGCGCCACACTATCGCCAGCGCAAAGCGCCTGCATCACTGCTGGCAGCTCTGCCCCTTGCGCCGCAACCTGACGCAAAGCGGCGTAAAGATCGGCCTGACCTGAAACATATGTGGCAAAACTGTCTGACATCTTCGCTCCCTTTTCTGCAACAACTCTGTCCTGATCTTACCGAATTTGGCAATCCGCCTTGTCGCAAAGCCACGAGGAGACTATCCCTTTGGGTAGGGCAGTTGTGACGAGTATTTATGCGTATCGTTTTTGTTAGATTAGCAGGGATTGGCCTGTGCCTGAGTTTGGCAGCCTGTCAGCTGGGCTCTGGCCTGTCTGGTCTGCCAAGCCTTTCGATGCTGTCCGGTCGCGCCGAGACGGTGGTTTTGGATGGTGCCATTCGCGTTGTCGCGCCGCGTGGCTATTGTATCGAGCCGCAGTCAGCGGCCGGCTCTGCGCAAACAGCGGTGGTTTTTCTGGGGCGATGCTCGGCACGATCAAAGGTCGCGGCGGCTTTGGTGACGATTTCGATCGGCGTCGAAGCCTCGGGCGGGGTGATGACGGCGGGCGGTGTCGCCCTCGCGGCGTTTTTCCAATCTGAAGAGGGTCGTGCCACCCTAAGTCGCAGTGCAAAGGCTGAAGATGTGACGCTGATTTCTGCCTCTGGCAGCGAGTCTGTGCTGTGGCTTTATCTGAATGATGCCGCCATCGGCAGCTATTGGCGGGCAATTTCGGCCATATCGGGCCGTTTGGTGACGTTATCGGCCACCGGCACAGTCGAACATCCGCTGCTGCCCGAGGATGGCCGCGCGTTGTTAGAAGCCAGCTACAGCGCCTTGCAAAAGGCCAACCGATAGACCGCCCGCGCCACATGGCGCAGAAAGATTTTAGGGACGCCCTTTGTCGGCTTGTCTTATGGATGGAGTATTAACATTTTAGCAGCGATAAAAGATTCGGTTTCGGTGTCAGGCTTGGCCTTGAAGCCGTGGTAAAAAGTAGAGGGTTCATGCGGCGCATTTTGACAAGGTTTGTCGACAGCTATCTGCATCGGCGGGTGTTGCGGCACTGGAGCTTTGCGGGCGATCAGGCAGAGACGGCTGATCTGGATGCTTTGCGCGGCTTGCGCGGCCGGGCACGCGCGCTTCGGCGCAATCTGGATCGGGTGATCCATGCCGCCGACCATCGGCTTGCGTTGCCGGTCATCGGTTCGAACATCATCCGCAAACCCCCTGGCACCGATTGGACCTGGCGGCCTGATCTTTGGAAGGGCCCGCTGCCCATTCCAGGCTTTGCCAGCGTCTCTGGTAAGTCCGAGATTTTTGACGGCGCGACGCTGTTTCACGATTGCCGCCGCTCTGAACTGACCGTGCGCCAGATCCGCAACTCGCGGGCTTCGGATATTGCGCCCTTTGGCTTTCGGATGGACGTTTTCCGCTTTGACGGCTCGTTTCTGTCGCTGGTCGTTGACCTGCCAGAAGATGCGGCGCGCGGCCTAAAGCAAAAGCATGTCATTCGCATGGATGTGATCGTCGAGATGGAAAAACCGCTGGAGATTTTCGCCAGATTGAACATCAAGCACGGTCCCAATGTCGAACAGATCGTGCGCGAACTGCCCCTGAATGAGGAAGAGGTGATGGTCGAATTTGATCTTGCCTATTCAAAGATAAATGAGCGTCGGGTCGAACGGCTATGGGTTGATCTGATCTTCGAAGGCCCCGAGATGAATCAAATCATCTTGCGGGATATCACCCTTAGCCGCCGCCCCCGCGCAGAACTGTAAAGGCCGCAGAATGGACGCTAAACTGACAAAGACAAGGATCCGCTCGGGCATTTGGGAGGGGGTGCTGACCGGCATCGCCGCCGAACCTGAGTTGGAGGTGGTGCATCTAGAGCAGGTCGTGGCCGGACTAAGCGTGACCCGCGTGCCCGAGCGTGAGGGCGATTGGCTGGTGCGGGTGCCGATCCCGATCGAGGTTTTATCAGAGGGGGTGCAGACCTTTTTGATCCGCAATCTTGCGACCGGCGAAAAGTTACAGCATTTCTCGGTGATTACGGGTGTTGCCATGGAAGACGATCTGCGGGCAGAGGTCGATCTGCTGCGGGCCGAACTTGATATGCTTAAGCGGGCCTTCCGGCGGCATTGCGTAGAGACAGCGCAGTAGGGTGACGCGGCGTTTTGGGTGACAGCCGCCGCTGCACAAGGCATCCTGCGGTGAACCCGGAGGATCCTATGCCCTATTCCCACCTGCTGGCCCCACTTGATCTTGGCCATGTCACCCTGAAAAATCGGGTGCTTATGGGGTCTATGCACACGGGGCTGGAAGAAACCGGCGATTGGAACCGTGTGGCAGAATTCTATGCCACCCGTGCGCGCGGTGGCGTCGGGCTGATGGTGACCGGCGGCATGGCGCCCAATCGTGAAGGTGGGGTGTTTCCGGGTGCGGCGGGGCTGTTTTCGGATCAAGATATTGAAAACCACCGCCTTGTCACCGACCGCGTGCATCAGGCGGGCGGGCGGATTGCGATGCAGATCCTGCATGCTGGGCGCTATGCCTATTCGAAAGACTGCGTTTCGGCCTCGGCGATAAAATCGCCAATCTCGCCCTTCGCGCCGCGCGCTTTGGATGCCGAAGGCATCGAGGCGCAGATCAGCGCCATCGTCACAGCCGCGCAGCGCGCGCAGGCCGCGGGCTATGACGGGGTCGAGGTGATGGGATCGGAAGGCTATTTTCTGAACCAATTTCTGGTGCGCCACACAAACACCCGCACCGATGATTGGGGCGGATCTTATGCCAATCGTATGCGCCTGCCGGTCGAGGTGGTGCGGCGGGTGCGGGCGGCGGTGGGGCCTAATTTCATTCTGATTTACCGCATCAGCCTGATTGATCTGGTGCCCGACGGCTCGACTTGGGACGAGGTCGTGCTGCTGGCCCGCGCGGTCGAGGCGGCGGGCGCAAGCCTTTTGAACACCGGCATCGGCTGGCACGAAGCGCGGGTGCCGACGATTGCCACCTCGGTGCCACGCGCGGCCTTTAGCTATCTGACCGCGCGGCTGCGGCCCGAGGTTTCGATCCCTGTGATCACCTCGAACCGGATCAACAGCCCTGATGTCGCCGAAGCCCTGTTGGCCGAAGGTGCGGCCGATATGGTGTCGATGGCGCGGCCGTTCTTGGCCGACCCCGACTTTGTTGCTAAAGCGGCGGCGGGGCGGGCCGATCTGATCGCGCCCTGCATCGCCTGCAATCAGGCCTGCTTGGACCATACGTTTTCGGGCAAGCTGACCTCATGCCTTGTCAATCCGCGCGCCTGCCATGAAACGGTTCTAAGCTATCCGCCCAGCTTGTCGCCAAAACGCGTGGCGGTGGTGGGGGCTGGCCCTGCGGGGATGATGGCGGCGCTGGTTGCAGCGCAGCGCGGGCATCAGGTGGTGTTGTTCGACCGCGCCAATGCCTTGGGCGGCCAGCTAAACCTTGCGCGCCGCGTGCCGGGCAAAGAAGAATTCGACGGGCTGGTTGATTGGTTTGCAGCCTCGATTTTGGCGGCAAAGATTGATCTGCGTTTGGGCGCTTTGGCAGAGGTGGAAGACCTGCACGGTTTTGACGAGGTGGTGATCGCCACCGGTGTCGTGCCGCGTGACATAGCACTTGCGGGGCAAGAGCGTGCGCTAAGCTATATCGAGGTGCTGCAAGGGGCGCCGGTGGGGCCAAGGGTGGCGGTGATTGGCGCGGGCGGTATCGGCTTTGATGTCGCCGAGTTTCTGGTCGCTGGTCCGCATCTGTTGGCCCAAGATCCAGCCGCATGGCGGCGCGAATGGGGGGTTGGTGATCCGGCGGATGTCGCGGGCGGTTTGGTGCAACCACTGCCCGAAGCGCCCCAACGCGAGGTTTGGCTGTTGCAGCGAAAGGCCGAAAAGCTTGGCCGCCATCTGGGCAAAACCACTGGCTGGATCCATCGCGCAGCCCTTGCGATGAAGGGTGTCAAGATGATCGGCGGCGTCAGCTATCTGGGCATCGAGCCGGAGGGCTTGCGGATTGCCCGCGACGGGGTCGAGCAGGTCTTGCCGGTTGATACCGTGGTGCTTTGTGCCGGTCAGATGCCCGAGCGCGGGTTGGCAGAGCGGCTGACGCTGGCGGGCATTGCGCATCATGTCATTGGCGGCGCGGATCTTGCGGCAGAGCTGGACGCCAAACGCGCCATAGACCAAGGCGCGCGTTTGGCGGCGGGGTTCTAGGCGGCCTTAGCCCAGCAAGGCCTCCATCGCCTCTTTTACAGGACCCATCGGCTTGGCGTTTGATCCCCAAGATTTGACGATATTGCCGTCTTTATCCAACAAGACCTTGTTAAAGTTCCAGCCGGGCTTGAACCCGCTCTGCGCCTTTGCCCAAGCGTAAAACGGATGAACATCGCCCTTGGCAACATGGGTGATCGTGGTCATTGGCAAAGTCAGATCATAGTTCAGCGCGCAAAAGTTCTTCACCTCAGCCTCGCTGGCAAGCTCTTGGTTGAAGTCGTTCGACGGAACCGCAAGCACCACCGCCCGCGCGCCCAGCAGATCGGACAGCGCTTGCAAATCGGCATATTGCGGCGTGTAGCCACACATCGAGGCCGTATTGACCACCAGTACCGGCTTGCCGCGCCATTGCGCGGTGTCATAGCTGCCGCCGTCGATCGACTCAAAGCTGAAGCCTGGGGCAGAGCTGGCGGCCAGAGCCGGCAAGACCCCCAAAGCGGCGGGGGCAGTCAGCAGGGACATAACCATCATGCGGCGCGAAACGACCATTGAACATCTCCTTTAAACACCTACAAACTCTACGCAGGGCGCCCGTCTTTGGATCAGTCTTGCGGCGCCGCCGCGGTCATGCTGGCACAAAAATCGCGTTTCGGTTAAAGCGGAGCTTGCGCACCTCTAGCGCCTCAACATAGCCAAGCTCGGCCATCAGCGCGCAAAATTCGGTATTATTCTCTCGGTCGATTTCAACGAAGATCCGCGGTTTGCAGCGGGCGATGGTTTGGCGCAGGCCCTCAATGACATCAATCTCCATGCCTTCGACGTCGATCTTGATAAAATCGACCTGCTGATCTGCCAGCAGTGCGTCGCCGGTCTTGATCTCGATATCGCCGGTTCCGGCCTTAAGCGTGCCTGCGCCAAGGTTCTTTTCTGGCACGGACATGCCAAAGCCGCCCGAGGCCTTACGCCCGACCCCAAGCCCAAGATGCTGGGTGTCAACGCGGTCAAGCAGGCCGTTTAGCACAAGATTGGCCACCAAAAGCGCGTAGGCTGCGACATTTGGCTCTACGACAATGGATTTCGATGCCCCCAGACTCAGCAAGGCAAACAGCGTGTGATTGCCAATATTGGTGCCCAAATCGCAAAACACATCACCTGGTTTCAGATAGGCGCGGATCGCCTCAAGCTCGTCTGGCTCGTAATATTTGCCACGGCGATGCTTGCGCTGGATACGGTCCTCGGGGTTGGAAAAGGCAAAGATCACCTCGTGATCGGGGAGGCTGACCTGACGCGTTTCCACGCCTTCGGGCAGTGCAAAGCTGGCGGGATCGCTGATCCATTTCTGCACATGCGGGGCGATGCGAGAGCGGGTTTTGCTGCTCGGTTTTTTCATGAAAGATCCGATCTACTGGTAAAACGCCACGGGAAAACGAGTTTGGTCAAAGGCAGTTAGTTGCGAATGGTATCGCCGCGCTGCAAGGTTGGTGACAGCTCGACAACCTCGCCGCCGATCACCTCGCCTTGTGCCTTGCCTGCAATGATGGCTGCGGCACGGCGGCCTATTTCGTGGCGACAGGCATCCATCGTGGCCAGTTTGCGCGGCAAACCATCCAGCAATTCGACGCCGTTGAACCCCGCAAGACCGATTTGGCCGGGCACATCAATGCCCTTATGCAGGCAGTACAAAAGTCCACCAGCGCCAATCATATCATTGGAATAATACAAAAAATCCACCTGTGGGCTGCGGGTTAGCACCGCT
Source organism: uncultured Pseudorhodobacter sp. (assembly GCA_913062925.1). GTDB lineage: Bacteria > Pseudomonadota > Alphaproteobacteria > Rhodobacterales > Rhodobacteraceae > Cypionkella. Next base: position 3,758 of record CAJXWJ010000004.1, on the reverse strand, counting down.
TCGGTCATCTCGCGCCCTTTCAGCAGAGCCGAGCCGCCCGAGTAAAACTCGCGATCGACCAACGTCAGACCGGCCTTTGCCAAAGCCTCTTCAAAGCCCTCCAGCCGTTTGCGAGCGCGGTGATCATAGGGCATCATCGTGCCAAGGAAGGCGATGTTGCGATAGCCCGCGGCGATAATCGCTTCGGCCATTTTGCGGCCCGCGCGGCGATGCGAAATGCCAACGGCGGAATCTACGGGCGTGCCGTCGATATCCATGATCTCGACAATCGGAATGCCGGCCTGCGCCATCATCGCGCGTGCGGCTTCGGTATGTTCCAGCCCCGCGATAATCACGCCCGATGGCCGCCAGGACAGCATCTCGTAAAGCACGGATTCTTCGCGGTCTGGCGAGTAATTGGTAATGCCGACAACGGGTTGCAGGCCAGTATCTTCCAGCGTGTCCGAAATGCCGGTCATCACCTCGGGAAAGACCATATTCGACATCGAGGGGATGATCACCGCCACAAGATTTACCCGCTGACTGGCCAGCGCTCCTGCGATTTTGTTGGGCACATAGCCCAGCCGCCGCGCCGCTTCCAACACACGTTCGCGGGTGCTTTCCGAGACATCGCCGCGGTTGCGCAGCACGCGGCTGACAGTCATTTCGCTGACCCCCGAGGCCTCGGAGACATCGCGAAGGGTCAAGGTGCGGCGGGGATCGGAAATCGGTGGGATGCTCACGTTGTCTGGGCCTATCTGTTCTGGCGTGCGCTAGTGTTACCGCTAAAAGAGCGCTTGTCCAAGCCTACAATATCAGCTATGTTAGCGGTAACGGTCTTAAGGCCGACGATATCCTGCGCGTCCTGCAAGCTCTCAACCCAGACGCGACGGACCTTAGGGGGAGTGGTGGGCCAAAAATTCACTCCCCCTTACCTTTCCAAAATCACCTCAACAGCCTGTTGCATCTTTGCGGTTTTTTCCGCAAATAGAGCAGAGTGGCTCCGTGGCTCAACTGGATAGAGCAGTCCCCTCCTAAGGGACAGGTTGCAGGTTCGAATCCCGCCGGAGTCACCAAAATTACTAAATAAAATCAATATCTTAAAGATACACGTTTTCCAGAAAGCGCAGTTTTTTCGCCGTTTTGCCTGTGTGCAAATCCTTTACAAATTTCACACAGAACTCCGAGCATACCGGACCATCAAGCAGCGAAGCATCTGACGGTATGAGGGGGTTTCCAGAAAAGATTGATTTGAAGGGGGATGGGCGCATTAATCTCTGGCAACGAGAGGGCCCTAAGACCCCGAAGCGGCTCATTCAAGACGATCCATGTCGCGCGCGCTTGGCCGCGATTTTTTCCTTGTTCTTTTCTGCGCGTGCAGCTTTTTCTTGGTTTCCAAACTGGACAAGCAAAGGGCTTGGCCGCAGTTCGGGCTCTGGGCCTTCGGGCTTGGTAAAATACCAAGAGCGATAGCGGTTGTAAGTCTCATCCACCGTTAAATCCGTGATTTTCAGATCGACGCCAAGCTGATCTGCCAAGTTGTGAACGGCCCAAACAACCAAGGGCCAAGCCTCTGGATCGTAGTCGTCCCCCGCCATCACGCCACCCGGCTTTAATTTAGCGTACCAATTCAGCAAGGTTTGACCGCCTTCTTCGCCGGTGTGGGCATAGCCGTCTGCATAGATGAAATCGAAAAACTGATCGGGAAATAGATCCAGCGCTTGATCGAACGTCATCCGCAAAAGGTGAAAGTTGCGGTTAAGGCCGACGCTGCGCAGGGCCTTTTTATATTCAACAACGGTATGTCCATCGCCGTAAATATCGACGCCGTAAAAGCGTTTGAACTTGCCAGAACGCATCATGCGCGCCGAAAACGAGCCACCCGCAACGCCAAGTTCGATGCCGATGTGTCGATTGCCGGGAAGGCTGTCAATCACGTTCCAACGATAGCTGCCCGCCACAGTTTCAACTTTGATCTGCGGCATCTCTCGTTTGGCGATTGCCCGCAATTCTTCGGTCGTCATCGTCATCTCCTCTGGGATACACCGCCCATCAATCGCCCGCATAAGGCAGGCAGGATCGTCGGAATTTTGACATGGATCAAGGGGGACACTGCATATTCACGCGGCAGAGGTAGGTTTTTCAGAGGCTCTGGCGCGCCTGTCTGCGGTTGTCGTGCTGGCAAGGTTCAGCCACGGTAAAGTGGCAAGCGGGGCATTGCAAACCGCACAAAGCCTGCGGGGCAGATCTTAGGGCCTAGCCATCATGTGCCGCGTAAAAAATCGGCCAGCAAGGTGTTGAAAAGTTTCGGCTTTTCTAGATGCACGTTATGGGCGCAATTTGGCACCACCGCTAGGTCGGCGTCTGCGATGCCGCGCCAAAGTGCTTCGGGTTGCGACCAATCATAAGAGCGATCTTGGCTGCCCCATAAAACCAGCGTCCGCGCAGTGATATCGGCAAGGCTGCTGCGGCCATCCCAGCCTTCCCAAGCTGTCAAGCTGGCCAAAGCTGCTTGCAGGCATGCCTGTTGGCCAAGCCTGTCGCAAAGGGCAAAGCCTGCGGCTTTCTCGCCCTCTAAGAACCAAGTCGCGGCAATGCGTCGGGCGGTGGTTGCCAGACCTTGCTCGGTGATCCTTGCACGCGATTGCGCGATGGTCTCGAACCGGCCGGGTAGAACCCCCTGCGGGCCGGTGCCGTAAAGGATCAGACTGCGCAGACGCGCGGGCGCCATCACGGCCATGGACTGCACAATCATCCCGCCCATCGAATGCCCCAGCAGATCAAACTGGTCGATTTGCAGGTGATCAAGCAGATCCAGCACCAGCTGCGCATGGCCCTGAATGCTGTCGGGGGCGGTCAGATCGGCGCTGGCGCCAAAGCCTGCAAGATCGGGGCAGATCACATCATAATCGCGGCTGAAGGCCTCAATCTGGGCCGCCCAAATCGCGCTGCCGGCCAGATAGCCATGCACCAAAACCAATGTCGGGCCTTGGCCTTTGCGTTGATATGCCAGCAACTGACGCCCCCCTAGCCCGAGATCGCCGGCGCGCGCAGATCAAACACCTCATCTGGAAAGAACTTCGCCAGCCGAATATCGGCAGAGCGGGCGTGGCCCTCCATTCCCTCCAGCCGCGAAATGCGCGCGGTGGCTTCGGCCAAGGGGCGGGCGGCGGCGCGGGTGGCGCGCTGCCATGTCACTGTTTTCATGAACTTATGCACCGAAAGCCCGCCGGTGTAGCGCGCAGCCCCCGAGGTGGGCAGCACATGGTTCGGGCCAGAGGTTTTGTCGCCAAAGGCCACCGTGGTTTCTTCGCCCAAAAACAGCGACCCATAGGCGCGCAGCCGGTTCAGCCACCACTCCAGATCGGCCGCCTGCACATGCAAATGTTCGGGGGCGACTTGGTCGGCGACTTGCGCCATCTCTTCGGGGCCATCGCAGAGGATCACCTCGGCAAGCTCGGTCCAAGCCGCCTGCGCGCTGTCACGGTTCAGCGCCGGCAGTGTGGCGATCAGGCGCGGCACCAGATCCAGCACCGCGCTTGCAAGCCCGCGGTCCGAGGTGACAAGCCAGACCGGCGAGTTATAGCCATGCTCGGCCTGTCCGACCAGATCGGCGGCGACCATGGCGGCATCGGCAGTTGCATCGGCAATCACCATGCTGTCGGTTGGGCCCGCAAACATGTCGATACCGACTTGGCCGTAGAGAATGCGCTTGGCTTCGGCGACATATTGGTTGCCGGGGCCGACGAGGATATCGGCTTTGGGCAGGCCAAACAGGC